>JBEKKH010000459.1:0-6606 GCA_050010815.1 Streptosporangiaceae bacterium | reverse complement strand
ACTGGGCCGGATCACGGATCACCCGCCTGACGATGCCGAAAACCGACGAGGCGATCTGCTCGTAGACGGCATCGAAGGCCGCCGGGTCTCCACGCGCCACCAGCCCGAGCTGCACGTCCAGGCCAGGCGGGTCCGGGGAGATGGCTTCCTCCCGGACGCGCGGGGTTCCGGGGTTTCGTCCCCCCGGGCTGGCACTGGTCATAACTGATATTCGTAGCAGGAACCGCTAGGGTTTGGCGTCCGGGGACAATCCCGGCGTCCTGGCCACGAATAATCGTCGCGACCGGCAAACCCGCACCACCTCCGCACCGAATAAAGGATATGAAGACGATGGGAAGCGGAACGGGTCGCCGGGCCGGCCGGGACCCGGCGATCAAGCGCCGGGAGCGGCTGGGCGCCGTGGCCGGCCTGCTGGCCGCGGCCACCGCCTTGGGCGTGGGGCAGTTCGTGGCCGGCTTCACCGGCGCCGACGGGTCACCCGTGGTCGCGGTGGGCCAGCTGCAGATCGATTTCACGCCGCCGTGGCTGAAGAACTTCGCCATCACGTCGTTCGGGTCCAACGACAAGACCATCCTGGTCGGCGGCATCCTGGTGGTGATCGCGCTGCTCGCCGCCGTGCTCGGGGCGACGGCCACCCGGCGCCTGTCCTATGGCATGGCCGGGCTGGCGGTGTTCGCGGTTATCGGCCTGATCGCGGCCGCGACCCGTCCCAACGCGAGCTTCGCCAGCTTGCTGCCGACGCTGGGTGCGACGGCGGCGGCGGTGGCCGTCTTGCGCATCCTCATCCCGCTGGCCAGCCCGGGCGCGATCCGGAGCCATCCGCGCACCTGGACGACCGCCCCGTGGCTGAACGAGCCGCACGGTGCGGGTCCTGCGGATGCCTCTGGCCTGCCCGCCGTGCCTGACCTGCCCGCCGTGCCTGACCTGCCCGCCGTGCCTGACCTGCCCCGGCCGGGCCGGGTGACCGCGTCCGGGGAGGCCGGCGGCGTAGCGGAGCCCGGACCGCAGCGCAGGAGCTTCATAAAAGCCAGCGCGGCGACCGTGGGCATCGCGGCCGGGGCCGGCCTGGCCGGGCGCCTGCTGGCCGAGCGGGGCAGCGTGGCGAGCGCGCAGAAGGCTTTGCGTATCCCCAAGCCGACCGGGACCCCAGCGACGCTGCCGGCCGGGGTGAACCTGAATGTGCCGGGCATTTCCCCGTTCATCACGTCCAACGCAAACTTCTACCGGGTGGACACCGCGATCGTCCTGCCCCAGGTCGATCCCACCAGCTGGCAGCTCCGGATCCACGGCATGGTCGAACGGGAGCTCACGATCAGCTTCGACCAGCTGATCAAGCGTCCGCTGATCGAGGACTACGTGACCTTGTGCTGCGTGTCCGAGCCGGTTGGCGGCCCGTACATCGGCAACGCCCTCTGGCTGGGCGCCAGCCTGAGCAGCCTGCTGCGAGAGGCCGGGATCAAGGCCGGCGCGGACCAATTGATGTGCACCTCGGTGGACGGGTTTACCTCGGGCACGCCGGTCCAGACCGTCATGGACGGCCGGGACGCCCTGCTGGCGGTGGCGATGAACGGGACGGCGCTGCCGGTCGCGCACGGCTTCCCGGCCCGGATGGTCGTACCCGGCCTGTACGGGTACGTGTCCGCGACCAAATGGGTGACGGACATCAACGTGACCACGTTCGCGGGGAACTACGCCTACTGGGCTCAGCGCGGCTGGTCCCAGCAAGCGCCGATCAAGACCGAATGCCGCATCGACGTGCCGAGCGGTGCCAACCAGCTCTCGGCGGGCCGCACGGCGGTCGCCGGGGTGGCCTGGGCCCAGCACAAGGGCATCGACGCGGTCCACGTGCGCGTCGACAGCGGGCCGTGGCAGCAGGCCACGCTGGCCGCCGTCCCTGGCATCGACACCTGGCGGCAGTGGGTGTTGGACTGGGACGCTCCCCGCGGAAACCACATGATCGAGGCGCGCGCGACCGACGCGACCGGTTACACCCAGACCAGCCTGGACGAGCCGCCGGAGCCGAACGGTGCCAGCGGTTACCCGATGGTGCAGGTAGCGGTGGCCTAGGGAGGCTAGCTGGCCCGCAGCGGGCGCAGGGCCTGGCTCCCGATGATGACCTGCAGGACTGGCTTGGTCACGGCATGTACCTCTCAGCTGGTTTGGCCGGCCTTCGGGTGTTTCGAGCGGCCGTACCGGGGTTAAGTCTGTGATGAGACGCGCCGTTATGAAGCGAGACGCGCTGTTCAACGTGAGGCGAGCCATGACAATTCCGATGAGCAGTGATGAACCCGGACCTGAACCAGAGGTCCAGCGCCGCGTAGACGGCAGGACCCTATGGTCCGGCGGGGCGGCGACCGCGGTCGTCGCGGCGCTGATCGCGCTGGTTGGCATCCTGGTATGCCGGTGGCTGTTCACGATCCCGATCCTGGCCCCGCAGCGGGACGGCGCCTGGGGCAGCGCGTCGACGGTAGGGTACGTGTTCGCGGCCGCCGCCGTCGCCTTGTTCGCCACCGCGATCATGCACCTCCTGCTCCTGTCCACGCCGCGGCCGCGAATGTTCTTCAACTGGATCATCGGGCTTGGCACGGTCATCGCGGTGGTGTTCCCGTTCAGTACGACGGCCGCGGTGTCCCAGAAGGCGGCCACCGCGCTGGTCAATCTGGTGCTCGGTATCGCCATCGGGTCCCTGGTCAGCGGAGTCTCGGCACGCGCGTTGCGACGCCGGGTGGTCAGGCGACACTACGCTGAAACTACCTACCCGCCGTCTCGGACGCCGGGTGACGGGTACACCTAGGCCCTCACCATCCCGTTAAACCCTGGCCGCCCGGGTCGATGGTTAGTTTGGGAAATGAAACGACGGCGCGGGCTGTTGACTCCTTCGCGAGGACGAGGGGCGAGGTGGGACGGTTTTGCTGTCAGGGAGGACAGGACAAGCGAGGGACACGGGGACCCCGGATCGCGGGTGGCTACGGCGGGTAGCTGAGTATTGCTGGCGGCACCGCCGAAGCGTCCTGATCTCGCTCGGCGGAGCCCTGGTGGCGACGGTGGCCACCGCCGCGATTCCGCTGATCCAGCGGCAGATCATCGACCACGTGATCGTCCGCCACCAGCAGTCGATCTGGCCGCTGGCCGGCTTGCTCGTGATCGCGGCCGGTGTCAACTTCGGCGCCATCTACTTCCGCCGCTACTACGGCGGGCGGCTTGCCCTCGATGTCCAGCACGAGCTGCGGACCGAGCTCTTCGATTCCCTATCCCGGCTGGACGGCGCGCGTCAGGACGAGATCTACACCGGACAGCTGGTCGGCCGGTCCATCTCTGACCTGAACATGGTGCAGAGCATTCTGTCCATGGTGCCGATCACGCTCGGCAACCTCGCGCTGTTCATCGTGTCGATCGGCATCATGGTGGTGCTTTCGCCGGTCCTGACGATCGTGACCGTGGCGGTCGCGCCGGCGCTATGGCTGATCGCGCTCGCGTCCCGGCGCAGGCTGTTCCCCGCGAGCTGGCACGCGCAGCAGCAGTCGGGCGACGTGGCCGGCATCGTCGACGAGGCCATCGGCGGGGTGCGCGTGGTCAAGGGTTTCGGGCAGGAAGAGCAGGAGCAGGAGCGGCTGGAAGACGCGAGCTCGCGGCTATTCGGGTCCCGGCTGCGGATGATCCGGCTGACGGCCAGGTATAACCCAGCGCTCACCGCCATCCCGTCACTGGGGATGGTCGGAGTGCTCGCGCTCGGCGGCTGGCTCGCCATTCACGGTTCCCTGTCGCTCGGCACGTTCCTCGCGTTCTCGGCTTACCTGGCGCAGATGAGCGGTCCGGTCCGGACGCTCACCATGATGGTCACCATCGGCCAGGAAGCGCGGGCCAGCGTGGTCCGCGTGTTCGACATCATCGACTCGCGCCCGGCCATTGCCGACAAGCCCGGCGCGATCGAGCTGCCGCCGACGGCGACCGGCATCAGCTTCGACCACGTCCATTTCGGCTACCTGACCACTGAGCCGGTGCTACGCGACCTGTCCCTGCGCGTCGAACCGGGCGAGACGGTAGCCGTGGTCGGCGCCTCCGGGTCGGGCAAGTCCACCCTCGCGCTGCTGCTGCCTCGCTTCTACGATCCGCAGAGCGGTTCGATCCGCATCGGCGGATACGACGTGAAGGACCTGACCGAGGACTCGCTGCGCGCGGCCATCGGCCTGGTCATGGAGGACAGCTTCTTGTTCTCCGCCACGGTGGGGGCCAACATCGCCTACGGGCGGCCGGACGCCACCCAGGAGCAGATCGTCGCCGCGGCCCAGGCGGCGCAGGCGCATGAGTTCATCGTCAGGTTGCCCAAGGGCTACGACACCATGGTCGGCGAGCAGGGCCTCACGCTCTCGGGAGGACAGCGCCAGCGGGTCGCCCTGGCCCGGGCGCTGGTGACCGACCCCCGGCTCCTGCTGCTCGACGACGCCACCTCGGCCATCGACCCGCGGCTAGAGGCGGAGATCCACGCCGCGCTGCGCGAGGTGATGCGGGGGCGGACCACGCTGATCATCGCGCACCGCCGGTCGACGCTGAACCTGGCCGACCGGATCGTCGTGCTGGATCAGGGCCGGGTCGCCGACACCGGAACCCACGAGGAGCTGACCGAGCGCTGCCCGCTTTACCGGAAGCTCATCACCGGTCCGGACGAGGAGCCGACCGCCGGAGGAGGGTCAGCGGCCGGGCTCGAGTCCTCGGCTCCGGCGATCCGGCCGCGAGCTGGCCACACGGTGGAAGACGTACTCGACCGGCGCAGGCAAGAGCTGGCCGCGGCCACATCGGGCCACGGCGCCCTGGCGGCCGGGGGGGCCCAGGGCATCAGCCGTCTCGGCGGGGCGGGCGGCCGGGGCGCGATGGGACGCAGCCGAGGCGGCGCGGGCAACATCACCGGCACGTTCGCCAGCCTGCCGCCTTCGCCCGCACTGCTCGCCCAGGTCGGGGAGCTACCGCCGGCTAAGGACGTGCCGGAGGTGGAACTCGGGCCGGCCCGAGCCGCGGACCGGGAGTTCTCGCTGCGCAGGCTGCTGCGGCCGCTGGCGGCCGCGCTGATCATCGGGCTGCTCCTGGACGGCCTCGACGCGGTCGCCGGGTTGGCGCTGCCCGCGCTGGTCAGGAACGGCATCGACAACGGGGTAGAAACCAAGTTCTTCCACGCAATCGTGGTGGTCTCGCTGATCGGGCTGGCCATCGTGCTGGCCGACTGGGTGGTCAACATCTACGAGACGATGGTGGTCGGGCGTACCGGCGAGCGGCTGCTGTTCACCCTCCGAGTCAAGCTCTTCGCCCAGCTGCAGCGCCTCGGGCTGGACTTCTACGAACGCGAGCAGTCCGGCCGGATCATGACCAGGATGACCACGGACGTGGACGCGCTGTCCTCGTTCCTGCAGACCGGGCTGATCACCATGGTGAGCTCGGTGCTCACCTTCTTCGGCGTGCTCGCTGCGCTGCTCATCATCAACCTTGAGCTCGGCCTCGCGGTCCTGTGCATCTTCCCGCTGCTGGTGGTAGCGACGCTGGTGTTCAGGAAGAAGTCGGCGAAGGCATACGGCGAGGCGCGAGAAAAGGTCGCCGCCGTCAACGCCGACTTCGCCGAGAATGTGGCCGGGCTCCGGGTGACGCAGTCGTTCCGCCGCGAGCCGGTCAACCGGGACCGGTTCGCCGCGCTGAGCGACGCGTTCCGGGTTTCCCGGCTGCGCGCCCAGCGTTACATCGCGATTTACTTCCCGTTCGTGCAGACCCTCTCCACCGCCGCGGGTGCGATCGTGCTGGTCCTGGCCACTGGCGAGATGCGCGACGGCACGCTCAAGGCGGGTGCGCTGATCGCCTACCTGCTCTACATCGACCTGTTCTTCTCCCCGGTTCAGCAGCTTTCGCAGGTCTTCGACGGTTACCAGCAGGCCATGGTGGGCTTGCGCCGGATCACCGACCTGCTCCGGCTCGGCACTTCCACGCCGCCGGCGAGCCGGCCGGTTACCGCGGGCCGGTTGCTGGGCCGGATCGAGCTGCACGACGTGGACTTCAGCTACACCAACAGCGACGCCAACGCGCTGGCTGGGGTCAACCTAACCATCGAGCCTGGCGAGACCGTCGCACTGGTGGGTCAGACCGGGGCGGGCAAATCAACTCTGGTCAAGCTCATCGCCCGCTTCTACGACGTGACCAGCGGCACGGTCCTGATCGACGGCACCGACGTCCGTGACTTCGATCTGGCTAGCTACCGGCACCAGCTTGGCGTGGTCCCGCAGGAGTCCTACCTGTTCGCGGGGACGGTCAGGGACTCCATCGCGTACGCCAGGCCAGGTGCCAGCGATGCCGACGTGGAGGCCGCGGCCCGGGCGACCGGCGCGCACGACATGATCATGCATCTGTCCGGCGGCTACAACCATGAGATCTCCGAGCGCGGCCGCAACCTGTCGGCCGGCCAGCGCCAGCTCATCGCGCTTGCCCGGGCACAGCTGGCCGACCCCGCCATCTTGCTGCTCGACGAGGCCACCGCCGCGCTCGACCTGGCCGCCGAGGCGGCCGTGAACCACGCCATCGGCGAGCTGACCGCGGCGCGTACCACGATCGTGGTCGCGCACCGCCTGACCA
>JBEKKH010000458.1:0-6609 GCA_050010815.1 Streptosporangiaceae bacterium | reverse complement strand
CATTGCTGGTTGGATTGGCCGTTGCACGTCCACAGCTCCACTAGGGCGCCGTTGGCGGTGCTCGCCCCCGCGACGTCCAGGCACAGTCCGGACTGGACGCCGGTGATGGTGCCGTTGGCGTTAAGCTCCCACTGCTGGTTGGCGCCGCCGTTACAGGTCCAGATCTCCACCTTCGTGCCCGGCGTGGTCTGGTTGTCATAGGCGTCCATGCACAGCTGGCTGCTGCCGCTGTAGACGGTGAGCTGATTCGAGGAGGTGTGCGTCCAGATCTGGTTGGACCCGCCGTTGCAGGTCCAGATGTCGAGCTGGGTTCCCGCGGTGGTGCTGAGATCGGGTACGTCGAGGCACTTGCCCGCGCCCACGGCGCTGATCTCGCCGAACGGGTTCGTGCCGGTGCTGCCGCCCGAGACCCGGAACATGACGGTGCCGTGGGACGGGACCGAGGCGCTGATCGTGCCCGTGGTGGTCGAGGTGGCACCAGTCCACAGGTTGGTCAGCGTGTAACTGGACGCTCCCGTCTTGCCGATCGCCGCCGCCGTGGTGGAAATCGTCGCGGTGGACCCGGTCTCGTTGAACAAGGCCACCGACACGTCCCCGTTGACGAGCGGCTTGGCCAGCACGTCGAGACCGCCGGAGGAGGACACCTCGGTGCCCTGCTTGCCGAGCGAATCCTGGTCGACCGCGATCACGGCCTTGTTGGTCAGGATGGACAGTGTGGCCGGGCTCGCGCTGACCAGGTTGCTGCCCTCGATCAGCGGGGCGGCCATCTCCGCCCACAAGCTGAACTCCGACTGGTCCTCGGTGGCGGTCATCCCGTTGCCGACCTCGAGCATGTCCGGGTCGTTCCATGCCCCGGGACCGGCGAAGGAGGCCAGTGTCACGTTGGTGTGGAAGTTGTTCAGCATGCTGGTGAAGTTGGGCTGGATGTCGCTGGTGGTGCGCCACAGGTTCGAGACCGGGCCGCCCCAGGTCCACGGCTGAACGCTGGAATCCCACCCGTTGCACATGCTGAACGCGATCGGGCGGCCGGACGCCGCCAGCGCGTTGCTCATCCGCGTGTACAGCGTCTGCGCGACCTGCTCATGTGACTCGCCGGGGAAGCTGCTGAACGGGACGTTGCACCAGTCGTACTTCAGGTAGTCGACCCCCCAGGAGGCGAACAGGCTCGCATCCTGCTGCTCATGCCCGTAACTGCCCGGATATCCCTGGCAGGTCGCTGTGCCTGCGTCCTCGTAGATGCCAAGCTTCAGGCCCAGCGAGTGCACATAGCTGGCGACCGCGGCGATGCCGTCGGGGAACTTGGACGGGTTCGCGACCAGGTTGCCGTTGGCGGCCCGGCTGGAGGACATCCAGCAGTCATCGATGTTCACGTAACTGTAGCCCGCCGCCTGCATGCCGTCGTTGTGCATGGCCAGCGCGGTCTGCTCCACGAGCTGCTCGCTGACGTTGCAGCCGTAGGCATTCCAGTCATTCCAGCCCATCGGCGGGGTCAGCGCCAGCCCGTTGCCCAGGGCATGGGCCGGCGGCGCCAGCCCCACCGCGACCGGCAGGGCGAGTGCGACAGCGGCCCACAGCCTGACCCCACGGGTAACCCGGCGGGCGGTCAGAGGCCGCCACGCCTGGAGCCTCCTGATCATGGGCCTCATCACCTTGCGGCTGGATGGGGCACCGCGATTGTTAGCGCTCACAATTACCTCATGTAATGATCAGTAGTGCACACAGTAGCGAGCGCCACCATTGTGAGCGTTAACATTCCGGCCGTCAACCCTCTGTCATCGCGCCGTCATCGTACGGAAACACGCGTTCGGGAGTCAGCCTGGGAAAACAGGTGGTCGCCAGTCCGGAGGAACCCGCCGCGCCTGGGGTGTCAAGAGGGTTTCAGGCGGGTTTCAGGTATCCGGCCGGGCCGGTGCTGTTCCGTAGCGAGATGGGTGGCGCGACCATTTCATGCCGAGGCGGAGCGTCCGGCTCGGCAATGCGCTCGATAAGAAACCGTACTGCCGTCGCCCCTATGTCCGTGGCCGGCACGTCGGCTGCGGTGAGCTGCGGATGGAACTGCTCGGCCCAGTGCCGCGCCGCGACTCCGGTGACGGAGAACCGGCCTGGGATCTCCAGCCCGGCGCGCTCCAGCGCTCGCTGGACGCCGGGTAGCGCCGCCTCGTTAATCGTCGCGATGGCGGTGACCTCGGGATGGGTCCGCAGAATTTCCTCGACGCAGGCCTGGCCGCCCCGCGCATGATCGGCGCAGCAGAACTCGGAGCCCTCGATGCCGCGGCGTGCGACCGCACCGGCGAAACCTTCCCGCGCCCGGTGCCCGGGACCGTAGCCGGATGAGACCAGTTCGGCCGGGCGGTTGATGAGCGCGATAGCGCGGTGGCCTAGGTCAGCCAGGTGGTCGACACACCGGCCGATAAGCGCCGCATAGTCGATGTCGACCCAGCACATCCCGTGCGGCCTCGCGGTGCGCCCGATTGTCACGAACGGCATTCCCGCGCGTTGCAGCCGCACGGGGCGGGGATCATCCAGCCGGATTTCCATCACGATCACGCCGTCTACCCGGCGTCCGCTGACGATTCGTTCGAAGGAGCGGTCATGATCGCCCCCAGAGGGCGAGAGCAGCACGTCCAGGTCCGCGTGTGCGGCCGCCTCCATGACGCTGGCGACGAATTCCAGCTGCATGAACGTCAGCCGTTCCGCCGCGGGGGGAATGACCAGGCCGAGTGTACGAGTGCGTCCTTCCTTCAGGGCGCGGGCAGCGGCATTAGGGCGGTAGTCAAGCTCGTCGATGACTTCCTGAATGCGCCGCCGGGTCGCCTCGGCTACCGAGCGCTTGCCGCTGAGCGCATACGACACGGTACTGCGTGACACTCCGGAACGGCGGGCGATCTCGCCGATGTTCATCGGATTCCTCCCGGCGCCCTGGCGCGGGCATCCGCATGTCGTCCGGCGAGCAAGCTCGCCTTCTCGGCCGCCAGCGAATCGAACCGATTCGCAGGGCGCTACGTAATGTAGCCATTCCAGCTTCCTCCGGCAAATGCGGCTACGGATCGCGACCATGCGGAGGGTTGCTTGTAAGTTTCACTCGGCTCGCGTGGAATTTCAACGAGTTCCTACGCCGCTCAAATGCCCAGGTCATCGCGACTGACCGGGACGCGCGCCGGCGCCTCGCCGCTACGGGGCTCGTAACAATGCCATTGATCTCACCTAAATCCGATCGTAATATGCCATCGAACCGGTTGCGCGAATCGATTCGAGTGCTACTCGCAGCCCCGAGGCGAGGGGACACGATGGCTTCAGGCGCCTGCTCCTAATCCCACAACAGATCACTTGGGTGAGAAAGGCAGGTTATCCATGACTCTCCGGTCAAGACTACGACGCGTGAGGCAGGGGCTGCTGCTCGCAGGCGCGACGCTCACGCTCACGGCCGGGGCGCTAGTAGCGGCGGGCGGTGGCGCCATCGCGCCAGCCGCCATGGCGGCATCCTCGCTTCCGTGTGACATCTACGCCGCGGGGGGGACACCGTGCGTCGCCGCGTACAGCACCGTGCGTGCGCTCTACGGTTCCTACGGCGGGCCGCTCTATCAGGTGCAGCGCTCCTCTGACAGCAGTTACCTGAACATCGGCCTGACGTCCGCGGGTGGCGACGTCAACGCCGCCCCGCAGGTGTCGTTCTGCGCTGGCACCACCTGCACGATCACGAAGATCTACGACCAGAGCTCCCACCATAGCGACCTGCCGATCTCCTGGGGCGGCTACTGGAAGGGCCCGGGGCCCAACGGGTCGGACATCGGGGCGAACGCCATGGCGCTGCCGGTGACGATCAACGGCAACCAGGCATTCGGGGTCAAGATCACCCCCGGCACCGGCTACCGCGTCGACAACATCACCGTGCCCACCGGCTCCCAGCCCGAGGGGGTCTACATGGTGACCTCCTCGAACCTGTACAACAACCAGTGCTGCTTCGACTTCGGCAGCGGCGAGACGTCGCACACCGACACCGGTAACGGGCACATGAACGCGATCGAGTTCGGCAGCGCCTGCTGGTTCGGCGGGTGCACCGGCTCCGGCCCGTGGGTGGAGGCTGACCTGGAGAACGGCATGTACAGCACCAATACCGGGCCGAACACCGCGAATAATCCGGGTGTGAACTACCCGTTCGTCAGCGCCTGGGAGAAGAACAACGGCACCAGCAACTTCACTCTCAAATACGGCAACGCCACCAGCGGCGGGCTGACCACCACCTGGTCGGGTGCGCTGCCGAACGGCTACTCGCCGATGCACGAGGAGGCTGACATCCTGCTCGGCACCGGCGGCGACAACAGCAATGGCGCCTCCGGGGAGTTCTTCGAGGGGGCCGTGACGTCCGGCTACCCGTCCGACGCCACCGAGAACGCGGTGCAGGCGGACCTCACCACGGCCGGCTACGCCCAGACCAGCGCGCCGTCCGGCCCGATCACGGCCGGTGACGATTCCGCTAAGTGCGTGGATGACAGCGCTTTCTCCACCGCGAACGGCAACAAGATCCAGATGTGGGACTGCACCGGCGGTGTCAACCAGCAGTGGACCGTCCAGCCCGACGGCACCCTTCAGGTCTACGGCAAGTGCATGGACATCACCGGCGCCAACTACGGCAACGGGACCCTGATCGAGCTTTGGGACTGCAACGGCGGCGCTAACCAGCAATGGAAGGCGTCCAACGGCACCCTGGTCAACCCCGCCTCCGGCAAGTGCCTCGACGACCCGGGCTTCAACACCGCCAACGGCACCCAGCTCGACCTGTGGACCTGCAACGGCGGCACCAACCAGCAATGGCACCTGCCCTAGCGGCTCCTATCAAAGCCAGCTGAGTTGTGAGCGCTCACATGTGAGCGCTCACAACCGGCGCCACATCGGGTGGCGCCCGATACCGGAGGAGGCTTCCATGAGCACGAGAACACGATGGTTTCGTCGGGCCGCGGCTGGGACGGCGCTGGCCCTGGCAATACCGCTGCTGGCATCGGCCCAGACCGCGGTGGCGGCCGAGTCGCTGAACGTGAACCTGGGATCGGTAACCGGCCCGGCGACCGGCATCGGCGAGGGTTTCCTGTACGGGGTGAGCCAGGACGGGACCCAGCCGCCGGACCAGTACCTGGAGCCGCTGGGGATCAACGCGTTCCGCGGCGGCGGGCACGTGTCCGGTGGGTGGATCGGGGACGGGTATCAGAACGGCTCCGGCACCCAGGCCGACGTCAACACGATTATCGCGCAGGCGAAACGGCTGACCCAGCCGCCATACCACGCGCAGTACCAGGTGCTGCTCAGTGACATCTTCGGCGCGGATGCCGGCCAGCCGTCGAACACCGTGTACCCGTGTACCAGCGGGAACTGCTCGAACTGGGTCACCTTCCTTGACACGGTGATCCCCGAACTGCAGGCGACCGGGCTGAAGTTCGCCTATGAGATCTGGAACGAGCCGGAGCTGTCCATCTTCTGGGGACCGGGGGTGAACACCACCCAGTACTTCCAGATGTGGGACACCGCCTACCAGCAGATCCGCCGCCTGGCGCCCGGGGCGACAATCGTCGGGCCGTCGTTCGCGTTCACTCCGCAGCAGAATCCCGGCGAGTGGACGACCTGGCTGGCGCACGTCAAGTCCGCCGGGACGTCGCCGGACATGATCAGCAATCACAACGAGGGGGACGGTGACGACCCGGTGACGGTGGCTCAGGCGATCAACAACGACCTGACGGCCGCCGGACTGCCGCGCATCCCGCTGTCGTCGAACGAGTACCAGCCCGCCGACCAGCAGACCGCCGGAGTGACCGCCTGGTACCTGGACCGGTTCGCCCTGTCCGGTTACACCAACGCGATGCGCGGGAACTGGCAGTGCTGCCTGACGCCGAACCTGACCGGGGTCCTCACCGAGGTCAACGGGTCCTGGGTGCCGAACGGGAACTGGTGGGTGATGCGCGACTACGCGGACATGACCGGTTCCCTGGTGTCCACCTCCGGTGAGGCCGGAAGCACGGCGATCTCCGCCGCGGAGGACAGCACCGCCAAACGGTCCGTGGCCATCATCGGTGACGAAAACGGTTACACCGGCTCGGTTTCCGTCACCTACAGCGGGCTGGCCTCGGTGCCGTGGCTGGCAAGCAACGGCAGCGTCAACGTCGTCGTGGACCGGATCCCGGATCAGTACCCGCTCAGCTCCCCGCAGGTGGTCTACGACCAGAATGTGAGCACCTCCAGTGGCTCCATCACGGTGCCGGTCACCTTCCAGGCCGCCCATGACGCGTTCGCGATCTACCTGACGCCGGCGAGCGGATCGTCGGGCGGCGGGTTCCCGTCCGGGTATCACCAGCTGACCGCGGCCAGCGACGGACTGTGCCTGGACGTGTTCGGGAACACCACCGCGAGCGGCGCGGCGATCGACCAGTGGACCTGTAACGGCCAGTCCAACCAGCAGTTCCAGTTCGTCCCGGTCTCCGGCGGCTACGGCGAGCTGCAGGCCCAGAACTCCGGCGACGACGTGACCGTGGCCGGGAACTCCACCGCGCAGGGCACCCCGGACATCGTCCAGCAGCCCGTCAGCGGCGCCTCCGGCAGCATGTGGAAACCAGAGCAGCAGTC
>JBEKKH010000457.1:0-6612 GCA_050010815.1 Streptosporangiaceae bacterium | reverse complement strand
GCGGCGGCAGTGGGGGCAGTGGGGGCAGTGGGGGCGGTGGGGGCGGCGCCGGCGGGAGCAAGGACGCGCTGCTCCTGCTGGCCGGCCTAGTCGCCGCCATGGTCGGGATCCTCCTGCTCGCTCCGCTGGCCGTCAGCGTGCTGGCCGCCGGGGCGAGCTCGCGGCTGCCGGTCGCGATCCGGGTCGCGGTGCGCGACCTGGTCCGTTACCGGGCCCGGTCCGGCGCCGCGCTCGCCGCCACCACGTTCGCGGTGTTCCTGGCCACGGCGATCTGCCTCGTGGCCAGCATCCAGTTCGGGAACCCGCTGAACTGGTTCGGCCCGAACCTGTCCAGCAGCCAGCTGATCTTCTCCTCGCAGGCGAACCCGGCGCCCGGCATGATGACGCAGCTCAGCCAGGCCCAGCTGGCCCACCTGAGCAGCCAGGTGGACAGCTACGCGGCCAGCCTGCACGCCCGGCCCGTGCTGCCGCTTGAGGTGGCCGGCCCCGGGCTGTCCCAGGCGGGCACGCAGGGGCCGCACGATCACTTCAACGGGAACGTGTACCTCGCCACCCCTCAGCTGCTCGCCGCGTACGGCATCAAGGCCAGCCAGATCCGCCCTGGTACCGACTTCCTCACCGTGCGTTCGGGCCTGGCGGGCCTGCCGCACCTGGAGATGACCTGGGGCAGCTACGGCCTCCTGTACGGTCCCGGCGGCCTGGTGCAGAAGGCCAGCGTGCTGCCGCCCTGCACGCTGAGCCACGACTGCGTGGCCAACCCCACGATACAGACAATCAGCAGCCTGCCCGGCGGCACCTCCGCACCGAACACGGTGACCACCGAGTACGTGGTGAGCAAGTACCACCTGCAGACCTCGCTGTCCGGCTGGCTGATCCAGGCGCCCGCCCCGCTCACCGCCACGCAGATCAGCGCCGCGCGGCACCTCGCGCTCGCCTACCAGGTGACGGTCGAGACCAAGACCGACGGGCCCAGCCTGGCCGAGTTCGCCGACGGCGGCACCGCGCTTGGTATCGTCATCGCGCTCGGCGTGCTGGCCGCGTCCGTCGGCCTGATCCGCAGCGAGACCGGGCGGGACCTGCGCACGCTGACCGCCACCGGGGCCAGCGCCGGGACCCGGCGGATGATCACCGCGGCGACCGCCGCCGCCCTGGGCCTGCTCGGCGCGATCCTCGGCCTGGTGGGCGCGGTGATCGCGGTGCTGGCCTGGGCGCACGGCAGCCTGTCCGCCGTGTTCGGCGACGTGCCGCTGGGTGACGTGCTGATCCTGCTGGTCGGGCTGCCGCTGGTCGCCGCGGCCGGCGGCTGGCTGCTGGCCGGCCGCGAGCCGTCGCTGATCGCCAGGCAGCCGATTGAGTGAGGCCGCGTCCCGGCCGTCCCCTAGGGTGAGGGGCCATGCGCGACATCGGCGAGCTGACCGAGCGGCTGCGTGACTTCGTGGCCGCCCGGGACTGGGAGCAGTTCCACACGCCCAAGAACCTGGCGATGGCACTGGCCGGCGAGGCCGGTGAGCTCCTCGCCGAGTTCCAGTGGCTGACGCCAGAGGAGGCGGCGGCCATCATGGCCGACCCGCAGGCGGCCGGCCAGGTCCGGTCCGAGATCGCCGACGTATTCCTCTACCTCACCAGGCTCGCCGATGTTCTCGGCGTGGACCTGCTGACCGCCGCCGCGGACAAGCTCGCGGAGAACGAGCACCGGTACGACGCCGCGACGTACCGCGGCAGCCGGCGCAAGGCGCCCCGCCTCACCTGAGGTGGATCCTGCGGCCGCGACCGGTAGTATTCGGCGCGTCAATTATTGCGGTCCGACGGGCTTCCGCTGATCAGCTGATCTGCTGATCTGCTGATCACGGACATGCCCCCATCCGTACGAGAAGTCGTGCTGCGTTGGGGGTCGGTCGGTGACGGTCTTCCGTCGGACTGCCGGGATGCTTGCCTTGCCTATGGAGCAGCGGCTCAGCGACGTGCTGGCCGAGCATATGCGCATGTCAGCCGGCCTTTCCGTGTCGCCCGCCGAACGCCGGTCCTGGGACCGCAGCCTCCCCGTCCTGGCCCATGACCTCGTGCAGGCGGGACTGAGCCAGGTCGAGATGCTCATCGAATACCAGCTGCCGCTGACCAGCCAGCGCGCCGGAGCTTGTGCTCGTCGAGCACATGAGCGGCGGGCCGAAGCTGCACCCGGTTCTTCAGGCCAAGGGCTACTGCGACTACCTGGCCGACTACGTGAGCGTGCTGCGGGAGCGCCCGGACGCCGTGCACGGCGTCGCCTATCTGCACAACGCGGCGAAGGCCGACGTCGCGGACCTCTATGACCGGATGCGGGACGACCGGACCAGGCTTTTCACGCAGACGACCAGGGGCGCGTTCGCCGACTACCTGCGGGACCGCTTCGCGCCCGCGCCGGGCGCGGGCGCGGCGGACCGGTTCCTGGCCAGCGACATACGGCCGTCCCGCCAGCTGCTGAAGGTAGCCGCGGCCGAGATCAGGAACCAGGAGCAGTTCGTGCTGCTCGCGGAGCAGCGGCTGGCCCACGAGCTGGTCCTGCACGCCGTCGACCGCGCCCACGAGCAGGACAGCAAGACGGTTGTCATCGTGATCGGCGGCCCGGGCAGCGGCAAGAGCGTGATCGCTCTCGCCCTGCTCGGCGAGCTGTCCCGGCAGGGCCGGCCGGTGCTGCACGCGACCGGCTCGACGTCTCACTCGCCGAATCACCTGACGAGCTTGAGTCGGTGCTGCGGGACCGGCTCGACGCGGGATACTCCGCTCGCATGACGGCCGGCTTCTGCTGGCGGTGGAGTGATCCGGACGGTGACCGGCTCGTCCCGGACGTGGTCATCGGAGACCGGCTCGTCCCGGATGTGGTCATCGGCGACTGGGCCCGGCCGTGGAATTCTAAGAGCGAGCGGACGGTCGGCAGCGCGCCGCCCAGCTCGCTGTGGGCGACCCTGCCCGGCGGCTTCGGCCAGGTCGGCTGCGTCTATACCGCGCAGGGCTTCGAGTACGACTGGAACGGCGTGATCTTCGGCCCTGACCTGGTCGCCCGCGACGGGCGCCTGGTGACCGTCAGGGGCGCCAGCAAGGACCCGGCCCTCGTCCGGGGAGGCGTGCGCGAGGACCAGGCGGACCGGCTGATCCGCAACACCTACAAGGTGCTCCTCACCCGGGGGATGATGGGAACCGTCCTGTATTCGGCGGATGCGCAGACGCAGCGCTTCCTGGCGGCCCTGGCGGGCTGACGTCCGCATTCCCGGCTCGTGTGAGGCGCCTCACTAGCCGGAATATACCTAACGACCCTTAGGCTGAAACGGAGGGGTCACGGGTGAACGGCTTCGGCCGGAGGGAGATGCTACATGCGGGACGCGGTCATCGTCGAGGCGGTCCGGGCGCCGGTCGGCAAGCGAAACGGCGCACTGTCCGGGATCCATCCGGTGGAACTGTCCGCTCACGTGCTCAGGTCGCTGGCCGAGCGGAGCGGGGTCGATCCCGCCGCGGTGGACGACGTGGTGTGGGGCTGCGTGTCGCAGACCGGGGAGCAGACGCTGGACATCGCGCGCACCGCGGTGCTGGCCGCGGGCTGGCCGGAGTCGGTCACCGGGGTCACGGTGGACCGGCAGTGCGGGTCGAGCCAGCAAGCGGTGCACTTCGCGGCGGCCGGGCTGATCGCCGGGCAGTACGACGTGGTGGTCGCGGGCGGGGTGGAGTCGATGAGCCGGGTACCGATGGGCAGCTCGGTCCAGGGTCAGGATCCGTTCGGCGCGTCGTTCCTGGCGCGTTACCACGGCGTCATCCCCAACCAGGGTGTGGGCGCCGAGATGATCGCCGAACGCTGGGGCTTTTCCCGCACCCAGCTCGACGAGTACTCCCTGGCCAGTCACGAGAAGGCGGCCGCGGCCCAGGACGAAGGCCGCTTCGACGGCCAGATCAGCCCGGTCACGCGGCCCGACGGCACCACGGTGACCGCTGACGAGGGCGTGCGGCGCGGCGGCACGGTGGAGTCCCTCGGCACGCTCAAGACGGTCTTCAAGCCAGAGGGCGGCGTGATCACCGCAGGCAACTCCTCGCAGATCTCCGACGGCTCGGCCGCGCTGCTGATGACCACCAGCGAGAAGGCCGCCGAACTCGGACTCACGCCGATCGTCCGGGTGCACACCGCGGTGCTGGCCGGCGCCGACCCGGTGATCATGCTGACGGCGCCGATCCCGGCGACCGAGAAGGCCCTGCGCCGATCCGGTCTCTCGCTCGACCAGATCGGCGCGTTCGAGGTCAACGAGGCGTTCGCCCCGGTCCCGCTGGCCTGGCTGGCCGACATCGGGGCCGACGCCAAGGCCCTGAACCCGAACGGCGGCGCGATTGCCCTCGGGCACCCGCTGGGCGGTTCGGGGGCCCGCATCATGACCACGCTCGTGCACCACATGCGCGACAACGGCATCCGCTACGGGCTGCAGACCATGTGCGAGGGCGGCGGCCAGGCCAACGCCACCATCCTCGAGCTGCTCTGACCCCGGTTTCGACGCAGGGCCCTGCTCGCGGCCGCGGGTATGTTGCGCGCAGGGCCGGTCTAGCTGGGTCAAGACGACAGTGAAGAGGAAATTGTGAAGGCTGCGGTAAACGGGACCGTCGTCGCCGAGGCGACAGCAGATGAGGTCATCAGCATCGAGGGCAACAGCTACTTCCCGCCGGATCGCCTCGCCGAGGGCGTGCTGGCCGAGAGCGCCACGCCGTACACCTGCCCCTGGAAGGGCCCGGCGCAGTACTGGAACCTGCGCACCCCGCAGGGCACGATCTCGGACGGCGCCTGGGGTATGGGTGTGGCACCCTGCACACGCTTTTGTGCAGGGTGCCACACCCATACGTACAGCTGAATCTCGCCTCAGGGGCTGGTGTGATGAGGAACACTCAGGTGACGGGTGTGCTTCGCAGCATGCCGTTCGCGTCGGCGACTCCTCCATGGAGTAGATCGCCGAGCGCGATGCGCCGACCGATCCGCCGCGAGGTTGACGCTAGGCTTCCGGTCGCTCCCCCGACGGGCAGATCCAGCGCGTCTGCCCGCACCTCGACGTGCCGGCGGAACCTGTTCGCTCCATGACGAAGTAGCAGGTCACAAGGTATTATTTGGTCAACGGGGGCGTAACTCCGCCCTTATTCCCATTTTCAGATCGGACGAGTAGATTTCTGCTCATGTCGTCCCCGTCCCCTGCCCACGCCGCGGTGGCGCCGGAGGTGGTGACAGATCCGCGGCGCCGCCGCGCCGACTGGGCCCGGCCGGTAGCCGACGTTCTTCGCCGTCAGGTGCTCCAGGGCGCCTTCGCGGACGGTCGGCTGCCGGGCGAGGCGAGCCTGGCGCAGGTGTTCGGTGTCTCTCGTAACGCGATACGGGACGCGCTCGGCATTCTCCCCGGGCCGAGGGGCTGGTGGTCCGCGTTCACGGTGTCATCACCGCCGCCGAGATCACCCGGGCCAACGACGGCATCGTCAACCAGCGCACGGTGTACCAGACCGCCTCCCGCGGCTATGACATGGTCCGGCGCCTGGCCGGACGCGCCGTCGGCGTAGCCGGGTTCAACACCCGGACGGCTGAGTTCGTGACGGTGTCGGCGGGCGCGGTCATCCTCGCCACCGGCGCCTGCGGCCGGCTGGGCCTGCCCGCCAGCGGCTACCTGTACGGAACGTACGAGAACCCCACCAACGCCGGTGACGGGCACGCGATGGCCTACCACGCGGGCGCCGAGCTCAGCGGCCTGGAGTGCTTCCAGATCAACCCGCTGATCAAGGACTACAACGGCCCCGCGTGCGCCTACGTGGCCAACCCGTTCGGCGGCTACCAGGTCAACCACAACGGGGAACGGTTCGTGGACTGTGACTACTGGTCCGGGCAGATGATGGCCGAGGTCGCCCGGGAGATCGCCTCGGCCCGCGGGCCGATCTACCTCAAGCTGACCCACCTGCCCGAGGAGACCATCTCCGCGCTCGAAGACATCCTGCACACCACCGAACGGCCCACCCGCGGCACCTTCCACGCCGGCCGGGGGCACGACTACCGAACCCACGACGTGGAGATGCACATCTCGGAAACCGGGCTGTGCGGCGGGCATTCCTCCTCCGGAGTGTGGGTGGACGAGAACGCCGCCACCACCGTGCCCGGCCTGTACGCGGCCGGTGACCTGGCCTGCGCACCGCACAACTACATGATCGGCGCGTTCGTGTTCGGCGACCTGGCCGGCGCGCACGCCAGTGAATTCGCGCGCGGCCCGGGCGGGCTGGCCGGCCCGGACGCTCCCAGGCCGGCCGGTCCGGACGCGAGCCTGCCGCAGGACCAGGTCGCGGCGGCCCGCGAGCTGATCTACCGGCCGCTGCGGAACCCGGACGGCCCCGCCGCAGGCTCAGGTCGAGTACAAGCTGCGGCGCTTCGTGAACGACTACCTCGCGCCGCCGAAGACGCAGGCCCGGCTGGACATCGCGCTGAAGACCTTCGACCGGATGACCAAGGAGATCGCCGGGATGGGGGCCAGGACCCCGCACGAGCTGATGCGCTGCGCCGAGGTCACGTTCATCCGCGACTGCGCGGAACTGGCCGCGCGCGCGTCACTGGCCCGAACGGAAAGCCGGTGGGGCTTG
>JBEKKH010000456.1:0-6639 GCA_050010815.1 Streptosporangiaceae bacterium | reverse complement strand
GAGGCCACCGCCCGCTTCGCCGCGCAGATCGCCATCGCCTGCTACCAGACCGCCAAAAGCCTCGGCAACAACCCCCGCACCCTGGCCGACGAGACCCAGACCGCCTTCAGCCGAGCACTCACACTCGGGACCGGCACCGCCCAGACCCAGCCGGAACCGCCCGGCTCAGGATGAGCCTGGCGATCCGAAGGTATTTATCTTCCACGGACTCAACATGAAGCTCTTGCCCTCCCAGGAGGAAAACACCATCGTCGGAGTGCTCCCTCAGCCTGGGACGCCGATCGACCGATCACTGAGTCATTGCCACGTCACTGACTGGACCGTAAACGGCCCGATCGGCGCTCACTGCGACCTCTACAGTTATCGGTTCTGAACCGCTACTCTCGTTGGTTCGGTGAAGCGTTTCGCGTACCCATGCGTGACGCGGAAGCCTTGAGCTTGCATGCTTGCATGGTGCCCGTCCGGGCTACATCCGGACGGGCACTGCAAATTTCCAGTGATGAGCTGAACTCTCAGTAAACAACCTAACTGCTGTCGCGAGCCATCCGCTGCCCGACCAGCTTGCGCTCAGAGCAGGACAATCTGCACGTCGGTATCCGTGCCACCGACACAAGAGCGATCCGCTCGTAATCGGCGTGCGGCGCGGGTTTTGAGTTGCGGTACCGTCGTTGCTGGTCGCTGTGAGTGATGCCTGTCGTGGAGCAGGCTGACACAAAGGGAGCTGACCGGGAAAATGGCGCCGTGATCATGCACGCGGGACTGGGTCACGGTCACCGTAGCGTCGGCATCTCCCAGGGTCCTGCCCTTCAGCACCGCCTCGGCCTCGTCAAGCGCCGCGTCTGGGAGCGCCGTCAGGTTCGCCGGAGTCTCCTGCCGACCTTCCCGTAAAGCTGCCGGCCTTCCCCGCCCACAGTCTGCGGAACGAGCGGCGCAGCAGTCGCGACTCATACCTGCCGGACCTCCCCGGACCTCACCGCATGCCGGGTCCGAACCCTGACTGCATGTATCGCCCCGGGCGTGGGGCGTGACGCATATGAGCGGAAGAGAGGAACGTTGCGCAGTCGGAGGTTATCGATCGCGCCTGCTGCAGCGGTCCTAAGCCTGAATCCACCGGCCGGATTTGGACAGGTGGCTGGATGGAATCAGCGGCCGGTTGATTGATCTTGGCTGTGAATAGGGGCGTGGGCTTTCTGCCGCTTGCCTGTTCTGCGGCTTGTCCGGGATTTCTGGCTCGGGGCCGGGGTTCGGGTGGCGCAGGCAGCAACCTGGCGTAGGGTACCTGCCCGGTGGTCAGTTCCCGTGCGGGTCGCCGGGGAGCGTGTTGCTGCTGGTGACGGATAGGTAGAGGCCGCTGATGCTGTACGGGACGGTGCCGACGCCCATGTTCCCTGGGTAGTCCCAGAGCGATTCGAGTACGCTGCCGTTGCTGGGGTCCTCGAAAGTGGCGACCACTTCGCCGACGGCGTAGTCGGGTCGGCTGATCTCGATGGCGGGACGGCCGCTGAGGTCCCGGGCGTTCGCGTTGACTTGTACTCCCGGGGTGGTCGCCAGCACCTTGTACAGCGCGGCGCGCAGGGCCGGGCCGACCAGCGGGTTCCACAGCATGCCGGTAGCCTGCTCGAAGACCTGGTCGTCGTCGGACTGCGACGGCTGCGGCGGCCCGGAAGCCGCCGTGGGCTGCCCGGCTAGTTGCTGTTCTTCCGCCTTGAGCGCTGCGGCGGCCTGCTGTTCGGCCTGATTGATCAGGTAGGCGCGCAGCGCCGCGGTACCGGTGGGAAGGGCGTCGAACTGGGCCTCGGTCAGGGAGGCGTGCTTCTCGGGCGGGAATGTGCGGGGAATGCCCGCGCCTTCCTGGTAGGTCCAGCCTTCCCCGGTCTGGCCGTCGAAGACGGTGGTCCGCTGTGAGATCTGCTCACCGGAGTCGTCCTTTTCCGTGAGCGCCACGTAGCGTCCGCTGGGCCGCGGGGATTCGGCTGCGGCTGAGCTGAGCTGGTAGATCGCGCGCTGGGCGGCGGTCAGTTTCAGCGCGGGTGTCCTGCTGGCGTGCACCTTGGGGGTGCTACCGGACACCGTGGGGGTGGTGCTACCGGGCGGGCGAGCCGGGCCCAGGGCGGCCATGAGACCGATCGCCGTCCCGGCTGCCACGCCGGTCACGCCGGCGCTCAGGGCCCGGTTGCGCCAGCGGCGGCGGCGCAACCGGGTCAACACGGTGCTGGCAACCTCTGCCGGAGCGTGCAGGTCACTGGTCGCCCGCTGCATCAGGTCACACAGTATGTCCTCGTCGGTGCTGGGCATGATTGTCCTTCCCAAGCTCTCAAACGCTGGTGCGCTGGCAGGGGTGCCCTACAGCGTGCTGTCGGTACTGGTGAACAAGGCGGCAATCTCAGGGGATGCGCGCAGCTGGGCCACGGCCCGGGAGGCGGTGCTCTTGACGGTTCCCGCGGAGACGCCGAGAAGGTCAGCGACTTCCTTCTCGCTCCGGTCATCGAAGTACCGCAGGACGACGATGGAGCGCTGCTGGGCCGTGAGGGTGCCAAGCGCGGCGAGCAGCGCCGGGCGCAGCTCGACCGCTGCCAGCGGATCCGCCGAGCGCGGGTCGCCGCTATCGTGCGAAGGGGCCAGCTGGAGTTCGTGAGGCCGCCGCCCGCGAGCGCGCGCCTGGTCGATGACCAGGTTGTGCATGATGCGGCGGCAGAATGCCTTCGGGTTGCCGACCCGGGGCCATCTCGCGGCCAGCCGCTGCAGGGTCTCCTGACACAGGTCCTCTGCGGCATGCTGGTCGAAGGTGAGCAGCGTCGCTATCCGCAGCAGCCAATCCCCGGACTCGGCGACGAAGCCTTCGAAAGCCCGCGTCTGTTTCTTGTCCAACCTGATCCCCTGACTGCCGTTGTCACCCCCTTAGACGACAGCACGCGGAATCAGGTTGAGTCCCCGTCCGTCGCACGCTGCTCCCGGCCTGCCGCGCAAGCACCCGCGGCACACCGGTCCAAGACGCTGCCGACAAGAGCGAGCCGCTAGAGGTCAGCGTGCCGCCGGATCGGGACGCCAGCTTCACGCGTCCTGCGCCCTGCAGAAGTGGCACCTAGCTCCTGAGCCGCTACCAGGCCAGCAGCGAATAGGCTCCAGATCCGCCGATCGGCGCGGCCGTGACCGTCTACGGTTGGGGTTTGGTCATGTTCCAGATCTGGCCGATCTGTATATGGATCCGAGTCCGGCCGACGAAGTAATCGACAATTCATAACCGGCAGGGACACTGTGGATAGTGCTTCCGGCATACTGGGCCGGTGACCTGGGAGTCGCGAAGCGTCCGAGGCCTGGAAGTGAGGGGCGGATGATCGCGAGCCGCCGTACGGTGCTAGCGGCCCTGGCGGCAGGTGCGCTAGCCGGCTGCGACCGGCCAGGCAGCCTGGCTAGCGGCGGCCGGGTCGCCTCCGCCGCGCCAGCTGCGGCGGCCGGGAGCCGCGTGTCGGGCACTGTCCCGCCGACCGCCCCGCCGGCGCCCGTGCTGACTCGTGCCCAGGTGGTGGCCCGGTACGGCCATCTCAGGCCGCATACCTGGGGCTTCGGGGGACCTGGGGTGATCAGCGACCTGCGCACGTCGCGGCGTGTGATCGCGCTGACCTTCGACGCCTGCGGCGGCCCGGGCGGCAGCGGCTACGACCAGGCTCTGATCGGCTTCCTGCGCCGGCGGGAGGTGCCAGCGACGCTTTTCCTTAACTCCCGCTGGATCGACGCCAACCCGGCTGCCTTCGGCCAGCTGGCCGCCGAGCCGCTGTTCGAGATCGCCAACCACGGCACCCGGCACCTGCCCCTGTCGGTCACCGGGCGGTTCGCCTACGGTATCGGCGGCACGCGGAATGCCGGCGAGGTCTACGACGAGATAGCCACGAACCAGGCCAAGCTCAGGCGGCTCCTGGGCGTCCCGCCGCGTTTGTTCCGGGCCGGCACCGCCTACTGCGACGACGTCGCGGCACGGATTGTCACCGCCATGGGAGATCGCCTCGTCAGCTTCTCCGTCAACGGCGACGGGGGTGCCACCTTCGCACCCTGGCAAGTCCGCAGCACCGTCACCACCGCTCCCGGCGGTTCCATCGTGATCTGCCACATGAACCACCCCGAGAGCGGCACAGCCCAGGGGATTGCCGACTCTCTCCCTTACCTGCTGGCCCGCGGTTACCGCTTCGCCCGCCTCTCCGACGAACTGCGCTGACTTACCATACCGGGGCGGGAGCCACGCTTACCATGCCGGGGTCCGGCAGCCTGGCTGAGGCCGAACCCGACCTGACCTCCGGGATTCAACTCAGGGCAACGTGATCAGCGTTTTCCCGCGAGCTCATGGTGTTGACCTGCTGGTTTGTGGCCCATTGCCGGCATGCGGGTGGCACCCGCCGGGTGTGGGGGGTTGTCGCGCGCCCGGACGGCAGAAGACCGAGCCGGCGCAGAGGGCGGGGTCACACAGAGTAGATGGCGAAGAGCGCCCCGTTTTGGGGAAATTACGCGGTAACCACACGTTGTAATTTCACGAGACCGGAGCGCCCCTCGATGCCGAAGGATATGCGGTGGGACCGGCAGCTGTCAGTGACCTCGGACGGGGAGGGCCTGATCGGCCATGCCGGGGCGGTGCTGCTGCGCAAGCTGGCCGACCAGGCGGGGCTGACCGCCGGGCTGGGACCCGCGCTGGCGCGGGCGGGGAAGTTCCCGCTGGTGGACCGGGGCGTGGCGCTGGTGTCTATGGCCGTGGCGATCGCGCTGGGGGCCACCAGCATGAACGACATCCTCCTGATGGCCCGCCAGGAGCAGGTCTTCGGGGCCGCGCCGAGCGACACGACGGTGCGGCGGACGCTGGAGCTGGCCGATGCCAGGACGCTGGACAAGATCGCCCGGGTCCGGGCTAAGGTCCGCGCGCATGCCTGGTCGCTGATCGCGGCCAGGCCGGCCGGGTTCCCGTGGCTGGCCGTCGCCGGGAAGATCCTGACGGGCTGGCTGGTCATCGACATCGACGCCACCTTGATCACCGCGCACTCAGGCAAGGAAGGAGCCGCCCTCACCTTTAAGATGGGCTACGGCTTCCATCCGCTGGGGGCCTGGCTGGCCAATACGGCCGAGTCGCTGGCGATGCTGCTGCGGCCGGGCAACGCCGGATCGAACACCTTCGCCGACCACGCCGCGGTGCTGACCGCGGCGATCCGGCAGATCCCGGCGCGGATGCGCTCGCGGCTGCTGGTCCGCGTCGACGGGGCCGGCGCCAGCCACGAGCTGCTGACGCACCTGCTGTCGCTGTCGTCCCGCCGCCGCACTGTGCTGTTCAGCTGCGGCTGGGCCATCACCGGGGCCGGCGAGCAGGCCATCGGGCTCTTGCCCGCGTCCGCGTGGCAGGCGGCCGTGGACCAGGACGGAGTGGTGCAGCACGACAAGCACATCGCCGAGATCACCCACCTGCTGAGCCGGGCCGCCGGCTGGCCCGCCGGGCTGCAGTGGATCGTGCGCCGCACCAAGCCCTCCCGGCGGCAGGCCAAGAACCTGACCGCCTTCGAGAAGGCCACCGGCTGGCGGTACTCCATCATCGTCACCAGCATCCCGGACACCGGGATCAAGGATGTTCCCGGCAGCCACCACGCCCAGTTCATCGACGTGCTGCACCGCCAGCACGCCGTCGTGGAGGACGGGGTCCGCATCGCGAAGTCGATGGGCCTGCGGAACCTGCCATCGAAGACCTGGCAGGTCAACTGCGGCTGGGTCCTGGCCGCCAACCTCGCCGCCGGCCTGGCTGCCTGGTGCCGCCTGCTCGGCCTGTACGACCAGGACGACCTCAAAGACGCCGAGCCGGACACGCTGCGCTACCGGTTGCGGGCGCTCCCTGCCCGCCTGGTCCGCCACGCCCGCGCCCGCGTGCTGAAGATCAGCCGCACCTGGCCCTGGAAGGAGGCATTCCTGGCCTGCTGGCAGCGGCTCTGCGCCCTGCCAGAGCCCGCCTGACCAGCCACCCCGTCCCCGCGACCCGGAAAGGAGGCTACCCCGGCGCAGTCGGAGCCGGTGCCGCCCCGAGCACACCGGGCAGCACCGCGACCCGCCGGGAAAATGCGAACCAGACACCAACGCCGAAAACCGGCACAACACGATCGGTAACCAACCTCGCCTCGCCCTGAATCATTGAGGCTGATGAGGTTCTGCAATTCCGCCAACGGGCCCGTTCCAATTATCAACGATCACAAAGACCGCGGCACTCCCAGTTAATGCGCCCGCCGACGATCTATTCAGGTCATCCATATACGGGCGATCTGTGCGGGTTCTCTATCGGACAATCAGCTCATTTACCTTGCAAAATATTCGGCAGGGAGGATGCGTGGTGTCCGGTCCGCGGCATCCCTGGCATGGTCACTTGCTGTCGCTGGGATGCCTGGGTCGGCGGGAGGGGGTGTTTCGGGTGCTGGCTGGCGTCAGCGGGATCGGTGGTGAGTTCTTCTCCTGGATGGGCGGGGGGGCAGCTGTGTGGTGACCGGGTTGCTGCTCATCTAGACCCGGTCTTCGCACATGGGATTTCACTTCGTGAGCCAGCGGGGCCGGCTGATGTCGATGTCGAGGAGGTCGAGTAGCTGGGCCTGGACGCCGGCGGGTTTGGGGATCGTGGCGGGGTTGCCG
>JBEKKH010000455.1:0-9043 GCA_050010815.1 Streptosporangiaceae bacterium | reverse complement strand
CCTCCTCGCGGCCGAGGAACATGTTCGCCACGATGTCCAGGTTGTCGCACAGCGCCAGGTCCTGGTAGACGGTGGCGATGCCGAGATCGGTGGCGTCCTTCGGGGTGTGCAGGTGGACCTGGTGACCCTGCCAGAGGATCTGGCCGTCATCCTGATGGTAGATGCCGGAGATCGTCTTGATCAGCGTGCTCTTGCCCGCCCCGTTGTCGCCGACGACCGCCGTCACCTGACCGAGGGGGATGTCCAGGCTGATGCGGGTCAGCACCCGCACCGGGCCGAAGCTCTTGCCGATGTCGACCAGCCGCAGCAGCGGCGGGGCGGACGGGTCGGTGCTGGCCTGCGGCAGGTCGGGCGCGTGATCTGGGGTGTCCACGGCGGCTGTCCCGTCCGTGGCGTCGGTCACCTGGGGGTCGGGCGAGGACGCCCGGCCCGCGTCTGCGGGCCGGGCGCCTTCCGCGCTCGGAGTGGTCACCGGGCGCGCCTCCTGTCGTTCATCCAGCTCATACCGAGATTCCGGCGGCCTTGCAGGCGGCCACGTACTGGCCGACGCAGAGCTGCTGAGCGGGCACGAAATTGTCTGCGATGACGGTCGAATTCATGTTGGCCGGGGTGACCCATTCCGGCGTGAGCAGGACCGACGGCACCTCGGTGTTGGACGTCGAGTCGAGCGTCTGGCCGCCGTTCACCAGGGCGCTCGGCGGGGTCTTGCCCGCGCGCAGGTACATGGCCAGCGCCACGGCGGCCTGCGCCTCGAGGTAAATCGGCTTGTATACGGTGCCGCACTGGTAGCCAGACAGGATGTTCTGCAGGCCGACCAGGGTCGCGTCCTGCCCGGTGACCGGGAACTTCTTGGCCTTGATGCCTTCCCGCTGCAGGTAGGTGATGATCGGGGCGGCGTTCTCGTCGTTCGGCGTGAGGACGGAGTTGATGTTCTTGTGGGCGGTGAACTCCTGCTGGAATTCACTCTCCGCCGTGGGCGGGTCCCACGTGCCGGCCGGGTTGCCGACGTCGACATAACTCTTGTCGGCGAAATGCGGGGCGAGCACCGCGTTGTACCCCTGGGCGAACAGGGTGGCGTTGTTGTCCGTAGGTGCGCCCCTCATGACCAGGACGTTCGGCTTGGCGACGCCCTCGGCCGTGGCGCAGGCCACGAAGCCGTTGCCGATCAGCGTGCCGACTTGGACGTTGTTGAAGCTGTCGTAGTACGCGCGGCTGCCGCCGAGGGTCAGCCGGTCGTAGTCGATGACCTTGACGCCGTGCGACTTCGCGTAGGACTCGATCTGGGCTCCGACACCGGAGTCAAGCGGGTCCATGATCAGGACGGTGGCACCCTTGGTGATGGCCTCCTGCGCATCGGACAGCTCGGTGGAATCACTGCCCTGCGCATTTTGCACCGAGAACTCCGACGGGGTCAGGCCAGCCGCCAGCAATCCCTGGGTGAGGTAAGGCGCGTCGAATTCCGTGTAACGAGCCGAGGAAACGGTGTCCGGAAGGATCGCGGCCACGCTTCCCTTGCCCTCGGCGGCCAGAGGCTTCAGCGTGGTCATCGCGGAGAAGGTCCGGTTCAGCGAGCCGATCGAAACGACCGGCGTCGCCGCTGACGAGCTGGTACTGCCGCTGCTCGGACTGGAGGACGAGGAACTGCTGCAGGCCGCAGCCGCGAGGCACACGGCCAGCGAAACTGACGCTACTGCAGCCCCTTTCCTTGCCACTTTACCCATAAATACCACCTTGTATATTAGAGGAAGGGTCGACGGGTCCCGCAGCCAGGCATGCATAGCCGTCGCTGACCTGGCGAAACTTCGCGGCCTTAGCGTCTTAGCTACCACCATAGAGCGCCGGTGGTTAACGTGGCCTTAACATCGCCGGCAATTCGTGAAGATACCGTGAACAGCAGTCTTTTCGTGCTGATCTTGATTCACGTTTGTCATCTGGGCGTTATTAAAGGCTACTCAGGGGCCAGCCGGTAGCCAGCCCGGGGCTGGGTAAGGATCAGCGGAGGGCTTCCCTCCGCCTCGAGCTTGGCCCGCAGCCGCCGCACGTACACGCGCAGGTACTCGGTCTCGGTCTCGTAGCCGTGGCCCCACACCCTTCTCAGCAGGTGGGCGTGCGTGAGGAGCTTGCCCCGGTTCACGGCCAGCTCGCGGAGCAAGGCGAACTCGGTCGGGGTCAGGTGGACCGGCTGACCGCTCCGCGTCACCTGCTGCAGGGCCAGGTCGATGACGATGTCGCCGACCACGATGACCGGCGGGGCCTGCTGTTCTGTGGGAGCGGCGGGCCGGGTGCGGCGCAGCGTCGCGGTGATCCGCGCCAGCAGCTCCTCGATGCTGAACGGCTTGGTCATGTAGTCGTCGGCGCCCATGTGCAGCGCGGTCACCTTGTCCCGCTCACCGCCGCGGGCCGACACCACGATGATGGCCACCGGCGAGCGTTCGCGGATCTGACGGCACAGCTCGAACCCGTCGGCTTCTGGCAGCATCAGGTCGAGCAGCACGATGTCCGGGTCCTCGGTCTCCAGCAGTTGCAGGGCCCGCATGCCGTCCACGCTGACCACGGTGTCGAAGCCGCGCACGGCCAGGTTCGACCGGATCAGGTCCACGATGTTGGGATCGTCCTCCACCACCAGGGCGCAGGTCTTGCGGGCCGTCTCAGCCATCCCGGTCATGCTTGGTCCCCCCGAGTTCCGCCCTGCTGGCCAGCGGCGATGGCCAGCGGCCCGGTTGTCCGGGCCGGGTCGAGGATCTCGGCCTCGACCGGCAGGGTCACGCTGAAGCAGGTACCGTCGCCCAGCGGGACCAGCTCGATCTGGCCGCGGTGCGCCTGCACGATCCCCTTGGCGATGGACAGCCCCAGGCCCGCACCCGCGCTCTTACGGTGGCTGGCGCCGTTGGTTGTGCCGCTGGTCCCGTTGCTGCTGGCACGCGCGCGGCGGGCGGGTTCGAACGGCGCGGCGGCCAGCTCCGGCGGCATGCCGAGGCCGTCGTCCCTGACCCGGATGACCACCTCGGCGGAGGACGGGGCGACCGTCACCGTGACCTGCACCCGGGTTCCCGGCGGATTATGGCCGAACGCGTTGTTCAGCAGGTTCACGAAGACCTGCTCCATCCGGTCGTGGTCGGCCCAGACCACGGGCAGGTGAGCGTCACAGGTCAGCGTGGTCGATTCCGCGCTGCCCGGCGGCAGGCAGCCGATCGCCGCCTCGAGCACCAGCCGGATGTCGCACCAGTCCCGCTGCAGGCGCATGATGCCCGACTCGATCGCGGAGAAGTCGAGCAGGTCATCGACCAGCCGGCCGAGGCGCGCGGACTCCGCCGCGATCCGGTCCAAGAAGCGCTGCTGGGAGTCCCCGTCCCAGGTCACGTCCGGCTGCAGCAGGCTGGACGCGTACCCCCGGATGGCCGTCAGCGGGGTCCGCAGCTCGTGGCTGAGCCGGGACAGGAAACCGCGCTGCAGCTCGCGCGACCGGCGTAGGGCCGCCGCCTCCTGGTGCGCGTGCCCCGCCTCCTCGCGTTCGAGCGCGAGGCGGAGCGAATTGGCCGCGTCCTCCATCAGCGCCGTCTCTTCCTTGGTCGGCGGCACCCGGCGCCAGCTCGCGATCAGCACGGTGGGGCCGCCGGCCGCCACGAAGGCCACCGCCCGGCCCCGCTGCCTGCGGCTGCTGTGCAGCTGCCGGGCCACCCCATCGGGGTGCGTGCTGGCCAGCGCGCTGCCGGACATCTCGCGCAGCGACGGCGTGGCCGACGACGGGTCGGTGCCCAGCGGCCCGGCGTAGGCCCGCCAGCGGTTCGGCTGGCCGGGTGGCTGGGTGATCAGCGCCACCTCCTCGGCCTGCAGGCCGCGGCGCAGCGACTGGAGCGCCACGACCAGGCCGTCGCCGACCAGGACCGGGCCGGCCAGCGTCTCCAGCATCTCCCTGATCGTCTCGAGCACCCGGTTCCTGGTGGTCACCTGGTCGAGCAGCCGGTCCCGTTCGATGGCGCTGGCGGCGTAGCCGGCGTACACCGTGACCAGGTCGAGCTGGTCACGCTGCGGCGCGCCGTCCTGCGCGCGGAACACCGTGATGACCCCGCTCAGCCCGCTCGGCCCGAGCACGGGAACCGACCACGAGCTGGCCACCTGCACCGTCTTGGCCAGGTCACGAACGCTTCGCCAGGCCGCCCCGGCCCGTAGGTTGTCGGCGATGACGGGCCGTTCGTCCGCCGCGGCCAGGCCGACCGGACCGCCACCGGGACCGAACGGCAGCCTGGTCCACGGGTCGAGCTGACCCGGCGCGAACCCGAGCGAGGCGGCGCAGAACAGGGTCCGGTCCGAAACCAGGTGAATGCACAGCCGCTCGCTGGACAGCGCCGAACCCAGCGCGGACAAGATCAGCGACAGGCTCGAGGACGGATCAGCCGAGACCAGCCGGTCGGTCAGCCCGTGCAGCCGGGTGAGCTGGCGGCGGGCCGAGGTATCGATCCGCTGGCCGGACAGCAGCGCCACCACGTCATCGGGGTGGGCGTCGGCCGGACGCAGGTCGGCCACGACCCGGCCCTGGCGCAGCACCACCACGCGGTCGGCCAGCCGGAACATCTGATCGATGTCGTGACAGGCCAGCACGATCGTGGTGCCCTGCTCCCGCAAGTTGAGGATCAGCTCTTCGACCTGAGCCGATTCCTGCACGCCGAGCGCCGAGGTCGGCTCGTCCAGGGCCAGCAGCCGCGGCCGGCGGCCCATGGCCCGGGCCACCGCCACCAGCTGACGCTGGCCGCCGGACAGCGAGCGGACGCCGAGAGTGGTGTCCTTGAGCGGGATGCGCAGTGAGGTCAGCAGTTCCGCGGCGGCCGCGTGAAAGCGGGTGTCCGACCTCATCAGCCGCCGCGTCTCCTGGCCGAGCAGGATGTTGGCCGCGACGTCCAGGTTGTCGCACAGCGCCAGGTCCTGCCAGACCACGGCGACCCCGCGCTTGGCCGCGCCGGCCGGATCGGACGGGACCCGCTTGCCCGCCAGGAAGATCTCTCCGGCCGCCGGGACCACATCCCCGGCGATGCAGCGCACCAACGTGGTCTTGCCCGCGCCGTTCTCTCCGGCCAGCGCGATCAGCTCGCCGCTGCGCACGTCCAGGTTGATGTCATCCAGGGCACGAACCAGGCCGTAGCTGACGCTCAGCCCGGACACGGACAGCAGTGGCGCCGCGGTCGCGGCCTTGATGGCGCCAGCGTCCGCTTCGGCATTGATGCCCGGCTTGGACGCCAGGAGAGAAACGGTCATGCCGTCATTGTGTGGCCTGAGCTGGGCGCTTGGCCACCAAGATCGCCCGCAATGTCCATCTGACCAGGCATTTTCACGATTTTTAAATATTCTGGGGGGTAATCGTGGGACCGAGCCGCGCTGGCGGTCCGGGCGGCAGGCCGGCCGCGGCGCCCAGGCGGACTCCTGATACCTGGGCGTGAGCCCTGGGAAAGGGTCAGATCGTACTTAGCACGTGCAAAAGCGGTCGGGTAGCAACCTGGTCCGGCCGGCACGCTGAACCGTTGAGCCGGCTCTGGCCGGCCCTATGCTCCAACGTGCCGGCGGTTCCCGGGCTCGGCCGGGGGGTTGGGCGCGTTTAGTTGATTTGGGCTCGCGGCGGGGCTTGGGCTCGCGGCCCAGGTCTCGAGCGGGTTCGTGGGGCAAGTGGGGATGTCCGTTCGGGATGATGGTTTGATCTTTTCGCTCGGCGGCGGACCATCGAGGCGACGATCCAGCTCTGATCGGCGTGGCTGACGGCGAGAATCTCCAGGCGCCGGCGGGTGTGCAGGCGCCAGGGGCCGGCCAGAGGCGCTGCGGTCATTCCCCGGCGGGAGGCGGGTACCTGTGGGTGCCGTGATGCGCGAGCGCGCCGTGGTACCCCATATCGGGGAGGATTCTGACTTCGGGGAGTTTTGTGCATCCCGTGGACATTCCGGAATGAATCGAGTTTCCGGCGTGTCGCGTCCGGCCGTCATACTCGCCACCGATTTGCAGCATTTACACTGATTTATCCCATTTGTTCCGGGGCTCTGGCCTTCTCCCGCGTCGCGTCAGCGCGCTGCCTGCATGATCGCGAAGACTTTTACCCCATGTTTGGGATAAAAGTCTTCGCGATCATGAAATACACCCGCCCGGGAAGCCCCCGGCAGGCCGGGCGCAGAGCGAGGTGAGCACAGTTACCACATCCGGGCTCGCCGCCACGCCGGAAACTCACCTTAATTCGGGATGCTTACCCGGTACCCACGATCCTCCCGCAAGCCAAAATACTCCCAGGTAAAGCCAGTCATCTGGAATTCATGAGCGAGAGCGGGTGCGGGTGAGGTTGACGAGCCCTCCCGTGCACCCGATCCACCGCCGAGCCCGGATCCACCACGGAAAAACGCCGGTCGGGGCTGGGAGCGGGGCAGCTAGGACGATGGGCTGACGATCCGGCGAGGGCCGGCGACCGAGAGGAGCGGGCCTTGCTTGTCGCGTTTTCTGTGACGCCGATCGGGACTGGGGACGCGGTCGGTGAGGCGGTGGCCGAGGCGGTCCGGGTGGTGCGGGACAGCGGGTTGCCGAACCGGACCGACGCCATGTTCACCACCATCGAAGGCGACTGGGACGAGGTGCTGGCGGTGGTCAAGCGGGCGGTGGACGCGGTCGCGGCGCGGGCACCGCGGGTCAGCCTGGTGCTCAAGGCCGACGTGCGGCCGGGCGTGACCGGGGCGCTGACCGCCAAGGTCGAGACGGTGGAGCGGTACCTGCAGGGTTAACGGATCCCGAGCAGACGAAGCAGGGCGGTGACGGCGGCGGCGGCGAGGACGACGACCAGGAACGGGGCCTTGCGCCAGGCCAGGACGCCGGCGGCCAGCACGCCGGCCGGGCGGGCCAGCCCGGAGAAGCCGTGGCCCTGGGTCAGGGCGGTGGTGGCCACCAGGGCGGCGAGCAGGACCACGGCGGCGGCCTCGAGCAGTCGCTGGGCCCGGGGCGGGAAGCTGATCCTGGTGCGCAGCGCCGGGCCGGCCCAGCGGATGGCGTAGGTGCCGACGGCGAGCGTGGCCATTCCGGTGACGACCAGCGTGGTGTCCTTCACGGCGCGGCCGGATCGCGGCCGGGACGGTCTGGGCCGGGGTGGTCTGGGCCGGGGCGGTCTGGGCCGGGACGGTCTGGGCCGGGACGGTCGCGGGCTAGGAGGAGGACGGCCGCTAGGGCGAGCAGGACGGGCAGGCCGGCGGGCAGGAACGGGGCGGCGGCCAGGGCGATGACGGCGCCGGCCACGGCGGCCTGCTGCGTGACCCGGTCGCGCAGCGACGGAACGATCAGGGCCAGGATCACCGCGGGAAACATGGCGTCCAGGCCGAACGCGCCGGTGTCGTGCACCGCGCCGCCGATCAGGCCGCCGAGGACGGCGCCGCTCGACCAGCTGGCGAGCATGCCCAGGCCGCAGACCCAGTAGGCGGCGCGCTGGCGCGGGTAATCCGGCTGGGCCAAGGTGAACACGACGGTCTCGTCGTTCATCAGGTGGGTGCCACCGATCCGCCGCCAGCCGTGGCCGGTGACGCCCGGGGGCAGGGCCAGGCCGTAGGGCAGGTGGCGGCCGTTCACCAGCCACCCCGCCAGCGCCGCGGCGATCGGGTTGCCGCCCGCGGCGACGATCCCGACGAACAAGAACTCCGAGGCGCCGGCCACCACGAACACGCTCTGCGCCGCCGGCACCCACAGCGGGAACCCGGAGGCGACCGCCACGGCCCCGTAGGACAGGCCGGTGACCATCACGGCCAGGCAGGTCAGCGCGATGTCGCGGCACACGGTCCCAGGTAGGACTGTGTCCGGTAGCACCCTGCGCTTTAGAGTTCTGGTTATCGAACTCACAGAGCCCATTGTGGGCCCGCAGGAGTTGTTCGTCAAAACGAACGGTGGACTTATATGACGAACACCGACCCGGTCCCCGGGCCTCGGGCGGGCGCGCCGCTCGAGGTCATCGCGACCGCACTGCGGCGGGAGCGCCGTCAGGCCGGGCTGTCCCTGACGGAGGTCGCCCGCCGGGCCGGGATCGCCAAGTCCACGCTGTCCCAGCTGGAGTCCGGGGCGGGCAACCCCAGCCTGGAGACGCTGTGGGCGATCTGCGTCGCGCTCGACGTGCCGTTCTCCCGGCTGCTCGACCCGCCGCGCCCGCACACCCAGGTGATCAGGGCCGGCGAGGGGCCGACGGTGGCCGCCGCGCAGGCCAGCTACCAGGCCACGCTGCTCGCCGCTTGCCCGCCGGGCGCCCGCCGCGACGTGTACCGGATCGCGGCCGAACCCGGGCAGCCGCGGGCGTCCCAGCCGCACGGGCCGGGCGTGCTTGAGCACGTCGTGATCGGCGCGGGCCGGGCCCTGGTCGGCGTGGCCGGGGAAGCGGCCGAACTCGGCCCGGGCGACTACATCCGCTACCCGGGCGACGTGCCGCACGTCTTCGAGGCGCTGGCTCCCCGGACGCAGGCCGTGCTGGTCTCAGAGCACCCCTAGGGGCACCTGCTCGATCAGCGCGGTCAGGCCCGCCTCGTCGAGCAGGTCGGCGGGACGGACGGTCTGGCCGTGCGCGACGTAGTAGAACGCCGCCCGCACCGCGGTGACCGGCACCCCCGCCAGCGCGGCCCAGGCCAGGCGGTAGGCCGCGAGCTGGACCGAGACGGCGTGGCGCTCGGCGTCGGACCGGGGCGGGGTACCTGTCTTCCAGTCGACCACGTCGAACCCGCCATCCGGGCCCCTGTCGGATACTGAGCCGAACACCGCGTCTATCCGGCCGCGGACCAGCCGGTCGCCGAGCAGCGTCTCGAACGGCACCTCGACGGCCTGCGGCCAGCGGTCCGCCCACTCGCTCCGCTCGAACCGCGCCCGGAGCTCGGCGAGGGGGGCGAAGTCGTCGTCATCGGACGCGCCGAACAGGTCGCTGTCGTCGATGAGCAGCTGCTGGCCGTACCGCTGCTCCAGCCACTGGTGGAAGGCGGTGCCGCGGCGAGCCTGCCGGGCCGGCGGCCGCGGCATCGGCCGGCGGACCTGGCGGGCCAGTCCGGCCGGATCCCGGGCC
>JBEKKH010000454.1:0-6660 GCA_050010815.1 Streptosporangiaceae bacterium | reverse complement strand
CGGGCGGGTATCTGGGCGGGCGGGTATCTGGGCGGGGCGGCGGCACCGATCCTGGAGCAGGTCGTCCGTCCATGCGGTGTGCCGCCTGCGGAGCTCTCGGGCCGTCAGGTCGGCCCGCCCGAGGTCGCGGTAATTCGGGACCCAGCTTTCCACCGTCTCGTAAGATCGCGCGGCGGCCCATAGATCCCACAGCAGCGGATCAGGCAAGGCAGATCCGCTCGCAGCCTCGTAGGCGGCCAGGAAGCGGCCGGCAATTCGCTCGTCATGAAGCAGGTAAAGGTCCAGGCGGCACCAGCCGACATCGAAGCCGCGCGGGCCGACGGCGCCACCGGGCCAGTCCACCACGCCGGTAAGGACGCCGTCCCGCCAAAGGACATTGCCGGACCAGAAGTCGTAGTGCGTCAGCACCGCTGGGGCGCTGGTGAGAAACTGCCAGCTGGCCGCCACCACGCTCGCCGCCGGCCCGCCGATGGCCGAGGTGGAACCGCCCGGCCGGTCAAAGACGCTGTGCCATCCAGCCAGGCCATCCGGAGGGGTCGCGTGAATCCGCGCGAGTGCACGGCCGAGCTGCTCCGCCAGCAAGGCTGGCTGCCGGGGACGAATGTCCGCGGTCCCCGGCAGGCGCGAGATCAAGGTCCACGACCCCTCCGACGGCGCGTCAGCCATACCGCTGGCCAGGAGCCGGGGAACCAGGCCAGCCAAGCCGTCCAAAGCACTGAGAACCCGCGTCTCGGCACACGCCGCGTTGTCGCCGGGGGGAAACTCCCGGAGAACGAACTCAAGCTTCGGGGTCGCCGTCTGGATCAGCCAGGTACGAGCGTGCGTTCCCCCGGGCAACGCGCGTATGGCCCTCACCGTCGCCCCTGGGCCGGCCAGGCCTACAGCTCGTTCAACGGCCGGGAGATACCTGGGCAAGTCATTCACGACGGAGAGCCGAGGAGGTGAGGGCGCGTTCAGGCTTGGGCGGCACGCGGCTGGGGCGGGCGGCTGATCCTGGCGGCGAACAGGTCGCGGAGGCTAACGACACCGCAGACCTGCCGCCCTTGCATGACGGGCAGGTGGCGGAACCCGTTGAGGAGCATAATCTGGGCTGCGTCCTCGGCCGGGGTCTCCGGACTCGCCGCCTGCGGGTCTCTGGTCATCCAGGCGGTCACCGGGATTGCGGTCAGGTCCGCCCCCGACGCCGCGGCCTTAAGCACATCGCGTTCGGTGATGATGCCGGCCAGGAAGGGTCCCTGCATGACCAGGGCCGAGCCGACCTTCTCCCGCACCATGGCGGCGGCCGCCTCGGCCACCGGACTGTCCGGGCTAGTGATCACCGTCCGGGAATGAACAAGCTCTCCCACCGTGAAAGCCCGGCGGCTGACCTCAGCCACTTTCGCCGATTTCGAAGAGCTCGGAATCGTCATGCGGAGCCGAGGGCCCGGCCAGCTCTTCCGACAGCAGCCGCCACAGGGAGCCCGACCAGGCCGACAGCTGCGGCCACCGCATCCAGAACAGCTGGAGGGTGGTTTGGTCAAACTCCGCGTGCGCCTGCTCGGGCGATACCGCTTGGGTAAAGTCCTCGAGCTGGTGCATCAGATCCAGGAACCGGTCGGCGCTGCCATCCATTCGATCACCTCCGGGGTTGCGGCGTCGGCCGCCAGAACATGGCCGAGAACGTCGTGTGACGCTACGTGGGGTGAGGTATACCCCGAAAGCGCGGTGCGCAAGAGGCCCGCCGCTGCCTATCTTTCCCCTCCCCGGGCCAAAGGTATAGACCCTCTGGGCAAATTGGCCAACAAGAAACGAGCCAGGGGAGCACCTCAGGGGGCCGCCCGCTCGGGAGGTACGGAGCGGTCGGCGGTCATATCCAGATAGCCGCCCAGGAGCTGCAACGGCGCGGACGCCAGGAACCACGCGGCAAACCCGTAGCATTTGCGGCGCTCTCGGTCGGTTTCCGCGCTGCGACCGAGAGAGAGCAGAACGAGGCCGATGCCGAGATGAAAACCGCCGGCGGCAAAGCGCACGCCAGCGACGGCCCGGCGGTGCCGGTACTCCCAAGGCCTGATCAGATGCCTCATTGCGGTGACAGATCGCGAGAGAGTGGTGCTGTCATCTGGTACGCGCATCGGGATGCCTCCTGCCCCCTGCAGCGCCGGTCGCCCGGCTCGATATCAAAGTGGTATCATATTATTGGCTGGATCGTCAAGTGTGGCGGTCGCCGTCAGACCGGCAGGGATGGGTATGCAGCGGAGTGAGACGCGGTCCGGTTGACATTGCCTGGATCAGCGGTAAGTTACTGCTCGGTCCAGCGCCAAGGCTCGCTAGCCGACCGCAGACTCGTCGGGGTTCGGGCTACTTATCCGGCTGGACGGGGGGTTGGGCCTGGAAGGGGCCCGGGCACCCAGTAGACAACGGAGACCAGGCCCGTTGCCAGCGGGATGGGCTCCGGTCCGAAGGCGCCGCCCGGGTCCTTTTCCTGCCACGGCTCATCCGCACACCATCAGACACGGCAGTGACCAGGCGAAAGCCCTATCGGGCACGAATCTGGAAGCACGTTCGTTTTCGCTGAAGATACGCAGAAGTGTGCCGTCGGCCCGGAAGGATAAGTCGGGAGGCGGCCTGCGCGGGGATATCATTGCCTGCACCGTCCGTGACATGTTTCCGTGACTAGCACCGCCTGTTCACCACACACGCAGCGATAGGCAGGGGTCGTGACAGAGCCAAATCCATCCGCCGAGCCATCGGCTGGCCGGGTCGTCATCGTGATGCCGACCTACAACGAGCGGCAGAACCTTGAGTCCATCGCGGGCCGGATCAGGGCGGCGCTTCCGGCGGCGGATCTGCTGGTGGTGGACGATAACAGCCCAGATGGCACTGGTGATCTCGCGGACAAGCTGGCCGAGACCGACCCGCACATGCAGGTCATGCACCGGGCCGAGAAGGCGGGGCTGGGCAAGGCGTACATCGCCGCGTTCGGCTGGGCGCTCGAGCGCGGGTACGACGTGATCGTGGAGATGGATGCGGACGGCTCGCATCAGCCCGAGCACCTGCCCAGCCTGGTCGCCGCGCTGGATCACGCGGACCTGTCCATCGGATCCAGGTGGATGCGCGGCGGCAAGGTGGTCAACTGGCCGAAATCCCGCGAGTTGCTCTCACGCGGGGCTAACGTCTACACCCGGGTCATGCTCGGGCTCGGCGTCCGGGATGCGACGGCGGGATTCCGCGCCTATCGGGCCTCCACCCTGGAGAAGATCAGCCTGAACCAGGTCGAATCGACGGGCTACTGCTTCCAGATCGACCTCACCATCAGGGTGGCCCGGGCGGGCCTGAAGATCGTCGAGGTACCGATCACGTTCGTGGAACGCGAGCACGGCGCCTCCAAGATGAGCAGCAGCATCATGCTGGAAGCGTTCTGGCGTGTAGCCCAGTGGGGCACCGCCATCCGGCTGCGCCAGCTCAGCTCGCGCGTGGAAGCAAAAAACCTGCGTAACGGCAGGTAGTCCCAGCCGCCGAGGACCGGCGGCCGGAGCAGGACCTGCCCCAGCCGACGGTCCCGGCGGACGGCTAGGCGCTCCTGCGGTGCGTGCGATTAGCGCCGAAGTCCTCGCCACGATCGGTGCCACGGCGTTCCCTGATCACCTGAAGGCGCTCAGCCAGCACCGCCTCGAGGTCTTCGACGGTCCGCCGCTCCAACAGCATGTCCCAGTGGCTGCGCGGTGGTTTCGCCTTTTTCGGGGAGGGCGAGTCTCCGGTAGCGGCAATCGCTACTGCCCCGCAGACACGACACTCCCACGTACCGGGAAGTTCCGCCTCAGCTGCGAAAGGCACGCTAAAATGGTGCCCGTTCGGGCAGTCGAAAGCGACGTCCTGACGGGGTGCGAGATCGGTGTTACGGTCATTCTCGTAGCTCGTCGCACCGAGCCGGGTGCCGCGAAGTGCGCGTTCGGCCATGCTTGCTGCCTCCAAGGCGGTCAGCGGTACTACATTTCAACGCTGAATACCCGGACAAGATTCCCCTCACGGGCGTTACCCAATCGTGTTTCCGCAAGAAGATCGCAGCTATCGCGTTCGATCGGTCCCGTTACGTGCCTCTAGGGTGCCATTGCTCCCGCTCGATGAGCACGTCGCGAAGCGTCTCGATGTCATCCGTCATGATCCCGTCGACGCCCAGATCCAGGAACCTGATCATCTCGGCCCGGTCCTTAATGGTCCACACGTGCACGTCAAGGCCGAGTTCGTGCGCGTTGCGCACGAACGACCCGGTGGCCACCCGGCCGGGAACCTGGGCGCAGCACGTGTCCCATCGCGACAGCCTGCTGGCGAGCAGCCGCCCTCCGCCTGAGCCGGTGCCGATCGTGCACCGGACCGCGGCGATGGCGGCCGGCGACGCGTTCATGCACACCGGCCGGTCGAACAGCCCGCGCGCGGCGCGGAGCCGGCTGCCGGAGAACGAGGTCACGCAGACCCGGTCCCACGCTCCGGTCCTGCGCAGGACTCCTGGCAGCAGGGAAATCCCTGGCTCGTCCTTGAGGTCGATGTTGAACCGCACATCGGGCCAGGCGCCCAGCAGGTCCTCGACAAGCGGTATCGGCTCCGAGCCCGCGATCCGCAGCGCGGCGACCTCCTGGTATGACCGCGTGCGGATCGAACCGGAGACGCCGGTCACCCGGTCAAGCGTCCGGTCGTGGAACGCCACCAGCTTCCCGTCGCTGGTCGCGCGGACGTCGGTCTCCAGGTAGGCGTAGCCCAGCTTGACCGCGTACTCAAACGCGGCCCAGGAGTTCTCCGGGGCATGCGCCGCCCCGCCCCGGTGCGCGAAGGCGATGGGGCGCGGCTGATCAAGGAACGGTACGACCACGACCGCTAGTATGCCTGGTTCCGGCGCTGACCTGGTGAACTGCGCATGTCCGGCAGGTGCCGGGTCATGGCGCGGACCAGTCCCGCCGCCGGACCTCGGCCATCGCGATCGCCGCCGCCACGGCGACGTTCAGTGACCCGACCCGGCCCGGCTGCGGAATGTAGGTGATCGCGTCGGCCACGGCGAGCAGGGCCGCCGTGCAGCCGTGATCCTCGTTGCCGACCACGAGGCAGACGTCGCCGTCCAGCGCGGCCTCGTGCAGCGGTACGGCCCCCGCGGCCAGCTCGACCGCCACCACCCGCAGGCCCAGGCCGGCCGCCGCCTTGGCCGCGGCGACCGGGCTGGGCTCCTGCGTGGCCTGCACCAGCCGCTGGGTGCCGAGCGCGGTCTTGCCGACCCCCGGGTGGCTGAGCGGCACCGTGCTGCCGCACAGCCACAGCTGGCCGGCCCCGAACGCGGCGGCCGAACGGACGATGGAGCCCACGTTGAACGGCTGGTTCACCGAATCGAGCAGCAGGGCCAGGCGGGTCCCGCTGGCCCGCCGCCACTCGCGGTTGAGGCGCTTGACCTCGGTGGGCCTGAGCTGCCGCGGGCCGTCCTGGTCCTTGGGGTTGCCTCCGCCGGGCACGAGCGGGGTCACGGGGGAGTTACCACGGTTCGTTCGGCCAGAAAACTGACGCCGAGCAGACGGTAACCAGCCTGCGCGGCCAGACGTGTCACCGGCCAGCCCTGCTCGGCGAGCCAGCGGTGCAGTGAGTCGGCGCCGAGGTTGCGCCCGACCACCAGGTACGCCTGGCCGCCGGGGGCCAGGCGGCCCATCCAGGCGCCGAGCAGGTCATGCAGGGCCTGCTTACCCACGCGGACCGGCGGATTGGACCATATCCTGGCGAACCGGGCCGGAAGGGCCGGGTCACCGGGGGGGACGCACCGCACGTTGGCCAGGCCGGCCGCAGCGGCGTTGCGCGCGCACAGCTCGAGCGCACGCTCGTTCACGTCGACCGCCCACACGGTGGCACCCGGGGACCGGGCCGCGAGCACGCAGGCGATCGGGCCGTAGCCGCAGCCCAGGTCGAGCAGGTGGCCGGCGGCCGGCGGGGGCGGGGCCTGGTCAAGCAGCAGACGGGTCCCCGGGTCTAGCCGGCTGGGCGAGAATACCCCGGCGTCCGTGGCCAGCTCCAGGTACACGTCAGGCAAGATGACCCGGATCCGGCCGGGCCGATGCGGGGCCTGCGGCTGAGCCGAGAAGTAGTGCTCGCTCAACGGCTCAGGGTCGCACCGGCTCGGCCGCCTGGGTCCGGCCGGCCAGCGCGGGGTCGATGAACCGGCGGGTGACCCAGCGCTCGACGATAAACGTCATGATCGGGACGGTGCCGGCCAGCAGCATGATCACGGTCGGCTTGTTCGCCAGCTGGAGCTTCCTGGACAAGATCCAGGCGAACACGAGGTAGATGATGTACAAGATCCCGTGCACCACGCCGACGTTGTTGGCTACGGCCGGATGACCCGCCACCTGCAGCGGGATGCCGACGAAACACAGCACCACCAGCACCACGCCGGTCACGTACGCCATCACCCGGTACCGGAGCACCGCTGCTTTCACGACTGTCATCTCCCGATCGTTCCGCGGACGGCTTACCGCAGCCCGTGCCACCGGCGTTGCTTGACCTCGGCGTTGAGCCGCGCCAGGTAGGCGTTATAGGCACTGAGCTCGGAGTCCTCGTCGTCGTTCGGGCCCTCGGACTGTACCGCCCGGACGCCGAAGGGAAGATCCTCGGGCTCACCGTAGCTTCCGCCGGGGACCTCGCCGCGCTTGATCC
>JBEKKH010000453.1:0-6664 GCA_050010815.1 Streptosporangiaceae bacterium | reverse complement strand
GGTTTTACGGGATGATGCTGTGCGAGCCGCCAAATTTGGCCGAGAGGTGATAGGTGGCGAACGCCAGCCCCAGGCCGGCGGCCAGGGAACCGCACAGCAGGAGCCAGCGCGTGGCCGGGGCCGCAAGCAGGTGGCGGGCGTGATCCGCCCGCCCGGACAGCTTCCTGGGCAGTTTCGGGACGTACGAGGCCAGGTGGATGAGCATAAAGAAGGCCCAGAGGAAGAACGACAGGTGGTGCAGCCGGCCCCAGGACCCGTTGCCCGGGCCCTCGACGCCCAGCATGATCCCGGTGCCCAGGACGGCCACGGTGGTCAAGATGACGAACGGTCCCGTCACCCGTTGCAGCAGAGCCGGCGGCCCCCTCCGCACGTAAGCCGCCGAGCCGGTGTAGTACCTGGTGAAACGCCAGAGCGTAGACCCGATCTTCAAGCCGGCCGGGCCCAGCAGCAGCATCCCGAGGAAGACGTGCAGCGTGAGCAGGTTGCCGATGTTCAGGAGGGTGAGGCACTCGGCGACGAACAGCACGAGCAGCACGGTTCCGGTCATCGCCGTCAGGCGCTCGTTGCCCGCCGGGTCGGCGCGGTGGGCCGGCTCCTGGAGGATTTGCGTTTCCCGCGTGGTCACCGACTCATGCTAGGCACCGCCCGGCCGCCGCCGACATGGAGATTACCCCCGTCTTTAGGGTAGAGCTAGGTACACCAGTTGCTCGTCACATCGTGACGGCAACGTTGAGCAGCCAGCGTGCCTGCGCTAGATGCTGAAGTCCGCCAGCTTCTGGAGCCGGCCCAGGATTTCCGCGTGCGCGGCATCCGGCGACTGGGCTCCGTCCACGGTGAACATCCACTCCCGGCCGGCGTAGTAATCGAGCAACGGCACCGTGTTGTCCAGGTACACCTGCAGGCGGTGCTCGATGACGGCTTGGCTGTCGTCCGATCCCCGCTGCCGGGCCTGCAGCCGGCGCACCAGTTCCTCGCGCGGGACGTCGAGGTGGATGGCGGCCTGCACCTCGACACCGAGGGCGCGCGCGGTGGGGAAGACCGTCTCGGCCTGATTGACGGTGCGCGGAAAGCCGTCCAGGACGTAGCCGCCGTTCTCATTCGCGGCGACGACGGGCTTGCGCAGCATGTCCATCACCACGGCGTCCGGCACCAGGTCGCCCGCATCGACGTAGGACTTTATCGTCCGCCCCAGCGCCGTCTCGTCCCTGACGTGCTTTCGCAGCAGGTCGCCGCTGGAGATGTGGGCCAGGCCGAAGCGTTCGGCCAGCCGTTCCGCCTGGGTCCCCTTGCCGGCCCCGGGCGCTCCGATAAGCAGAAGGCGCATCAGGCCACTCGCGTGTCGGGCCGGTCGGTGCGCCGGACTCGGCGATGGGCGGCAGGTGAACTCCGTGGTGGCACAGCGTGCGTCCTCATGGCGTGATCGTCCTATAGATCCGCCCTGTTCAGCAATAGTCGATCCGTTGCCGCCGGCTGCTGGCGGTCAGCATCTGCCTTGCTCGGCCGCCGCGGCGGCCAGGATCGTGCCGAGAAGCCCGGGCAGGCGCTGCTCGAGTTCCGGGCGAAGCGAGACGTAGCAGCGCGTGCCTTCGGGGCGGGACCAGGCGATGCCCGCCTGGCGCAGTCGCTTCATGTGGTGGCTGAGGGTCGACTGGGTGACGTCGGCGGGAAAGTCGGCTTGGACGTGTTCTCGTCCGTCACTGAGTACCCGGGCAATGTCCAGCCGGATCGGGTCGGCCAGCGCCGACAGGACGGTAGCGAGCCTGATCTCCCCGGCCGCGCAGTGGTCCAGCGATCTCATCTCGCCAGTTTACCGACAATGATCGATGATTGACATTCATCAATCATTGGCTAGGCTCGGGCCTCATGAGCGTCCAAGCGGATTCTGGGCCGGGACTGAGCGGGGCCCGGGCCCTGGTAACCGGCGGTACTCGCGGTATCGGGGCCGCCACGGCGCAGCGGCTGGCCGCGGCGGGTGCCGAGGTGGTGGTCGCGGCCCGGACCGCGCCTGTCTCACCGGTACCTGACGGGTGCCGTTTCGTGGCGGCCGATATGACCACGGCGGACGGAGTGGCCGCGCTCGCCGGGCAGACGCTTGAACTGCTCGGCGGCATCGACGTCATCGTCTCCAACGCCGGCGGCCAGACCTACCGGCCAGAGGGCGCGCTGCACTTCAGCGACGAGGACTGGCAGCACGACCTGGACCTCAACCTGCTGTCCGCGGTGCGGCTGGACCGGGCCCTGGTGCCGGCCATGATCGCCCAGGGCGGCGGCGGTTCGATCGTGCACGTTGGTTCCGGCGCGGCGCGGCTGCCCCGGCCGGCGTCGTTGCCCTACACGGCGGCCAAGGCGGCGCTCACCGCCTACAGCAAGGGGCTAGCCAAGGACATCGGCCGCCACGGCATCCGGGTCAACGTCGTCCTGCCCGGCCTGATTCGCACCGAAGCGCTGGAGGGCCGGCTGGCGTTGCTCGCCGAGCAGACGGGCGCCGAGCCCGAGGCGGTGCTCGGACGCACGGTCGCGGCGCTGGACATCCCGCTGGCCCGGGCCGGCGTCGCCGACGACGTCGCGCAGCTGATCGCGTTCCTGGCCGCACCGGGCGCGGCCTATCTCACCGGCAGTCAGTTCACCGTCGACGGCGGTGCGCTGCCCACCATCTAGCCTGCGGCGAACGGAAGGCGCTCCCCACGTGCCGCCTCAACCGGCCCTCCCGCGGCGAACGGAAGCCTGGCCGGCTGCGTATGCCTCAGGGCAGTTGCGCGTGGGGGAGCGCGGCCACCAGGACGTCGGATACCTGCGAGCCGGGACCGGTGCCGCGGGTCCGGGCGACCTTACGCCAGCCCCAGCTGCGGAACGCATTCTGGGCGGGCGTCGCGGCGGGCAGCACGGTCAGGGTCGCTCGCTCCTCGGGCCGGCCGGCCAGGATGAGGTCGTGCAGGGCCTGGCCGATGCCCTGCCGCCGCCATGACGCGCGCACCGCCAGATCGGTCAGCGCGAAGGTGCGGCCGGGATGCTCGGCGGTGACCTCGTCCGGCAGCGGCGTGGTCAGGTCCCGCCACCAGGAGGTCGAGGATCGCAGCGGCATCCCGGCCGCGTAGCCGACCAGATAGCCTCCATGCCGGGCCTGGGCCAGGACGAAGCCCGGCTGGCGGCGCTGGACCCGGAAGCGGTCCGCGAACCGTGCGGCATCGTCGAACCGTGCGGCATCGTCGTGACCCCCGTACGGCGGGTCGGCGTACACGTCGGCGTGCAGGGCTCGCAGCTCCTCGGCGCGCCCTGCGGCCTGCGTCCCGTCGAGCAGCTCGAGCTCAATGCCGGGGGCTGACACCCTGATCAGGAATGCCTAGGCCCCGGTGCTGCTGTCCGGGTAAACCGCCCTGGTGTCGCGCGGGCTGACGGCCTCGCCGCAGGCCTCGCACACCAGCCGGGGACTCAGCTCGTGGCCGCATTTGTGCTCGACGAACACCGGCGGGCCGTCGGGGCCCGCAAGGTACTTATCGCCCCACGTTCGCAGGGTCGTGATGACCGGGTGGAGTTCCAGGCCCGCTTCGGTCAGGAAGTACTCGAACCGGGCCGGATGCTCGGAGTACGGCCGACGCTCCAGGATGCCCGCGCTCACCAGCGTCCGCAGTCGCGCGGCGAGGGTATCGCGCGGGGCTCCGGTGCGCTTGACCATCTCGTCGAACCGCCGGTCGCCGAGGAAGATCTCGCGCACAGCGAGCAGCGCCCACTTCTCTCCGACGATGTCGAGAGTGCGGGCTATGGAGCAGATCCGGGGCTCCGCCGGTACGGTCGTCACGCATCCAGCATACCTCCTAAGTCTGATTTATGGACGCACTGCCATCGAGTGCGGTATGGTGGGTCCAGATTTCGGACCGACTAGTCCGAGGCCCGACCCGGAGGATGCCACGATGAGTTCCACCCCGCTGACGGCCGTCCCCGCGTCCGCCGCCCCCGCCGTCCCCACGGCCCGGCAGCTGACGGCCATTGTCGCGGTGCTGTCCCTGGCCGTGTTCATGTCCAGCCTTGACCTGTTCATCGTCAACCTCGCGTTCCCTTATATCGGCCGGGAGTATGCGGGCACGAGCCTGAGCAACCTGTCCTGGGTGCTCAACGGCTACACGATCGTCTTCGCCGCGGTGCTTGTGCCGGCCGGCCGGTGGGCCGACCGGATCGGCCGGCGGCGGCTGTTCGTGGCGGGCATGATCGCCTTCAGCGTCGGCTCGCTGCTGTGCGGGGTCGCCCCCGGCGTGGCGGCCCTGATCGCCGCCCGGGTCATCCAGGCCGCGGGGGCCGGCCTGATGGTGCCGGCCTCGCTGTCGCTCCTGCTGGCCGCGGTCCCGGCGCCCGCCCGCGGCCGGGCCATCGGAACCTGGTCGGCGCTGGGCGCGCTCGGCGCCGCGCTCGGGCCGGTCATCGGCGGGAGCCTGGTCCAGATCAGCTGGCGGTGGGTGTTCTGGATCAACCTGCCCGTCGGGCTGGCCGCCGTCCTGCTCGCCGCCCGGGTCATCCCGGAAAGCAAGGACGAGAATGTGCGAGGCCGGCCCGACCTCCTCGGTGCCGCGCTGCTCGCGGCCTCGGTGGGGCTGCTCGCCCTGGCCCTGGTCAAGGCGCCGAGCTGGGGATGGGGATCGGCCGGCTTCATCGCCTTGCTGCTCGGTTCGCTGGCCTGCGGCGCGGCCATGGTCGCGCGCTCGAAGCGGCACCACTCGCCGGTGATCGAGCTCGGGTTGCTCAGGTCCCGCACCTTCAGCGGCACGTTCGCAGCTTCTATTCTGTATTACGCCGGGTTCGGCGCGTTCGTTCTGAATTCGGTGGAGTTCCTCACCGGGGAGTGGCACTACTCGGCCGTCCGTGCGGGCCTGGCCATCGGACCTGGCCCGCTCATGGTGCTGCCCTTCGCCCGGCTGGTCGCTCCGCGGCTGGCCGGCCTGATCGGCGGGGCAGGCCGGGTCGCGGCGATCGGATGCCTGGTCAATGCGGCGGCCATGTCGCTCTGGCTGAGCCAGATCCAGGCCCATCCGGCCTACCTGACGCACCTGCTCCCCGCGCAGTTGCTCGGCGGGGCAGGCGTGGGCCTGACGATCCCGTCGCTGCTCGCGGCAGGCAGCGCGTCACTGCCGCCGGACCGCTTCGGCACCGGCAGCGGGATCCTGAACATGGCCCGCCAGGTCGGGACGGTCCTCGGCGTGGCCGGCCTGGTCGCCATCCTGGCCCACGTGGACCGGACCAACCCGATCGTCAGCTACCAGCACGGCGTGGTGCTCGTCATCGCCTTCTTCGCCGGCGCCGGCGCCGTGGCGGCGTGCCTGCTCGCCACCCGGATCCCCGGCCCCGCCCGCCCCGCCAGCGCGGTCCCGGCCGGCGCGGTCCCGGCCGGCGCGGTCCCGGCCGGCGCGGTCCCGGCCGGCGCGGTCCCGGCCGCCCCGCCAACGCGGCGCTAGTAGGTCGCGCGGCCACCGCTGATGTCGTAGACGGCGCCGGTGGAAAAGCTCACCCGGTCGGAGCTGAGAAAGGCGACAAGCTCGGCGACCTCCTCGGGCCGGCCGACGCGTTTCATCGGGATCAGGCTGGTGATGTGGGCGAGCACCTCCGGTGCCGTGCGGTCGTTCATCGGCGTGGCGATGACGGCCGGGGCGATGGCGTTGACCAGCACTCCGGTGGTGGCCAGTTCCTTGCCCGCCGACTTGGTCAGGGCGATCACGGCGGCCTTGGACGCCGAGTAAATCGACAGGTTCGGGTTGCCGTCCTTGCCGGCCATGCTGGCGAAGTTCACCACCCGTCCCCAGCCACGTTCGCGCATGCCAGGCACGAAGATCCGCATGGTGTTCACCGTGCCCAGGACGTTCACCTCGAAGACGCGACGCCACTCCGGCTCGGTCGTGTCGAGCAGTGGCTTGTTCGCGCCCACGATGCCGGCTGAGTTGATGAGCACGTCGACCGGACCGAGCTGGCCGGCCAGCCGGCTAAGCGCCGCCGCGTCGGTCACGTCGGCGACGATGTCCACCTGCCCGTCGATGTCCAGGGTGGACACGGCGAGACCGTCGGCGCGCAGCCGGGCGGCGGTCGCCGCGCCGAGCCCGCTCGCGCCGCCGGTCACCAAGGCAGTACGGGGCATGATCTAGCCAGCATAGGCTGGCCCGGTCGCCGGCACCGTGGCCGGCCGAGAGGCGGGGGCTAAGAAATGGCTGATCTGCAGGTCGTGGCGGTACTGACGGCGAAGTCTGGCTCGGAGGAAGTGGTCGGGGACGCCCTGGACGCGCTGGTGGTACCGACCCGCGCCGAACCGGGGTGTACCTCCTACCACCTCTTTGTGTCCGTCGCCGATCCGGCTACCTTCATCACGATCGAGACCTGGCGCTCGCAAGATGATCTTGATGCGCACCTGCAGACCCCGCATGTGCAGCAGGCCCTCGGGGCGGCCAGCGATCATCTAGCCGCCGCGCCGGCCATCCATCCGCTGAGCCAGCTCAACTAAGACTGTCGGGTTACCTGTAACCGGTCTGAGTCCCGGGGCCACGTGCCCCCGGCGCCCCGCTCATCCCGGCCGCGATCCCTGACGTCCCGTTCGTCCCACCCACCCCGCCCATCGCGATTTTCCGCGGTGGATCCGGGCTTTGCGGTGGATCCGGTGCACGGGGATGCACCAAATACTCCACGTAGCCCG
>JBEKKH010000452.1:0-6683 GCA_050010815.1 Streptosporangiaceae bacterium | reverse complement strand
GTGCCTGCGCTGCTTGTTCATGAGTTCCATCCGGTCCGCCAGGCCCGACATCGGCGCCAGGACCAGCTTGATGAAGAACTCGTCGCGGACGCGCGGTCCTTCGCTCGGCTCGTCCGCCCACGACCGCAGGGCTTCCCGGCCCGCGGGCGTCAGCTCATAGACCCGCTTGTTCGGCCGGGTGGTCTGCTCGACGTCCTGACTGCGGACCAGACCGTCCTGCTCGAGGCGTTTCAGCGTGACGTAGATCTGCCCGATGTTAGGGGACGGGTACGCCTGGCCGAAGGTCTGTTCAAGGGCGAGCCTCAGCTCGTAACCATGAGCCGGCTCTTTAGCGAGCAGTGCCAGCAAGGGCTGCCGCACGGTCCCGTCACCTCCTTGGACCCGTGAGGGCCCGCGCTTAGATTATCGCTGTGCATGACACCTAGGTAAGGCCTAGCATCGAGCGAAACTGCGCAGGTGGCAGTGTTCCCCCCCGGCCTGCGCCCCGGCGCGGGAAGGCGCCGGGAAACATGTCCGACTCGTTACGTGATCCTGTTGACATATACCTAACAGCCGTGCATAACATGCATCTAGGAATTATAGAACACCGGTGGAGGCCTGCATGAGGCGTGCGATGCCTGGTATCGCAGTCGTCGCTGCGGGACTCCTCTTCACCGTCGGGTGTACCTCGGGCGGCACCTCGTCGGGAAGGTCGGCCCCGTCGACCAACGGGATCGGCCCGATTACCCTCGCCATCGGCAAGGACAACCCGGGCTGGCTGCAGGGCGTGATCACCGGCTGGAACAAGCAGAATCCCAGCCAGAAGGTCACCCTGCTGCTGCTGCCTGAAGCGTCCAACGACCAGCTGGCCCAGCTGGTCGCAAATCTCCAGGCCAAGAGCGATGAGTATGACGTCATCGATATGGACGTCATCTGGACGGCGGAGTTCGCGTCGAACGGCTGGATCATCCCGCTGCCCGAGAGCCAGTTCCCGCTGGATGATTTCCTCAAGCCGGCCGTCGACACCGCCATGTACCAGGGCCGGCTGTACGCCGTACCCGATTACAGTAACGCGGATTTCCTCTACTACCGCAAGGACATCCTCGCCAAGGCGGGCAAGCAGCCCCCCAGGACCTGGGCCCAGCTGCAGCAGCTCGCCGAGACTGTGGCGCCGAGATATGGGCTCGGCGGGTATGCCGGGACGTTCGCCCCGTACGAGGGGCTGACCGTCAACTTCGCCGAGGCCGTTCAGTCGGCCGGGGGGTCCATCCTCTCCTCCGAGGGCACCAAGGTGACGGTGAACTCAGCCCAGGCCCTCCAGGGGCTCATGTTCCTGGTGAACGGGTTCAAGCACGGCTGGATCCCCAAGGTCACGCTCACCTACGAGGAGGAGTCGGCGCAGCACGCGTTCGAGGCAGGCAAGTTCCTGTTCCTCGATAACTGGCCCGACGTATACGGAGCGTTGTCGAAACCCGGCCCGGGCAACCAGGTGTACGGGAAGTTCGGGGTCGCGGCTCTGCCGGGCCCGGACGGCACGGGTTCCAGCTCGCTGGGCGGAGCCAACCTTGCGATCAGCGCTTACTCCCAGCACCAGCGGACCGCGCTGAACTTCATCAAGTACATGACGGACCTGGCCAACGAGAGGCAGATGCTGGAGCAGGGGTCCTTCCCGCCGGTATGGAAGCAGCTCTACACCAATAAGACCCTGATCCGGAGCGACCCCTACCTTCCGGTGCTCGAACAGGCTATCGACTCGGCCCAGCCGCGCCCGGCGATCACCAACTATGACCAGGCCAGCCTGGCCATCTCCAGCACGGTTTACGAGGCCTTGACCCAGCAGAAGAAACCGCAGCAGGCCCTGACGGAAATGGCCGGGCAGCTGACCCAGATCATCCGCGACGGCTGAGACCGGCGGGGCTGACCGTACGAGGGCCGGCCAGCCCCGCAACCGGGAATGAACCTGCCGAGGTCATTACGTGACCAAATCGAGTCAACCGTGCTGCTTGACTGACCGCCGGAGCGAGGAGTACCTGTAAATGGAAGCGGTTCCATGCGGAGCCGATCTGGCAACGGAGCCGGAGGAGGTGAGTCGGCTGAAGTCGGCCCATAGGGTTAACATCGCCCAGGTCGCCGCGACGGCAGGGGTGAGCGTCGGCACCGTGTCCCGGGTCCTCAACGAAAGCCCGAACGTCAGGGAGCACACCCGCAGGCGGGTCATCGAGGTCATGAAGCGGCTCAACTACCGGCCCAGCCGCCTGGCCGAGAGCTTGTCGCGAGGGCAGACCCGTATCATCGTCATCCTCGTCCCGTTCCTGACCCGTCCCTCCGCGACCGCGCGGCTGGCCGGGGTCATCGGCGTGCTCGACCGTGAAGGCTTCGACACCGTAGTCCGCAACGTGGAGACTCCCGGCCAGCGAGACCGGCATCTGGCCGCGCTGACGACGCGGCATGAAGCCGACGGCGCGGTCGTGGTATCCCTGCGGCTGAGCCGGGAGCAGCTGGGGGCGCTGCGCACCAGCAGCGTGCCGCTGGCCATGGTGGACACCGAGGCGCCCGGCATCCCCTGCACGGTGGTGGACGACATCCGCGGCGGTGCGCTGGCCACTGAGCACCTGATCAGCCTGGGACACCGCAGGATCGGCTTCGTCGGCGATTCCCCCGATGACCTCGGCTTCGTCTCGACCCGGCGGCGGCTGCTCGGCTACCGGCGGACCCTGTCGCGGCACCGCCTCGGCTACGACCAGGCGATCGTCCGGCTCGGCAGGCACTCCGCCTCGGTGGCCGCCACGATGGCGCTGGAACTGCTCGACCTGCCCTCGCCGCCGACGGCGATCTTCGCGGGCTCGGACACCCAGGCGCTCGGGGTCCTGGCCGCGGCGGAGAGATCCGGTTATTCGGTTCCCGGCGACCTGTCGGTGGTCGGCTTCGACGATATCGAGTCCGCAGCTCAGCTCGGGCTCTCGACGGTTCACCAGCCGCTGGCCGAAAGCGGGGCCCACGGGGCCAGCAGGCTGTGCGCGCTTATCCGCGGGCAGTTGGTACGGCCGCTGCGAGAGGAATTGCCTCTGTCCGTGGTGGCCAGGACGAGTTCTGCAATGTACGCGGTCGCGGGTGTCGCATGAGCGACCGGCGTTTCATGGGGCCAGTGAAGGCACCAGTAATCCACGGGCAGCACGTAGGGCCCGCACGCCTAGGGCACAGCCCAGGAGGAGCACAAATGTCACGAAGAAGTGTCCGCAGAAGGTTCCCTGCCCGGCTCAAGGGGGGTATCGGACTGACCGCTCTGGCCAGCGTCACGGTGCTGACCCTGGCCGCCTGCGGCAGCAGCGGTAGCAGCAGTGCCGGCGGCGGGAGCACGCCCGCGAGCACGAGCAGCGTCGGCTCCACGACCTCAGGCAGCATCGTCTGGTCGGCCAGCCCGCTGAGCGGCACCGGCGCCAACGACGCCCGGACCGTGCTGATCAACGCGTTCGAGAAGCAGTACCCGGGGATCAAAGTATCCCTGGTGTCGGCGTCGACCGACACCGACACCAACCGGTCCACGCTGGCCACGCAGATCGCGGGCGGCGCGGGCCCCGACGTGTTCATGGGCGACGTGATCTGGCCCGCCCAGTTCGGCGCGCACCAGCTCGCCGTCCCGCTGTCGCAGTACCTGCCGGCGAGCTACTTCAGCAAGTTCGCTACCGGACTGGTCGCGGGCGCCACCTACAAGGGCGCGGTCTACGGCTCGCCGCTGTTCGAGGACCAGGGCTTCCTGTACTACCGCAAGGACCTGCTCAGCAAGGACGGGCTGCCGGTTCCGACGACCTGGGAGCAGGTGGAAACCGACGCCAAGGCCGTTCTGGCCAAGGGCCAGACCAAGTACGGGTTCGTCTGGGAAGGCGACTCGTACGAGGGTCTGACCTGCAATTTCATGGAATACCTGACCGACGCGGGCGGAACGGCGACCAACAGCGGCTACACCACGGCGACGCTTAACTCGGCCGCGGCGCTGAAGGCGGTCACGTTCATGCGCAGCCTGATCACCTCCGGCGTTACCCCGGCCGCGGTGACCACGTTCCAGGAGCCGCAGGCGATGAACACCTTCGGCGGCGGCAACGCCGTGTTCCTGCGCAACTGGGACTACGCCTACGCCACCGCCACCACCCCGGCTGATGGCGGCAAGCTCACCGCCAGCCAGGTCGGCGTGGAGCCGCTGCCGACCTTCGCGGGCCAGCCAACCCCCGGCTACTCCAACATCGGCGGCTGGAACATGTACATCAACCCGCACAGCAAGCACCTCGGCGCGGACCTGACGTTCATCCAGTGGCTGTCCAGCACCGCGGCGCAGGACATCCTGTCCCAGAGGTACGGGTTCATCTCCACCGTCTCCGCGGTCCGCACCTCGCCTGCGGTCATCGCCTCCAACCCGGTGTTTGCCGTCGTGCCGAACACCAAGCTGGTTCCCCGGCCCGCGGGCACGCCCAACTACCCGGCGCTGTCCACCGCGATCTACCAGAACGTGAACGGGGCCCTGGCCGGGTCGACCAGTCCCTCGGCGGCCGTGGCGGCGATGCAGTCCGCAGCCAACACCGCGCTCAGCACCTCATCCAGCGGCGGTTTGTGACCTATCCGCTTGATCGCCCGGGCCGGGGAGCGATCCGCTTCCCGGCCCGGGCGGCCGCTCCGCCCGCCTGCTAGCACTACATATCTACTTATCCCGGCCGCAGCCGCGAGGAGTTACCAATGACCGCCCTCTCAAGTTCCTCTACAGGGGTGACGACCGCCGCTCCGCCGGTGCCTCGTCCCGATATCAACAGGAAACGACTGGCCCGGATGGGCTGGGGCTTCTCGGCTCCCGCGCTGATCGTCATCGCCGCGGTCACGATCTTCCCGATCGTGTACTCGGTAATCATGAGCCTGAACACCGTCACCGTCTCGGGCAACGGCTTCAGCCTGGACGGCTTTACCTTCAGCAACTACAACCTGCTGGTTCATTCGTCCCTGTGGCGGAGCGCGCTGTTCTTCACCGTCTACTACACGGTGGTGACCGTCATCGTCGAGCTGGTGCTCGGGACCTGCATCGCGCTCGTGCTCGAGCGCCTGGTCGCCGGGCGCGGCTGGATGATGGCGCTGCTGCTCATCCCCTGGTCGATGATCACCGTCATCAACGCCGAGCTGTGGGCCTACATCTACAACGGGACCTACGGCGTGGCCGATTCCATCCTGAACGCGTTCGGCCTGGGCCACCCGGTCATCCTCGGCACCCCGACCCCGGCCATCGTCGGGCTGATGGTCGCTGACATCTGGAAGACGACGCCGTTCGTGGCCATCATCGTGCTGGCCGGCCTGGTCATGCTGCCCGGCGACGTGTACGAGGCGGCGGAGATGGACGGGGCGTCGGGCTGGTATACGTTCTGGCACGTCACCCTGCCGCTGCTGCGGCCCACGATCGCGCTCGCGGTCATGTTCCGCGTGCTGCAGGCGTTCGGCCTGTTCGACCTGCCTTACGTCATGACCAACGGCGGTCCGGGCACGGCGACCCAGTCGCTGTCGATCCTCGCCTTCCACGCGCTATTCCAGAACCTCGCCTTCGGGCCCGGTGCCGCCGTGGCCACCAGCACCGCGCTGCTGGTGCTGCTCGGCTGCCTGGCCACGCTGCGGGTGTTCCGGGCTCAAGTCGGACAGGAGGGCAACTGATGCGAAACCGCAAACGAGTCGGATGGCACAGGTACATCAACGGCGTCGTCCTCGCCACGATCGTCACCGCGCTGTTCGTCATCATCCCGCTGTACTGGCTGATCGCCTCGAGCTTCAAGGCACCGCTCGACGTCGGCACGACCCAACTCTTCCCCAATCCGATCAGCGGGGCGAACTACAGCCAGGCGTTCCGCGGCTACGACTTCGGGATCTACTTCCGTAACTCACTGATCGTCACCATCGTCGCCACCGCGCTCGTGCTGATCCTGGGCACGATGGCCGGCTACGCGCTCGGCCGGCTGCCGATGCGGGGCAAGTTCACCACGCTGGTGATCCTGCTGATGATCTCGGTGTTCCCGGAAGTCGCGGTGATCGCGCCGCTGTTCCTGCTCATGAAGGAAATCGGCTGGCTGAACAGCTACCAGGCGCTGATCCTGCCCTACACGGCGTTCAACCTGCCGTTCGCCATCTGGATCCTGCGGAACTACATGCTCGGCATCCCCAAGGAGATGGAGGAGACCGGCCGGATCGACGGCGCCGGGCCGCTGCGGACCGTCTGGAGCATTGTCCTGCCGCAGGCCCTGCCCGGCCTGTTCACGGCGGGCATCTTCTGTTTTACCGCCTGCTGGACCGAGTTCCTGATGGCGCTGACGTTCAACGATGCGAACAACTTCCGGACCATCCCGGTGGGCATCTCCGACTTCGGCGGGAACTTCCAGGTTCCCTACGGGACCATCTTCGCGGCCAGCGTCGTGGCGGTGGTGCCCATCGGCATCCTGGTCTTCATCTTCCGCAAGTTCGTGATCTCCGGCCTGACCTCGGGTGCGGTGAAGGGATGAGCAGGTCCTACGATCTCGGGCACGTGCCCGGTAAGGAGTCATCATGGCCACGGTAAGCCTTGAAGGCATCAACAAGGTCTACGAGAACGGCTTTCACGCGGTCAAGGACCTGTCCGTGGACATCGCCGACGGCGAGTTCATGGTCCTGGTCGGCCCGTCCGGCTGCGGCAAGACCACCGCGCTGCG
>JBEKKH010000451.1:0-6689 GCA_050010815.1 Streptosporangiaceae bacterium | reverse complement strand
AGGGAGCGTCCCGCTTCGGCCGCGTAGCCGCGTGGCCAGAGTCCCCGGTCCGGGACGGCGCTGCCGAGGGACACCCTGGGACGTTTCTTCTCCGAGGCGGAACGGGAGATCGTAGCGCTGGTCTACGCGGGGATCTTCATCGCCGAGGACATGGGAGTGCGGCGCCTGTTCGCCGAACGCGCCCGGGCCGGGGTGCGGCTAAGGTCAGGAGCTCGCTGGTGCTGTTCGGGCCACTGCTGGGCGAGCCGGGAGTGGAGATCCGGCTGCACCCCGTAGCAGTGCGCAGGATCGACTTCTACGACGATCCGGCGGCGCCGGAGCAGCAGCACGGCGGCGCCGCCAGCCCCGATGAACGGCCGGACGGCCGCCACGCTGAGCTTGTCCGCCCACAGGCGCCATCGCGTTCGCCGTCTGAGCGATGCCTCAGGCCAGCCAGCCAGCCAGCCAGCCAGCCAGCCAGCCAGCATCACGATAGATCGAGGTTAAGGCGTTGGGGGCCGATTACGGCGCAGTATTCCGCGAATACCCGCTGTTCCGGTCCGCTTTGGGCGATGGCGTTTCAGCCTGAGTCCTTCAAAGCTATCCGGCGGTATGCCGAGCTGAGACAGGATCGAGGTGACTTGACGTTCCGTTTCGTGGGCCGCCCGGGAATGGTGGGCCGCCCGCTGTGCAATGGCTTTATAGGCAAGGGTCTCAGCTTCCGAGGCGCGGTGCCCAATCTCCCTGAATACTGGCAATGCGCTCTCGAAGTAGGAGATTGCTGTTCTTGAACGACCACGGCCTAGCCATGCCACGCCTATGCCGCGAAGACTATGCGCCTCGCCGTGCCGGTCCTGCGTGGCCAAGTCGAGTTCCAGATGCCTGGAAAAGCAATCGTGTGCCTCTTTCCAGAGTTCTTGTTTTAGGTAGGTCTCGCCAAGCCCTCGAAGTGCACCAATCTCGCCGCGGATATCATTAAATTGCTCCAGCACTGGCTGAGCGGTCACGAAGCAGTCAACCGCATCGTCAAATCTGCCCATCATGCGGAGCAGGCAGCCCTTCCCGCGCAGCAGGTAAGCTCTGGCCAGGTCAGCATCCGTGAGTCTATCGATGACCTCCAGTCCTTGGTCATAAGCACGCTCAGCCTTATCGAAATGTCCCAGGTCCCGGTAGACACCCCCTAGCCTGCGCAGCGCCGCAGCCTGGCCGCGAAGGTCGCCAAGCTTCCGGAAGATTGTCAGGCTCTGTTCCAGGAAATCTGCACCGATAAGGTCCTCTCGGTCAGGTTCGGGGATTCCTTCAGGCCCGTCGACTCGGCCACTGTTCTTGTAGACATCGCCCAGACGGAGCAGGATCTCGGCCTCGGCATGCGAATCAGCCGCCTGCCGCGCTGCGGCGAGAGCGAGACCATAAACGCGTTGCCAAGAGGCCCAGTGCGCACCAACGCTAAAGGCACCATACAACGGGAGAGCCAAAGTGCAGGTGAGGGTAGCCAAACCGGCGTCCGACGCCTGCTCGACCGCGGCGGTCAAGGCCTCACGTTCTTGCGCGAACCAATGTCCGGGCTCGGCGAGGAGCTCATCGAGAAGCTTCTTCTCGCCAGTGGGCCACCATCCGCCACCAACTGCCGAGGTGAGTGAAACCTCGTCTGGTTCGAACTTTGCATAGGCGCATGCGGCTACAGAGGCGTAGGCCTGTATCACGGTCACCAGGGCACGCTGCCGGTCGTCTTCGCTCTCCTCCGCTGTCAGCCGCTCCCTTGCGAAGACGCGAAGGAGGTCGTGAAACCTGAACCGTGCCGATGCGCCAGTGCCCGCCCCGGTCCCGGCAAGCAACCGTACATCGACGAGATGCTCGACGAGCGCATCAGCTTCTTGTAGGTCTGTGCCCAGTGCAGCCGCGGCGATCCAGAGCGGGAAATCCTGAGCTGAAATGAGCCCGAGGCGCCGGAACGCCCGCTGTTCTTCAGGCGCCAGCCCAAGGTACGACAGCGTGAAGCTAGCCCGGACCGCCTGATCGCCGGCTTCAAGCTCGGACAGCCGACGGCGTTCGTCGCTGAGCCGCGCCGCGAATGAACCCATTGTCCAGTGACGCTTCGTAGTCAGTCGGGATCCGGCGATGCGTACGGCTAGTGGTAGCCCACCGCAGAGCCGGGCGATCTCCTCGGCGGAGTCTCTTTCTGACTGCACAGCCGTGTCGCCAACGATGTGGACGAGAAGCTCGATGCTCTGCCCGACATTGAATTCCGCTAGATCGATGCGCTGCACCCCTTCAAGGGAGGGAAGGGCCCCCCGGCTCGTCACGATGACGCCGCAGCCTGCCGAACTTGGGATTAGCGGCCGTATCTGGATCTCATCGGCGGCGTTGTCAAGAACGACTAGAATACGCCGGTTGTGAAGATGCGCCCGGAAGATCCGTGATCGCTCCTCCAGTTCGTCCGGCACGGCAGCACGGGCGACGCCGAGTTCGCGAAGAAAGCCAGCGAGAACCTCACCCGGGTCAAGAGCTTGCGCTTCTGCACCACGCAGGTTTACGTAAAGCTGACCGTCTGGATAGGAACGGCTGATCAGGTGGGCCACATGCACGGCGAGCGTGGTTTTCCCGACGCCGGGCTGTCCGGCAGTCACAAGGATCTTGATGCCGCCGCTATGTGCCGCCTGGCCGCGTAGAACGGCAGTTGCCTGCTGTATTTCCGATACCCGGCCGGCGAAGTCGTGGATGTCTGGTGGCAGCTGAAACAATGGGCTGGGCAGCGGCGTACCGTCCTGCCCAGCGGCAGCAATCGCCGGGGCGTGGCCATCGGGCGACAGAGTCGCGGGATGGCCATGAGCGCGGGTATCAACTACTGCGGTTGCGGCTCCGATGCAGGCCGCGCCCGCAAGCAAAGCTACACGTACCCATAGCCCGACGGACGACAGGCCCGCTATAGACGTGAGGACAATGACGGCCGCAGCAGCCCCGCCAGTCACGAATATTCGCAGTGGCCCCATTGCGGTGAGCCGTGCGATCCGGGCAAGTCCTCGCCGATGGGACATACATTAGAGAATAGGGGGAAGAGCACATTAAGGTAGCGTCGTGGAGCTGATCGCGGATGCAATCTCATGAATCTGCCCTCTGGACTGGGTACGCGTTGTAACCTGCTGCCTGTTCGCAGGCTGGCTGAGCGGTGGCACCGCATTCTCCGTAAGCACGTCAGCCTCACGGTCAACCACATCAAGCAGGTGAGATCATGGCCCTGTCGGCAGGCTTCTGCTACGAACGGCTTCCGGTCGCGGAAGGCGGTCCTGAAGGATGCCCAGGGACTTGGCGCGTGAAGCTTGCCGACGGCGCTGAGTTCCTCTGGGAGGGCTTCTACACGGGACCGGCGACACTCAGCTCCACCGATCTTCGGGGTATCGCGCGGGATTTGCTTGGTCTCGACCTTGAGGATGTCCCCCGAGCTGCTGAGCGTGAGCTGCTGCCCTACATCTCTGACGGCACTCCGGTGCACTCGGTCATACTGCACTCGGCGACGCCGGTGCTGAAGAGCCTGCAGGCCGACATGAACGACGCGCTGAACCGCAAGCCGCCCGATGATGTGGCAACCTATGTGGAAACCCGCGCGGTGGTCCTGGCTAGCCGGCAGGACCTGGTGGTCGGGCGGACATACACATGGCGTGCCGCGGCCACGCTAGCTGGTGTCGAGATGGTGGAGATACCCGGTATCGAGTACTACTATCTGACGCACGCGATCCTGCGTCTGGCGGCAAATGACGGTGCCAAGGCGCCGGCCCTAGCCCGCCTTATCGATGAGCTGCGCACCCGGCCAGACACTCTCGTGCGACTGTACTCACTGGACCGCGAGACCCAGATGGTACTGCTGTACCTCAAGCGCATGGCCGGTATCGAGGTTCTGCGCATGGACGCTAACAGTCCGGAGGTCGCAGAATACTGGAACACCAAAGCGCCACTTCATCCGACAACGGAAAGCGCATCGGAGCTAGTGGCTGACCCGTCTTCGCCTGACGTTACGCTCGCAGCCGAGAGCGCATTGTCTCCGCTCACCCGCAAGCTTGACGTGAGCTGCACCGTTATTCCCGGCTACACGGTGGACGGCAGAGCCTCCGATAGAGCCATCGTGGCAAGACGCGTCACCACGGCTGCCGAACTTCTTCGCCAACGCTACGGGCTCACACACGGCTGCTTGAAACCCTCAGAGGGGGGTGCTGGCGCGCGGATAATCCCGGATATTGACCTGTCGAGTACCACCGAGCTCAGCGACGTGGCTGGACGTATCTTCGCTGCACAAGAAGAGTTTATCCTGGAAGCGCAAGTAAGTTATCTCACTCACGAGGTAGGCGGCCGGCAGATCATGCTCTCGCCATCTGTCCACATCCGCCATGGCCATCTAACGCCAGGGATGACGTTGCAGATCACCAACGGGACATCGTGGCAGGGCAACGTGTATGTCGACGAGCGTGCTTGCACCTCGGTCGGTATGTCGGTCGGTCAGTATCGCGCGATCCGTTCCGGTCTGGAGGCGCTGCACTGCGGCTTTGATAAGGCCAAGCTGAGCGTGGTCACAGCCGGATTCGACTTTGCTATCGGCCGGGTTGGCGGGAACTTCGGCGACCAGGTACTGGTCGCCCTGCAGGACCCTAACCTCTCCTCACATGGCGCAGAGTACCTGCGCCTGTTCTTGGATGGTGTGGCCGCCCGGGGCGGCCCCGCATATGGGGCCACGAAGGTGATAATCCCAATCGCATCGCTGGCCGAGCTATGTAAATGTGCGGACAAGACGGCTCCTGATGCCTGGGCGCGTGTCATCAGCGCTATTCCGCGTCGGTGGGGAATGCTGGCAGTCGCCGCAGACAGTCCAGCTGAGGCGGTTGAACTGATCACCGACTGGGAGCAGAAATGGATCGCCAACGGCCTCATCTTGCCTGCCGCCTTTCGCTGAGTACTCGATACGGCTGAAATCGAACGGCGGCTAGGGCTGCACTATCTCACTCCCGTCGAGCCGAGCGGCACGCCGCAGGCTTAGCCGCCGCAGCGCCCATAGCCGTAGCTCACGAGACGGTCCGCGGTCGCGGTGACGGTAAGCGCGGCCAGCGTGCGGCTGTTCCCAGCTTTTCACACTCAAGCCAGCCTCGAGGTTAAGAATGATGCGGCAAAGGAGATCTACGCCGCGTTCAAGGGCACGGCAATATAGCTGCTCGTCATTATCGTGAGGAAAAATATCGGGCTGGGCAACGGCGAGCAGCGGTCCAGCGTCCAACTTCGAGCTCACAATATGAAGAGACACTCCGATGTGTGTGAAATCACGCTGCTCGAAGGCAAAGAAAATGCCATGGTTACCCTTATAGTAAGGTAGGTAACCACCATGGATGTTGATTGCTATTGGACCGTCTGCGAGTATCTTCTGACGTATGTACCCGGTGCCGCATACCAGCAATAGATCAGGCTGCAGCCGGTCAACGAACTCACGTACCGCAGAGCAGTTGATCCAGTCCACAGTGAGCCGCTCAGTTCGATGCCGTCCCGGACTTCCGCTCAGCGCTGCCGTCGCATCGCTGAAGTACTTCATCCGGTAGGCAGCACGGCCAGTCAATCGCTGGCGCGCGCGGTGATACTCCCGCCATAGCCAGGCAGACCACTGGTGCCGGGCCAGGAGCCGGGCACGCTCCCGTTGCGCAGGTTCTACGACCACCCCTAGCACGTTCAGATCGCGCGCTATCCGGGCCTCTACGTAACTGTGCTGCGGATCGTCCGACCGGAGCAGCACGATACCGATCCGGTCCCGGTTTCCGGCGCTCGCGGCAAGTGTGCCGCCACTAAAATGGAGCCGCATTACAATTACCACGCGGCAGGTCAGCTATGGTCATCCTAGGTCACGCCTCAGTCGCTGCGGATCATAGCAGATGTGCATTGGATGCGCGGCACCCTGCAGCGCCGCCAGCACGGCCTCGCCCACGGCTGGCGCTTGCGCGAATCCACCGGTATTGTGTCCGCCGGTCACGATGAGACTGCCGCCAGAAGCCGTCGGGAATACTTCGAACATTCCCAGGCTGCTTGGCGTCCACGGTCGAACACACCAACGCCGCGTTGCTTGCAGCCAGCCATTGGTGGACGCTAGCAGGTAAGCCTTGGGGAAGAAGCGCCTTGCCGTGTCTTCTATTCCGTCAAAGAGGGTCATCAGTTCAGTTGCGTCAATGTTTCCAGGGCTGACCCCCGTCCATCCGTAGCCGGCACCAAGAATCAGTACCGGGCCTCTCAGCGGGTCATCTATAACAGTAATATTAGTGTCAGGCGTAACGTGCTCGTCACGGCGGAGTTTTGCCGAGATGGTCAGTGGCGGATCAACATTGGGAATGGTAATCCAGACTCCGGAAACGCCTTGAATCTGACGGCCAGCCTCAGTTCCGTACAGCAGCCTGTGCCCATATACCCCTGGGGAGATTACGTAGTTGTCTGCTTCAATTAGCTCACCATGATAGTCCCTGAGGGCAACAACCTCCCCGCTTGGACCGAGCCATTCAATTCTGTCAATCTCGTGTTGCCAGTGAAATTTTACACCATACCGCCTCAGCAGTGCCACCAGGCTAAGGAAGAAGTCATGAATACCTAAGGTGAAGCCCGTCACCATGATTCCGCCAGAAATCTCACCGCCCTGGCATGCGAGAGCCAGGGCGGGATAAGCAGTCGCAACTTCCCGGACGCTAAAGGTTCTT
>JBEKKH010000450.1:0-6691 GCA_050010815.1 Streptosporangiaceae bacterium | reverse complement strand
CATGGATACGCAGACCATCTACCGTCGGCGCTGGCTGATTCTCAGCGTGCTGATTGTCGGACTGCTCGCCATCGTCATCGACAACACGGTCCTGAACGTCGCGCTGAAGACTATCGCCGAGCCGCACGGGGGCCTCGGCGCGAGTCAGAGCCAGCTCGAGTGGGCCATCAACTCCTACACGCTGTTCTTCGCCGGCCTGCTCTTCACGTTCGGCGTCGTCGGCGACAAGATCGGCCGCAAGCGCATGCTCATCATCGGGCTGGCGCTGTTTGGCATCGCCTCGCTGCTCTCGGCCTACTCGCGGTCGCCCGATCAGCTGATCTTCGCGCGGGCCGCGATGGGCCTGGGCGGGGCCGCGGTCATGCCGCAGACCCTGTCCATCATCTCCAACGTCTTCGAGCCCGCCGAACGGCCACGGGCGATCGGCCTGTGGGCCATGGCGGTCGGCCTCGGCATCGCGACCGGCCCGGTCCTCGGCGGCGTGCTGCTCGACCACTTCTGGTGGGGTTCGGTCTTCCTGATCAACGTGCCGGTGACCGTCATCGGCGGCATCGCCGCGGCGATCATGGTGCCGGAGTCGCGTAACCCCGACGCGGGAAAGATCGACTACATCGGGGTGCTGCTGTCCATCGCGGGCCTGGTGTCGCTGGTGTACGGGATCGTGCAGGGCGGCGACGGGGACTCGTGGCTGAGCCCGGGCGTGCTCGGTCCGATCGCGGGCGGCCTGGCCATCCTGGCGGCCTTCGCGTGGTACGAGTCGCGGATCTCGCATCCGTCACTTGACGTGCGGCTGTTCCGCGACCGGCGGCTTTCCGCCTCGATCGCGGCGCTCGGGCTCGTGTTCTTCGGCATGGGCGGCGTCTACTTCTTCACCAGCTTCTACCTGCAGAACGTCCGGGGCTACAGCCCGCTGGATGCCGGGCTGCTGACCGTGCCGTTCGCGATCGGGCAGCTGCTGCTCGCGCCGCGCAGCGCACGTTTTGTCCGGCGTTACGGCGCCAAGGCCGTCGGCGCGACGGGGTTGTTCGTCATGGGCGTCGATCTCATCGGCTACGCCACGCTCGGCGTTACCACGCCGATCTGGGTCCTCATCGCGCTGTACCTGGTCCAGGGCGCGGCCATCGGGGTCAGCATGCCGGCCGCCACCTCGGCGGTCATGGACGTGCTGCCGCGGGAGCGGGCCGGTGCGGGCTCCGCACTGACCAACACCGCCCGCCAGGTCGCGGTGGCGCTCAGCGTCGCCATCCTCGGCTCGATCCTGGCGGTGTTCTACCGCCACGCGCTCAGCCCGTCGCTGACCCACCTGCCCGCCGCTGCGCGGAACGCCGCGTCGTCGTCGATCACCGCCACCCAGGCGGTGGCCCAGCAGCTCGGGGTGGCCGGACACGCGCTGCTGGTGCCCGCGAACAACTCGTTCGTGCACGCCATGCACTTCACCTCGCTAGTCGCGGCCGCGCTCGCGCTCGCGGGCGGGTTCGTGGTGCTCCGCTGGATGCCCGGCCTGCCGGCCAAGGTCGCCGGGCCCGGCGAGTACGTGCCCGCCGATGATGGCGCTTACGAGGACGAGCTTGCGATACTGGAGGAAGCCGTCATGCTCAACAGCGCCGAGCGAGAGGGATAACCAGTCATGGAGCCCGTGATCACCGTCGATCAGGGGCCCGGCACTGATTCCGGCGCCGGGCTGACCGGGACGGCTCACCACCGTCCCGGCAAGCCCGGCCGTCCGCGCAGCGAGCAGGCCGAGCAAGCAATCATCGAGGCGACCCTCGACCTGTTCGCCGAGCGGGGCTTCGAGGGAGCCTGCGTCGAGGCCATCGCCGCGCGGGCCGGAGTCGGCAAGGCGACCATCTACCGTCGCTGGCCGAATAAGGAAGAGCTGCTGCTGGCCGCGTTCGGCTCGCTCAAGTCGCCGTACCCGGAGCCCGGCGGGGTCAGCGTCCGGGACGACCTGGTCGGGATGCTGACCGTGATGTGCGTAGACAAGGCCGATCCGCGTAAGGCGCGCCGCTACGCGCTGCTGCTCGGTGAGGGCGAGAAGTACCCGCGGCTGATGGCGCGGTACAAGGAAACGGTGGTCGAGCCGCGGCGTGACGTCATGCGAGCCGTCATCCGCCGTGGCATCGAAACCGGCGAGCTGCGCCCCGACACCGACGTGGAGGTCGCGCTGCTCGCGTTGACCGGTGCGGTCCTGGCCAGGGAGAAGTCCGCGGACAGCACCCTGGACGGCGACTTCGCGGCCCGCGTGGTGGACGGCGTCCTGCGCGGCCTCACGGCCCGCTGAGGCGGGGTACCGGCGAGGCTTCCCCATGATCACGAAGACTTCACAGTCTCCGGAGACTGTGAAGTCTTCGTGATCACTGCGGTCCGGGCTCCCGCCAGCGGCTGGTAATCGGCAGCCGGCGGTCGCGGCCGAAGTTCTTCTGGCTGATTTTCGGGCCCGGCGGGTACTGGCGGCGTTTGTACTCGGCCGCGTCGACCATCCGGACCACGCGCTCGACCAGCGCCGGGTCGTGGCCCACCGCGATCAGCTTCGCGGTCCCCATGTCCTTTTCCACGTAGTCGTCGAGCAGCGCGTCGAGCACCTCGTACGACGGCAGCGAGTCGGTGTCCATCTGCCCGGGCGCGAGCTCGGCGCTCGGCGGCTTGGTGATGGAGTTCTCCGGGATCGGGGGAGTGGCGCCCTGACGCGAAGCCTCGGCGTTGCGCCACCGTGACAGCTCCCAGACCAGCGTCTTGGGGACGTCCTTGATCGGCCCGAACCCGCCCGCCGAATCCCCGTACAGCGTCGAGTAGCCGGTCGCGAGCTCGCTCTTGTTGCCGGTGGTAAGCACGAGATGCCCGGCCGCGTTGGACAATCCCATCAGCGCCACCCCGCGCACCCGGGCCTGCAGGTTCTCCGCGGGCAGCCCCGTCTCGGGGAACCCGGCCGGAGCGAGCGAGGTGCCGAAGGCGTCCACCATCGGGGCGATCGGGATCGTGACCGCGTGCAGGCCCTGCCGCTTGACTAGGTCCTCGGCGTCGCTGACCGAATGATCCGAGGAATACCGGCTGGGCATCAGCACGACGTAGACATTGTCCGGGCCGATCGCGTCGGCGGCGATCGTGGCGGTCAGCGCGGAGTCGATGCCACCCGACAGCGCCAGAATGGCCGAACGGAACCGGTTCTTGCGCACGTAGTCCCGGACCCCGGTGACCAGGGCCGAGTACACCTCGGCCGGATCGGACAGCCGCGGCCAGATCACCCCGGTTCCCTCCGCCTGCTGGCCCTGCGCCACCGTCGCCGCTTCCGCAGCCTCTTCGACCTCGTCCGGCTCGGCGCTCGCGGCCCGCGGCGGCAGCTCCACCCGCCTGATCATGATGGTCGTGCCGTCGCCCGCGTCCACCGGCTGATCGGCAGGCAGCTGACCAGGCTCGGCGGGCGGCAGCTCCTGGTCGGCGACCACGAGCGCCTCTTCGAACTGCGGACCACGGGCGACCAGAGTCCCGTCCGTGGCCACCAGGATCGAGTCGCCGTCGAAGACCAGCTCGTCCTGCCCGCCGATCATGTTGGCGTACGCCAGCGCCGCTCCGGCTTCGCGCGCCCGCCGGACGCACAGGTCAAGCCGCACGTCATCCTTGCCCCGCTCGTACGGCGATGCGTTCGGCACCACCAGCAGGCTCGCTCCCGCCTGGCGGCAGGCCGCCACCGGGCCGCCGTCCTGCCAGAGGTCCTCGCAGATCGCGATGGCGATGTCGACCAGCTCGCCGCCGTCGGCCGGGATCCGGAACACCGGCAGCGTGTTACCCGGCACGAAGTAGCGGAACTCGTCGAACACCCCGTAGTTCGGCAGGTGATGCTTGGCCGAGGTGATCACGATGTTCCCGCCGTGCAGCAATGCCGCCGCGTCCAGCGGCGCGCCGGCCGGCAGCCCGGTCCGCGCCGCCAGGTCGCTCCGCCGGTCCAGGTACCCTGCCACCACGGCGATGCCGCCGAGCCCCTCGTCGGCCAGCCGTGCCGCCACGGCGCGCAGGGTCGCGATGGACGCCTCCACGAACGACGCCCGCAGCGCCAGGTCCTCGACCGGGTAGCCGGTCAGCATCATCTCGGGGAACACCACGACCCGGGCCCCCCGCCCGGCCGCCCGTCGTGTCCACTCCACGATCAGCCCGGCGTTTCCGTCCAGGTCGCCCACCGTCGCATTGACCTGGGCCAGCGCGATCCTCAGTCTTGTCACCCGTCTAGCCTAGGCCGTAGCCCGCTGAGCGCTGTAACCACGAGGAAACACCGGCCGGGCAAACTCGGGTGATACGCGCAGCGCACCCGCGAGGTGTTTACCGGGTCGACGTCGCTGAAGGCTTATCAAGCGATGGGGAACGTCTAAGGTGATTACCGTGGACAGGCAGGAAGAGTTCGTGCTGCGCACGCTCGAAGAACGTGACATCCGGTTCGTCCGGCTGTGGTTCACCGACGTCCTCGGCACGCTGAAGTCGGTGGCCGTCGCACCAGCCGAACTCGAGGGCGCGTTCGCCGACGGGATCGGTTTCGACGGCTCCGCCATCGAGGGGTTCGCGCGGGTCTACGAGGCGGACATGATCGCCCGGCCGGATCCGTCGACGTTCCAGCTGCTGCCGTGGCGCGGCGAGTACCCGGGGGTGGCCCGGATGTTCTGCGACATCCTGCTGCCGGACGGGTCACCGTCGTACGCGGACCCGCGCTGGGTGCTCAAGCGCAACCTGAGCCGTGCCTCGGATCTCGGGTTCACCTTCTACGCGCATCCGGAGATCGAGTTCTTCCTGCTCCGGGAGCGGCCCGAGCCGGGCGACAAGCCGAGGCCGATCGACACCGGCGGCTACTACGACCACACCCCGCACAGCATCGCGCATGACTTCCGCCGGACGGCGATCACGATGCTGGAGTCCATGGGCATCTCGGTGGAATACAGCCACCACGAGGGCGCGCCCGGCCAGCAGGAGATCGACCTGCGCTACGCCGACGCGCTCACCACGGCGGACAACATCATGTCGTTCCGGCTCGTGATGAAGGAAGTGGCGATCGAGCAGGGCGTCTACGCGACGTTCATGCCGAAGCCGTTCACCGATCACCCCGGTTCCGGTATGCACACCCACGTGTCGCTCTTCGAAGGCGACAAGAACGCGTTTTACGAGGCCGGGGCGGAGTTCCAGCTCTCCAAGACCGGCCGGGCGTTCATCGCCGGGCTGCTGCAGCACGCGCCCGAGATCACCGCCGTCTGCAACCAGTGGGTGAACTCCTACAAGCGGCTGTGGGGAGCGGCTGAGCGGACCGCGGGCGCCGGGGGAGAGGCTCCCGCCTATGTCTGCTGGGGGCACAACAACCGGTCGGCCCTGGTCCGGGTGCCGATGTACAAGCCGCAGAAGGGCAACGCGACCCGGGTCGAGTTCCGCTCGGTGGACGCCGCCTGCAACCCGTACCTGGCGTTCGCGGTGATCCTGGCGGCCGGGCTCAAGGGCATCGAGGGCGACTACGAGCTGCCGCCCGGCGCCGAGGACGACGTGTGGGCGCTGACCTCCGCCGAGCGCCGTGCGCTCGGCATCCGGCCGCTGCCGCAGGACCTGGACCAGGCCATCAAGGTAATGCAGGACAGCGAACTGGTCGCCGAGACGCTGGGCGAGCACGTCTTCGACTTCTTCCTGCGGAACAAGCGTGAGGAGTGGCAGGAGTACCGCCGCCAGGTCACCGAGTACGAACTAAGCCGCTACCTGCCGATGCTCTGACCTCGGGCGGGTGTGACAACCGCCAGAGCCCCTCCAGGGACGGCAGCAAGATCGCTGCCCGCGGCGACGACCCAGCTCTGACCTCTCCCGGTGCGGCGCATCAGCGGACGCTCGGCTCTCACGCATCCCGCCGGTAACACCTCCGGGCGGGGTGGATCCGGCTTCTTGGGTGGATCAGGGGCCCCAGGGGGTACCGGATCCACCCCGTAAGCCATATCCACCCCGTTAGGAGGGACCCGGCTCTCTCGTGACGGGGCGGGGAGTTGCCGTCTGCGGCTAAATCCGCGGAAAGTGCGGGATAATATCCGCGATCACGTCATCGATCACGAAGGTGCCCGGAATGCGAGGCGGATGGGGCTTCGGCGGTCGCACGCCACGGTGCCCTGGTCGGTTTCGACCGCGGTCACCGCCCCCCGCCAGCCCGAACCCGGTCACCCGGACGCCCGCCACGTCCTGCGTCATCGCCTCCGGCGCGATCTGCAGGAAGCCGACCGGATGATAGGAGAAGGCCGCCGGGTCGCTTTCCCGCACCGACACCGAATGCGCCATCAGCTCGCGATTCGCCGGCTGGAAGTACTGGAAGTAGTTGTTGCGGACCGTGCCGCAGGCGATCCCGGACGCGCCCGCGCCGGGACCCCGCTTGTCGAGCACCAGGATGTCCTCGCCTCCGCCGAGCCCGCGAGCGCGCAGCTCCCGGGCCAGGTGCCAGGCCGTGGACAGGCCGTGAACACCCGCGCCGACGATGACATACGGCACCCTGAGGCGCACGTGACACAGGGGACGCCAGCCTCCGCTATTCAGCACGGATGGCGGATTAGGTGCTGCGCCGCGACCTGCGCGAGAGAATGGAGCTACAGGTGCCTAAGCGAGGTTTACATGCTGGTTGACCACCTCATCTATGCCGCCCCCGACCTCACCGCGGCCGTCGCCGACTTCGAAGACCGCTTCGGTGTCCGGG
>JBEKKH010000449.1:0-6699 GCA_050010815.1 Streptosporangiaceae bacterium | reverse complement strand
CCAGCGTCAGATCCTCCACCGCTACGCCGTATGGCACCTGCTGCGCCGGCTCCGCCGCCGCACCGGCGGCCACGCCGCAACGATCCAGCAATACGCCGTAGTGCACCAGCACACACGGGCCGCCGTCGCCCTGCTCGACTGGCTCACCAGCCAGAACCTGACCCTGACGACCTGCTGCCAAGGCGACCTCGAACGGTGGCTGACCAGCGGGGAGGCCTCCCACCGCTACCAGGCCGGACACTTCGTCCGATGGAGCGCCGGCCAGCGGCTCACCACGCTGTCCTTCCCCGCTATCCGCTGGCACGGCCCCACCCAGGTGCTGGACGAGCAGGGCCGCTGGGAGGCAGCCCGCCGCCTCCTGCACGACGACTCGATCGGCAGCCGGGACCGCCTCGCCGGTCTCCTCGTCCTGCTCTATGCCCAGCCTGTCGCCAGGATCAGCCGGCTGACCACCGACCAGATCACCATCGACGGCACAACGGTCCGCATCCGCCTCGGATCGGCGCCCATCACCCTGCCCGAACCCGTCGCCGGCCTCACCCGCCAGCTCCTGGACGGCAAACGCGGACACGCTACCACCGGCACCGGGCACCCCTCGCCCTGGCTGTTCCCCGGAGGCCAGCCCGGCCGCCCGATCAGCGCCACCCACCTCGGACAGCGCCTCAAAGATCTCGACATCAGACCCGGCCAGGCACGCTCCGCCGCACTCTTCCAGCTCGCCACCGAACTGCCCGCGGCCTTGCTCGCCCGCATGCTCGGCATCCACATCGATGTCGCCGTCGCCTGGCAGCGCATCTCCGCCGGCGACTGGATGACCTATGCGGCCGACGTCAGCCGCAGGGCAAGCCAGCCCGGAACTGTTCCGTCACGTCACGAAACGCCGGCCCGGACATGAACCCGGCCGGCCGATGCCCGGCCTGCGGCAGCCTGCTGCCCGGTCGCGACAGGCAGCGCGGCGGACGCAGGCTCCGGTACTGCTCAGGCGCGTGCAAAGCGAAGGCCTACCGGGACCGCCAGCGTTCCGGTACGCGCGCCGGCGATGCGGGACCGCCGCTCCCGCCCACCGCAGCGGCCCGGCACGCACGCGCGACCGAGATCCGCCAGCAGATCGGCGAGCTGACCGCCGCCATGGCCGATACCGCAAGCGGGCAGCAGGCACTGTTCGCGTCCCCCGGCGCCGCGCGCCGTATGCGTCCTGCCGACACCGCGGCAGCACTGCACCGGCTCGTCGCTGAACTCGCGGTGCTCGCCACAGCCGGGACCGTCACGAAACGCGTCACGTTTCGCCGCACGCCGGCCGGAACGGAGACAGCGCCCCTGTTCGACGAGCCAAGAGACCGCAGGAAATGAGCATCCGGATCGTTCGGGCACGCATCCGGACTACAGGTATTCGGACGGTTCTGATATCCGACGGTGCCGTTACAGCAGCTCAGCAGGCTGTTCGAGATCGTGGCCGATGCGATGGACATAGACGGCGACGGGTTCATCGAGCAGGCAGAGTATGCCCAGCTATTCCATCTGGCCAACGTGGGCGATGAGGTCGTCCTCGCCGCCTTCCAGTGCCTGGACCAAGACGGGGACGGCAGGATCAGCACACAGGAGTTCCGGGCCGGCGCCGCTCACGCTTTCCTCAGCCAGGACTCAGCAAACCCGGGAACGGCGATGCTCGGCCTGGCCTGAAACGGCGAGGCCGGTTTAGCGTGGACTCCGCGCACCGGCCACGTCTTGGCCCTCATGAGCTCGTCACCGTACGTCATCCCACCCGCCGAAGCCATGCCGCCGGAACCCGCCGATAGGTACTGCCTGAACACGCTGGCGGCCGCAGTGTCCACGGACTTACGGCGGACGGCGTCCGTGGCTATTGCGGGGCCAGTGGACCTGGCGGCTTTCCGCGGGCTGAGCTTGCCCGCGTCGCAGTTGGCTGGACGCTCAATCGGCAAGGCCCCACGGGCCGGTGCCCGAGATCTTGCGTGGCGAGATGCGCGTCACGAAGCCCGCGGGGTAGTTGTCTCCAGGGGGCGGGAACCGGCCGCTAGTGATTTTCCGGAGCACGTCTACCGCCCCGCCTTCCTCGACACGGGCAACTCCCTTGATCACCAGGTAGGGGCTGAATCCTTCGAATGGGACATCGGACTCGACCGATAGCGTCACCCGCGGGTCACGCCGGATGTTGCGCAGCTTCAGGTGGTCAGCGAGATGACCTGCGACGATCTCGTCTTCATCCCAGCCAGCGTAGACGCACGTCACCTGGGGGGTGCCGTCGGGGTTGATGGTGGTCAGGTGAACGAGCCGCCCCGAGTCCACGGCTGCCCTCGTGACGTTGTCGAGCCGGATGGGACCGTCAGTCATTGTCTCTCCCTCTATCCACTTCGCCCGGGCAAAAGAAGCCGCTGCAGTTCCAAGCCGTCCAACGCCGCACGCCCTGACGGCAGGTAAAAGACTCCACCTCGTCAACAGGCAACTCTGAACCTAGGCGAGGCATTCCTCCAACACGGTGATCAGGGAGCCGGAGTGGTCAAACCGCTCTCTTATCCAGTCCAGCCAGATGGGGTGCCCAGACCGCGCGGAGCGCACTAATCGGCTGCCGCTGCCGAACCGGGTGTTCTGCGCGCACCTCCGGCCCATGGACCGCCGGTCAGCTTGCGAGCCGATTCGGCAGGGAGGATGGGCGGGTTGATCCCGGCGCATCTTTCGTTCGTCACGGTGCGTCATTCCCGACCCTCCGCAGGGGCAGCTGGTTGGGCTGGCTGATCAGGTGAGTGGCCGGCGGCGGCCGGTAACCGACTTGGTCAGCCGCCCGTCCAGCTACCCCTGCGGCCAGGCCGGGATTGACGCACCGTGACGAACGAAACGTACACTGATAAAACAAACCACTCATAACTGCCGATTCGGCGCTCGAGAACTGTCGGATGCGAGCCGCATGCATGGCGCGCATATCAGGCGATTATCTGCGCGCCGGTCCGCAGTGAGCTCAGTAGTGGTAGCGGGCCGCGAGGATGATGATCTCTGCTTCGGTGACGATGTAGACGAGGCGGTGCTCGTCGTCGATCCGCCGGGACCATGCCCCCGGCAGGTGGTACTTCAGCGGCTCAGGCTTGCCGATGCCGGTGAACGGATCTCGCCGGACGTCCTCGATCAGCTTGTTGATCCGGGCGAGCATCTTGCGGTCGGTCTTGAGCCAGGATGTGTAGTCCTCCCAGCCCTGATCCTCGAATACCAGCCTCACCGGGTGCTGCCGGCCTCCGCGTCGGGGTCGAGCAGGGCATGCTCGGCGGTGCTTATGCCGTTCAAGGCGTTCTCGTAGGCGCTGAGCAGCCGGCGGGCGTTGGCCGGCGAGCGCAGCAGGTAGGCGCCCTCGCGCAGGGCAGCGTAGTCCTCGGCGGAGACGAGGAAGGCGTTGCCGTGCCTGGAGACGATCTCGATCGCGTCGTGGTCCTCGTTGACCTTCTTGATCAGGGGGAAGAGTCCCTTGCGCGCCTCGCTCGCGGTGATAGACATGGCAGTCAGCCCTTCAGAAGTGGTACAACATATAGTACCGTCTCCGCGCTGCCGTTCACAGTGCGGAGTGCTGCCGCCGGTGCATAACTCCCGGGTCTGAGCCGTTCCGCGCAGCCGCACCGACACCGGTCGTCCGATCAGATCGGATCTCGCGCGACCGCCGCGACCAGCGATCGTCACGCTGTGCGACTCGCGGTCCCCAGCATGGCCGATCCTGCCGACTCGACGCGGTTAAGGTCGGCGTCGGCGCTAACTACCGCAAGGGTGATGACATGGATACGTGGCTTCATAGTCGGGTTCCTCATTCTCTGGCGGGAGTGCTGCAGGCAATGATCGGTGCGCGATACCAACGGTGTCTTGAATGAAACGGACATGCATCAGGAACGAGGATGGGGAAGTGCCTGGGACGGCGGCCTGTCCCGGTCAGCTAGCCACCCGCGCGGCCTCTACCTGGTCAGGAAGCTCTCCAGCGCATGCGGATCCCAGCGCGGCACGGGGCGCGGCCTCGTCGCCTGGTTCAGGATCGACTTGCCCGCCCCTGACGCCGCGCCGGTGAGAAGTGAGCCTCAGCCCGCGGTTGTCCCCAGCACTGCTGGCGCCGTGACGGCGTTCGACGGGTAGTAGTAGCCGGAGAACCAGATGTCGCTGGGTGACAGGACGGCGTGCCCGGTCAGCGCGTTCACGCCTGCCGGGTCCGGCGTGGAAGTCCAGCTGGTCCCGTTGTAGCGGGTCAGCGAGACGACGCCGGCAACCCATAGGTCGGTCGCCGACAGGGCGGCAATCGCGGTGTTGCCCTGCGCGAGCTGGGTCACCACGGTCCAGGCCGCGCCGTTCCATTTCAGCACGGAACCGTCGGCTGCGATGGCCCACGCGTCCGTGGGCGATACGGCGTCGACGTCCAGCAGCCCGCTGTTGTCCGGTGCCGTCATCTGCGTCCACGACGACCCGTTGTAATGCATGATCACGGATGTGAACTGGCGGTTGTGGTAGCCGGGCGTCACCGTCTCGCCGACCACCCAGATATCGCTGGCCGACGTACCGGAGATCGCGTTGACGGACAGGTCGTTGGTGGTGGACACCGGTGTGGCGACCTGGGTCCAGGTAGCGCCGTTCCAGTTCAGTGCCGTGGCGACCGTCGCGCCCGTGGTCGCGTTGCTGCCGACACCGACCGCCCAGGCGTCGGTGGGCGAGAATGCTTGGATGTGCTCCATCTCGTCGTAGGTCACGCTGCTCGGCACGGTCAGCTGTGACCACGCCGTGCCGTCCCAGCGGTACGCGAGGGCCTCGGTGACCCAGCCAGAAGAGGTGGGGATGGTCCCTTCGCCGATGGTGATCACGTCGCTGGCCGAGTCGCCGCTGACTCCGGTGAGCGCGCAGTCGGCCTCGAACACGCTGCACGGGCCTGAGGGCAGCGCACTCTGCGACCATTTACTGCCGTTCCAGTGATTGATTTGCGGGGTTCCTGAGTCCTGGCCCACCGTCCAGACGTTGGTCGCGGAGATGGCCGTGATGGCATTGAGCGGTGCGTAGGGGACATTGTCTACTGCCGTGTACGGCGGGTGGGCGACGGTCCAGGTGGTGGAGGCGTTTGCGAGGCCGGGGATGCCCGCGAGGGCAAGGGCGGTGGCGGCCACAATCGCGTTTCTGACGGTGACGCTGGGTCTCATGAGAACTCCTTATACATTTGCGTCGACCGGATTAGCAGGACCTGCACAAATAGCACGTAAAAAGGTGTCGCCAGGTTCAACTCAGCCACGGAAACTTTCCACGATTAGGTTGCAAGACGGCCGGATCAGCGCAGCCGGGTCCCTCTGTGTCAGGATCAAGGGCGCCGGGCGGCCCCTCTGCGGACGGCCCGCGGTCGTTCCAGCCGAAACGGCGCACCTTCACCACCGCGTACATGACAGAGCGTCGGCAGGCGCGCCGATTATCCCAATCTGGGCGCGAGGCAAAGTTCCGCCGCACGCCCCAGACGAGCGTGCAGATCGGCGGATATTTTGCCTGCTCAGATGTACGTAGGCATAGGTCAACCCGAAAATCTGGACCGGATCTGGGTGATCCCGAATTTCGGGATCACAGCGTGAAGGCGTGGTCCGGGCCGACCAAAAAGCCGGACCGCCCGGACCCGGCGAAAGGTAACAGGCGGCCCGGGAGGAGCGCGAAGCTCCTGGCGCCAGGGTACCGGCACGTCGGGCCGCAGGCCGCCGCGCCCGCGGGCGGCCCGGCCCGGTGCGGGGCTGGCCCCCGCGCACAACCGGGTCGCGGACGGCCCGCGCTATAGGACGAAAAAGCCCTTTCGCGAAACGTGCTCCCGGCGATGGCCGTCCAGTCGGCGCGATAGCTGTCACGCCGGGTGATCGCCGGCAGGGCGCGGTCTCTTCGAAGTAGCCGCAGGCCGAATATTTACGGTTTACACGCCGCTCTTCTTACCAGGAGATGGCACTCAGATCGACCGATTCTGTATCTAAAGTTTTCCGTGGCCAGCATATCCAGCGCAGGCATCACTAGCAGACAGCCCTATACCGCTTCTTGGCGAGCCACTGGGCCTCTGGCACCGCCGTATTCTCTTCTTCCCATTGATAGGAAATGATCAAGATCACCGGCAACAGCATCAATCCTCACACGACACTCTCCCGACGACAAAGGGTGTCGCGGACTCTTACTCGACAAGATAAAGCGTCGAGGGCGTGTAGGTAACTGGCTACCGCCGTTTGGCCTCAGGCTTTCCTTCGTTGTTTATTTGGGCTGCCAAAAGGCAAATTTGATGAGGACGCACCCGACGGAATTTTGAAGTTGATCGATGACTCTACCTTTCCCCGCAAATATTCGTCCGGGCTTATATTACGAATAGCATCCAGAATGCCTTTGATGAAATTGATTACCCGCGACTCTTGCAACTATCACTAGATGTAACTGGATAGGTTCGGCAGCTGTTGTAGTGCCTGGTGTGCGCTGGGTAGCTGGCTGTGGATAGGGGTGTGCGTTACGCGTCGCCGGGGATGAAAGGGGTGCCCTGGGCGGCGAGGATGAGCGCGTCGAGTGCGCTGATGCCGTGGCGGGCGGCTTCTCCAGGGGTCCTCAGCCCGTTGCATGACGTGGCAGTGAAACGCTTCACCGAGAGCTTCTGCAACACCTCAGCCAAGTGTGGCGCTCGTTGTCGTCGCTGCTCAGAGCCCTGCCGCCGCGGACCTGCAACATGCG
>JBEKKH010000448.1:0-6710 GCA_050010815.1 Streptosporangiaceae bacterium | reverse complement strand
CGGGATCGCGGTAGAAGCCCTGCGAGGGGTGGACTTCGAGCTGGGCATCGGCGAGTTCGTCGCCATCATGGGGCCGTCCGGCTCGGGTAAGTCCACCCTGCTGCACGTCCTTGGCGGCCTTGAGCCGGCCACCAGCGGCGAGATCTGGCTGCGGGGGCAGCGCGTGGACCGCTTGTCCATGGCCAGCTGGGCGGTCCTGCGCCGTCGGCACGTGGGGTTCGTGTTCCAGTTCTTCAACTTGCTGTCGAACATGACGGTGGCGGACAACGTGGAGTTGCCCGCGCTGCTGGCCGGGGCGACGCCGCGGCAGGCCAGGAGACGCCGGGAGGAACTGCTGGCCGAGCTCGGCATCGCGGACAAGGCGGGCGTGGCCCCCGCCCGGCTGTCCGGCGGGGAGCAGCAGCGCGTCGCGCTGGCGCGCGCGCTGGCCAACGAGCCGAGCCTGCTGCTGGCCGATGAGCCGACCGGGAACCTGGACAGCTCGAACACCCGGGACGTGCTCCGGCTGCTCCGCCGGACGCATGCCGGCGGCCAGGCGATCCTGATGGTCACCCACGACGCCCGGGTGGCAAGCCTGGCCGACCGGGTGATCAACTTGTTCGACGGGATGGTGGCCGACGACGCCAGGATCGTGTCCGTACCGCACAGCGCGAACGGCGTCGCCGACGTCCTGGAGCTGAGAGGCTGATGCGGGGCACGCTCCGGTGGGCGCGCGCCGACCTGCGTGCCCGCCGGGGCCAGGCCCTGATCACGATCGGCGTCGTCGCCGGGGTGGTGGCTGCGCTGTTCCTCGCCACCATGCTGCTCCAGGGAGCGGTCAACCCCTGGCAGCAGCTGTTCGCCCGGACCCGCGGCGCGGACGTGCTTGTCTACTTCGCCAACGGCACTAACACGACCGAGCTGCGCTCCATGCCGGGAATTAAGGCGGTCGCCCAGCCCTACCAGGCCGCGTCGGCCACGCTGGAGCAGGGCGCGGTGAAGTCGCCGGTCGAGCTCCAGGCCATGACGCCGGCCCTGCCCGCGATGTCCGCCCCGTTCGTCGTGGCCGGAAGCTGGCTGCGGTCCGCGGCGCCGGACGGCGTGGTCCTCGAGGCGTCATTCGCGCAGGCCGTGCACGCCGGAGTGGGGACCCGGATCGTGGTGGACGGCATCGACGGGACCATCGTGCCGATGACGGTAATCGGCATCGCCGACACCGCTGACCAGGGCTTCTACCCGCAGTGGACACCCGGCCTGATCTGGGTTCAGCACAAGCTGCTGACCCGGGTGGAGCCCAGCGCCAGCGAGACCCAGATGGTCGTCGGACTGCAGCTCTACGACAACTCCGCCGTTGCCACCGGCCAGGTCGTCCAGACCATCTGGAATCTGTACAACGGCTCGAGTGAGAACTCGGCCGTCGAGCGGTACTCCACCTGGCAGCAGGTGCAGAACTCGATGGCCAGCAATGACCGGCTACTCGGGCTGCTGCTCGCCCTGTTCGGGATTATCGCCCTGGTGGCCGCGCCCTGCGCCATCGCCAACGTCACCGCGGGCCGTGTCCTGGTGCAGCGCCAGGACATCGCGATGTTGAAGGCGCTCGGGTTCACCCCCGGTCAGGTGGTCCGGATGCTGCTCGCCGAGCAGACTCTGCTCGGCGCCGTGGGCGCCGGGCTGGGCCTGGTCGCGGCCCGGATCATGACCTCACCGGAGTTCGTCAGGCCGCCGGACGGCACGCCGGTGAGCCTCGCTGCGCTGCCCGGCGCCTGGATCGCGCTGATCGGGGTGGGCACCGTGCTCACCGTGGCGATCGCTACCGTCATCCCGGCCTGGTGGGCGGGCCGGACCTCACCGGTCGTCGCCGTCCAGCCGAGCCCGCCGCGCGGGCACCTGTCGCTGCTCGCCCGGCTCGGCCTGCTCGTCCACCTGCCCGCCGCGCTGGTGCTCGGGGCCAGAGACTCGCTGACCCGGCGGCTGTCCGCGGCGTTGACCGTGTTCGGCCTGGCCATTCCGATGGTGATGATCGCGATCGCCCTGACCTGTTGGTCGACGATCGACGGCTTTACCGGCGACCCGGGCAAGATCGGCCTGGCCGCGGCGGTCACCGTCAGCCAGGGAGGCCTGGACAACAAACAGATGATGGCCTTGATCAGTCAGGACAGCCAGGTGCTTGCGCATTATCCGGGGGCCGAGTTCGACACCCTGCTGCCCGGTGACAACGGCACCTTCATCGCCCGGGCCATGGGCTCTTCGGGCAGGCCCTATCCGCTCCAGGTGGTCCAGGGCCGGATGTTCCACGCGGCCAACGAGGCGGTCGCGGGCCAGGGCTTCCTCGACCTGATGCACATCAAGGTGGGCGCGTGGATCTCGCCGACGATCGACGGCGTGCCGGTGATCTTGCACATCGTGGGCCGGACCATCGAACCTGACAACAACGGGGACGTGCTCGACTTTGGCCTTGATGCGCTGAACGAGGCGGGCAGCGCGCCGCCTCAGCTGCTTAACTTCCTGGTCCTGAAGCCCGGCGTGTCGGCGGCCGCGGCCCGGGCCAGGCTGCTCATCCAGTCGCATGACCAGGTTGACGTGCAGGTGGTGGCCAACCCGGTGGGCGGGCTCAGGGTGATGAAGGTGGTGATCGCGGTTTCTGTGATCATCCTGGCGGTCATCGGGCTCGCCAACCTGCTCACCGCGACCGTGGTCGGGATGCGGGACCACCGGCACGAGGTGGGCGTGCTGGCGGCCATCGGGCTCACGCCGCGCCAGGTGACCGCCACCTTGGTGGCCAACACCATGATCCTCACCACACTCGGTGTGACCTGCGGGACGGTGGCCGGCTTGGTGATCGCGCCGCGGCTGATCAACATGCAGGGCCAGACCAGCGGCATAGGTTCCGGCATCGCCGCCAGCCTGGGGATGGCGGCGATCGCGGAGATCCTGGCGGTGGCGCTGGCCATAGCCGCGGCCGCCGCGCTGTTCCTGGCCCGGCGGACGACCAGGAGTCCGGCTGCCGCGCACCCGCCCAGCCCGGCGCGCCCGTCCCGGCCCAGGCGTACATCATTGCCGCGATAGGTCCCTCGCCGGACTATCTTCGTCACCTTCCGGCATTCTGCTTAAGAAGATACGGTGGGCGGATATCAAAGCAGCAAATCTTGCTGATCGGCGGGAAGGAAGGAAACGCGCGCATGAACAGGAAGGCAGGTCCATCGTCACCCGGACGGCCTCCCGCGGCGGGGTCATCCCTCGGATTGCACCGGGTGATCGATCCACCCGGCGTACTCCCGCAGGCCGCCTGGCAGCTGGACCCCAGCCCGGCCATCGGCTCCAGCGAAGTCCGGGTCCAGGTGGACCGGCTGAACCTGGACGCCGCGTCTTACCGCCAGCTCCGCGAATCCCACGCCGGCCATCCGGACAAGATCAGGGCGGCGGTGCTCGACATTATCGCCACTCGCGGCAAGATGCAGAACCCCGTGACCGGCTCGGGCGGCATGCTGACCGGCACGGTCGCAGAAGCGGGCCCCGATTCCCCGCTGGGCCTCACGCCTGGGCAGCGGATCGCCACCCTGGTCTCCCTCACCCTGACCCCGCTGACCATCACCGACTCCCTGGAGCGCTGGGACGGCCAGTCCGAGCAAGTCCCCTGCGAAGGTCACGCCATCCTCTTCGCCCGATCCATAGCGGCGATCCTCCCGGACGACCTCCCGATCCCGCTGTCCCTGGCCGTGCTGGACGTCTGCGGTGCGCCTGCACTGACCCAGCGCCATGTCAAGAACGGGTCAGTGGTGCTCATCATCGGTGCGGCCGGCAAGAGTGGCTCCTTGTCCGCCGCCGCCGCCCGCCAGGCCGGCGCCGCCAAGATCATCGGCGTCGTCCCGGCCGAGGCCGAGGCCGAACTCCTGCGCGAGACCGCCGGACCCCTGGTCGACGTGATCGTCACGGCCGACGCCAGAGACCCGGTCGGGCTGGCCGCGCAGGTAGAGGCCTCAGGCGGACCCGCCGATGTCACCGTCGTGTGCGTCGACGTCGCGGGCTGCGAGGGGGGCGCCATCTTGTCCACGGCCCCGGGCGGGACGGTGATATTTTTCTCGATGGCCACGTCCTTCAGCTCCGCGGCGCTCGGTGCCGAAGGGCTCGCGGCCGACGTGACGATGCTGGTGGGAAACGGGTACGTACCGGGTCACGCGGAGCTTGCGCTCGACCTGATCCGCTCCACGCCCGGGCTGCGCGCCCTGTTCGAGCGGCGCCTGTCGGGACCGGGCGTTCGGCCCGAGGCAGCGGAAGGGAGCCGACCGTGACGGGCAAGCTCAACCTGGACCCGGTGCTCGTGCGTCAGGCCCGGGAGCTGGCCCGGCGCGCCGGGCAGCCGGTGACCGAGCTGGCGCGGACGCACACCACCGTGTCGGTGGAACGCGCCGTGCTCCGGCTGGCGGGGCTGGACGGAGCGGACTCCGACGGCAAGCCCTGGGTGAACCAGCTCACCGACGCGATCCGCGAGTCGGTCGGGCTGGAGCACGGAGTGGCCCTGCCGGCCTGGGACGCGCTGCTGACCGGAGGCTACCCCGACCTGCGCACGCTGGCCGTGGACGCGGCAGCGGGCCTGGCCAAGTTCCGTCTCCCCGCGGGCGATGACGGTGACGCTGCTCGTCGAGCGGCGGACCGTTCGGTAGGAAAGGGAATTTCCCTGATCGATGCCCGGCGGGCCGAGCGGGACCAGATGATTGCCGCCACCTCGGACCCGCCGATGCCATGGATCTACCTGATCGTCGCGACCGGGGACATCTACGAGGACATCCCGCAGGCGCAAGCGGCGGCACGCGAAGGCGCGGACATCATCGCCGTGATCAGGTCGACCGGGCAGTCGCTGCTCGACTACGTACCCGAAGGCGCCACCCGGGAGGGCTACGCGGGCACCTACGCCACCCAGGAGAACTTCCGGCTGATGCGCGCCGCGCTGGATGACGTGTCGCGCGAGCTGGGCCGTTATGTCCGCCTGACCAACTACGCCTCCGGGCTTTGCATGCCTGAAATCGCGGCCCTCGCGGGTATGCAGCGTCTTGACATGATGCTGAACGACTGCATGTACGGCATCATCTTCCGCGACATCAACCCGATCCGGACGTTCATCGACCAGCGTTTTTCCCGGCAGGTGCACGCGCGGGCCGGGATCGTCATCAACACAGGCGAGGACAACTACCTGACCACCGCCGACGCGGTGGACGCGGCTCACACGGTGGTGGTGTCCCAGCTGCTGAACGAGTACTTCGGCCGTGAGGCGGGCCTGGCGATGAGCCAGCTCGGACTGGGACACGCGTTCGAGATCAACCCCGAGGTGCCCGACTCGTTCCTGCTCGAACTGGCCCATGCGCTGCTGATCAGGGAGCTGTTCCCGGACGCGCCGCTGAAGTACATGCCGCCGACCAAGCACATGACCGGCAACGTGTTCGCCGGCTACCTGCTTGACGCGTTCTTCAACCTGGCCGGCGTGATGACCGATCAGTCCATCTTGCTCATCGGCATGATGACGGAGGGTATCCACACGCCGTTCCTGTCCGACCGCGACCTGGCCCTGGAGAACGTCCGCTACGTGCGGCGCGCCGCCGGGCAGCTCGGCGCCTCGTTCCGGCCAGAACCGGACGGCTTCGTCGCCCAGCGGGCCCGGCAGGTGCTCACCGAGGCCATCGACCTGCTCCGCGTGATCGGCTCGCAGGGCCTGCTGACCGCGATCGCCGAGGGAACGTTCGGGGTGACCAAGCGGTCGCCCGATGGGGGCCGCGGCCTGGACGGTGTGGTGCAGCGGGCCGAAGGCTACTTCAACCCCGCGGCATCGATGCTTGAGGCGGAGGTGAGCCCATGAGCGTGACCGGAAAAATCGGCATCGTGCGGCCCTACGGCGACACCACCGGAGACGGGCGGGTGCAGCTTTCGTTCACGCTGCCGGTGCCGTTCGGTGACGAGACCGAACGGGCCCGGGCCGAGGGCGCCGCGCTTCAGCTGGCGACGAAGATGGGCCTGGACCCGGCGATGGTCGTGCACGCCAAGGGGATGGGGCCTGACTTCACGTTCTTCATCGTGTACGGACGGGTCAGCCACGTGGTCGACCTGTCCGCCGTGACCGTGACCGAGCGGGAGTTCCCGCTGCTCCCGGCGGCGGAGGTGAACCTGCGGATCCGTTCGGCGCTCGGCCGCAAGCTGGTCGTGGTGGGTGCCTGCATCGGCACCGACGCGCACACCGTGGGCATCGACGCCATCCTGAACGTCAAGGGGCATGCGGGGGAGAAGGGGCTGGAGTACTACCGGGAGATCCGGGTGGTGAACATGGGCTCCCAGGTCGGCGTGGCCGACCTGGTGGCCAGGGCCGAAGCCGAGCATGCCGACGCCGTGCTGGTCAGCCAGGTGGTCACCCAGCGCGACGCGCACCTGTCGAACACCCGCGAGATGGCCGAGGCGTTCCGCCGCGAGCTCGGCGAGCAGCGGCCGCTGCTCGTGGCGGGGGGACCGCGGTTCGATCCGGCCGCCGCGCGCGACCTCGGCGTGGACAAGATCTTCAGCCGCGGCACCACGCCGGGTGAGGTGGCGAGCTACCTGGTGCACGCCCTCGCCTCCTCCGATCTCGTCGCGCCAGACCTCGTCCCGCAGGAGCCGGATCTCGTCCCGCAGGAGGGAGCCTTGTGAGCAGTGATCAGCACGTGGGCCTGTCCGTGACGCACCGAAGGTACGTGACCTACGGGGAAGCCCAT
>JBEKKH010000447.1:0-6726 GCA_050010815.1 Streptosporangiaceae bacterium | reverse complement strand
CCCCTAGGCCAGCTAGTGACCATCAAAGGGGGAACTCCCGCGTGAGTGACAACGGAAACGGCTGGTCGCCAGGCTGGAGACCGCCTCGGGACCCCCGCCTGGGGCCGGACCCCCGCCTGGGGCCGGACCCCCGCCTGGGGCCGGACCCCCGCCGGAACCAGGGGGCCCGCGGCATCCCGGGCGCTCAAGGCGGCCCGCCGGAGGATTACCTTGGGTCGCTGCCGCCCGGCTACGAGCCGGTGCATCACGAGCCTCGGTACGACGACCCCCGGTCTGATCAACGGCGACCCGATGACTCGCTGTGGCGCCGGACCCAGCGGCTGTCCCATCCCGAAGCCCCGGAAGCCGGGGCATGGACTGCCGGGCAGCCCGCGACGGCCAGCTTTGGGGAGAACCCTCGCGGTGCGGGCGGCGAGGAGCTGTACCCCCGGGACCGGCGCGGCGAGCAGGATCGGTACGAAGACGAGGATGAAGGCGAGGGCCGGTTCGTCCCTGGTTTCGGCGATTATGATGACGCCGACGCCGGCGGCGGGCGCCCCGATCGTGGCGGGCCAGCCGGCTACGGCGGCCGTGGCCGGGGGAGCCGGCAGGCGCGCCGCCCGGACAACGGAGGCCCACGGCGGCGGAGGTACCGCTGGATCGCCCCACTGGCTGCGCTGCTGGTCATCTTCGTCCCGCTGGCGGTCGGCGGCGTCTACGTCTACGGCCGATACCAGAGCCAGTACCACCCGGCGGACTACTCAGGTTCAGGTACCGGGAGCGTCGTGGTCCAGGTGACCGGGGATGAAACGCCGACCGGCCTCGGACCGACGCTGACCAAGCTCGGCGTGGTCGCAAGCTCCCGCGCGTTCGTCCTCGCGGCTGAGCACAGCTCGAATCCGGATGGCCTGCTGCCCGGTTTCTACAAGGTGCGCAAGCACATGAAGGCATCGCTGGCCTACGCGGCGCTGCTCGACCCGAACGACCTGGTGCAGGTCAAGGTGACGATCCCTGAGGGCTGGCGGCTGAGCCAGACCGTCGGCTGGCTCGGCGCCCATTCCGGCATCTCGATGGCCGCGTACGCCAAGGTGCTCACGGACCCGGCCTCGCTCAACCTGCCCGCGGCCGCGAACGGCAAGCCCGAGGGCTACCTGTTCCCCGACACCTACGAGATCCAGCCGCACGAGACCGCGCTCAGCGTGCTGCGCGGCATGGTGCAGAGCTTCGATACCGAAGCGGCAGCCGTCAACCTGTCCGCGGCCGCCAAGAGCGTGCACCTGACCGAGGCGCAGGTGATCACCATGGCCAGCCTGGTGCAGGCCGAGGGTGGCCGGCTGTCGGACTACCCGAAGATCGCCCGGGTGATTGACAACCGCCTGGCGCAGGGTATGCCGCTGCAACTCGACAGCACCGTGCTGTACGGCCTGAACACCTACGGGATCCTCGCGTCCGACGCCCAGCTCAACAGCCCCTCGCCGTACAACACCTATCGGCACAAGGGCTTGCCGCCCGGCCCCATTGACAGCCCGGGGAATGCGGCCATCCAGGCCGTGCTGCACCCGGCGTCGGGGAACTGGCTGTACTTCGTCACCGTCAACCCCAAGACGGGTGAGACCCTATACACCTCGAGCCCCGCGCAATTCCAGCAGTTCCGCGAGGAGCTCGAAAAGAACCTGGGCCAGGGCTGACCGCTATCTCCGGGCCCAGCCCCGCCGTCACAACGTTCGCCGACGTCCCCAGCCCACAAGGGCGCACGGTCCCGGGATCACCTGTTCCACTGGCCCGCTTGGCCGCGCCAGCCCCACACGCAACTCCGTGCCCCGTCCCCACACGCAGCTCGCAGCCGCCGCGATCGCGACCGGGCCGGGGATCGATTCCTGGTTCATGGGCCGCAATGAGGTGCAGCCAGGCACCGGGGGAACCGTTCGGACCGTGTTCGGTGAATATGCCCCCGAGCTTGCGGTCACCGCCTGGGATCCGGCTCGCCGGTTCGCCTATCGCAGCGGAGAAACCCCCGATGGGCGGTTCATCGCTTATGAGTTCCTGATCGAGGGACGGGCGGGCGGCAGCGCCGTGCTGCGCACGGTCACGAGCGGGTTCCTGCCCGGTGATGACTGGGCCGATGAGTTCGAAGCGATGACGCTGGGCGGCGAGTTGTACTTCCGGACCTTGGTCGAGTACCTGACGCACTTCGCCGGCCGGTTCGCCGCACCGGTCACGGCGTTCGGGCCGCCGGGTACGGACTGGGCCCTGGAGCTGACGTTGCTGCGCCGAGGGCTCGGCCTGACCGGATCCGCACGCCGCGGTGACCGCGTCCGCTTCGCTGTCGGCGGAGCTGAGCACACCGAAGGCGTCGTCTATTTTGCCAACGCCGACACGATCGGCATCCGGACGCCGGACGCGCTCTACCGGTTCCTCCGCGGCTTCGGCAAGCCGGTGATCGCGGCTCACCACCTGTTCTCCCCGGACGCCGACCCGGCGCTTGCCCGGCAGGCCTGGGCATCCTGGCTTGCCCACACGCTCACCCGATAGACGGCAAAACCACTGACGGGAGTGTTCATGAACACCGTTCGATCAGCCGACGGGACCACCATCGCCTACACCCGGGCAGGCCAGGGCCCACCGCTGATCCTGGTCGACGGGGCCATGTGCAGCCGGTCGTTCGGCCCGATGCCTAAGCTCGCCGGGCAGCTGGCGCCGCACTTCACCGTTTATACCTATGATCGCCGCGGCTGCGGCGACAGCGGCAACACGCCGCCATATGCGCCGGACCGGGAGCTCGAGGACCTCGCGGGGCTGGTCGCGCTGGCCGGAGACCGGGTATTTGTGCACGGGACGTCGTCCGGCGCCGCGCTCGCCCTCGAGGCGGCCAAGCGGGTTCCCGCGATCAGCAGGCTGGCGATCTACGAGCCGCCGTTCATCGTCGATGACACCCGCTCACCGATACCCGACGGCTACCTGAACGAGCTGAACCGGCTCATCGCGGACGGCCGCCGGGGGGCCGCGGTCAAGATGTTCCTGCGGTTTGTCGGCACGCCCGCCTTTGTCACCGCGGTGATGCCGGTCATCCCGGTCTGGTCCAAGCTCAAGGCGGCTGCCGCCACGCTGCCCTACGACATCGCGCTCATGCAAGACCATCAGCGGGGACGGCCGCTGATGCCTGCCCAGTGGGCTGAGGTCAAGACGCCGACGCTCGTCGCGGTCGGCGAGAAGAGCCCAGCCTGGATGACCAACGCCACCCGCGCTCTCGCCGGTGCCCTGCCCGACGCGACGTACCGGACGCTGGCCGGCCAGAACCACATGGTCAAGCCGCAGGCCATCGCCCCGGTGCTGACCGAATTCTTCGACGCTCACGACTAGAAGGAGCGGCAAACGCCTGTTCGGCGAGCCCGGCGGCCAGGTCCCGCTCACGCTGACCGGCTCAGAGACCTACCGCACCGGCGTCGTGCATCTCAGTTACGCGGCGATTTTCGAAGGATCCGGCGCCTAGTTACATTTGAAATCGAAGTCCGGCATCATGATCCTTATGGGTATCGGTGACTGGCGAGCTAAGCGGAACATCAAGTACCCCGAGCGCGGGGTGCTCCGCGTTATCGGGCTCCATGACGGGCACTCGCGTCCGTCGCAGACGGGAACCCGGATCGCCGGTATCATCACGGCTCCCGGCATTCCGGCGACGAGGATCGAACACAAGATGGAAGATCCGGCGCGCTGGACGGGGCACCAGGCGCTCCCCGTTCTGCTCGACCGGACCGATCCGACCAAGTTCGTCGTGTTGTGGGAAGAGCTCGAGTCTGGAGACTGGCAAGACCCGGGGGAGGTCGATCCCCAGTACGCGGGAGCGCCGTCAACGTTCGGGCCCAACGTCATCAGCACCTCCTCGTCGATCACGATCGGACCGGACGGCCGGCCCATCAACGTGCCCCTATCCCCGGAGGCCGCGGCCCGGGTGCAATCGGCGTTGGGCAAGGCGTTCGGGTCGGGACGCGGGCAGATTCTCGGCCGGGTCATCGGTGAGGTCGTCGAGCAGGCCCTGGGTCAGGCGACCGGCCAGCCCTACGGCCAGGGCGGCGCTCAGCCCTACGGCCAGCCGTCCCCGGCAGGTCAGCCATTCGGCCAGGGCGAGCCGCATGCCTTCAATCAGCCGCCCCCGCAGGACCTTGGTCAGGCGGGCGGACGGCCGTTCGGGCAAGTGGACCCGCAGGCGTTCAGCCAGCCTTTCGGCCAGGTGGGCCCCGAGGCTTTCCGCTCGCCGGAGGACGACCAGACCCGGTCGGCACCGCCCCAGGCAGACTGAGCAGTCGCCACACCCGAACGCGAGGCTCAGCTAGCAGGCTCCGGATACCGGGCGGCCGTTCTCCAGATACACCAGGCGCTTGCGCCTGGTGGCCGCCTGCACCCGCCGTCGGATCGGCTTGCGGAGCAGCTCAAGTGCGCCCGGCAGCGCAGCGAGCCGGTACTCGGAGATCTCCTCGGGCTGCAGGACGATCTCGTTCAGCGCCATCGCGCCGACCTGGCCACAGTCGAAGAGGAACCTGATGCCGCCCGGTCGCCCGGACCGCGGGCGCCGGAAGTCCATGCAGGCCAGCCGTCCCCGGTGCACCTCGATCCCGCACTCCTCGCGTACCTCGCGCCGACAGGCATCCCACGGCGTCTCTCCGTCCGCCTCCATCACGCCCCCCGGGATCGTCCAGCCGGACTTGTAGGTCGGCTTGAGAATCAGCAGCCGCCCGGCCCGGTCGAAAATGAGCGCCCCGGACGACACCGGGATACCCGGAGGCGAGCCCGTCCCCACATCGTCGTCCATGGTCACACCAGCCACGTTACGGCCAAGTCCGGACCACCCGGCAAAAAATCAAGATCTTTTGGTCCGAACGATCCGTGGTGCTTCCTCCATAAGTTACGACTTCCTGGCGAAGGGCGATCTTTCCTGGGCAGCTTGCTCACAACAGTCGCATAGGAGGCATCGATGGCCTCGGTGAGCTCGTCGTCTCCGATCGCGCCGCCGATCAGCAAGGTGTTCCATCCGGACCGGCCGATGTAGGGCATCACCCGCGCGTCATCCGGATACCGCAGCAGCCATTCGTCGGCGTCATCCCGGCTGGCGCCGCACTTCAGGCCGACCGAGGGAGTCTCGCCCGAGCCTAGGAACGCGAAGATCTTGCTCCCGACCTTGGCGACGACGTCACCCTCCCAGGGTTCGTCTTGCCAGGCGCCCGGCTTGGCCAGGCAGTAGGCGAGTACGTCTTCCCACACCATGGTGTCACATCGACCTCCTCTCCGCCTTGAGGGGTGGAGGTTCCCGCCTGTCACGCCGCTTCCCGGCGTGGCTTCGGGCGGGTTCCTGCTTCGCCGCGCTGCGCCGGAACACGAGGTCCTGGTCTTACCCGCCAGGGCCACGGATCGAGGCGGTAGTTGTACCGGAGCTGCATCTCGCTATAATATTCGCTTCAATGGCTGGATACGGGGAAATGTGCACTGCCAGGCACCGTGTCTTCGTCCTGCACGCTCACCTGGTTTTCGTGACCAGGTACCGGCATCCCGTATTCGCCGCGGCGAGCCCAGCGGCGAGCCGTGCGCCCATCAGCCTCCTGCGTCAGTACATCGAGCAGCGCACTGGCGGCCGCCCGGAGTTCCGCCGGTTCTGGCTCGGGATGATGATCTCGCGGGTCGGCGACGCCTTCACCACCGTGACACTGTCCTGGGTGGTGGTGAGCATCGCTGGCGCGTTCCAGCTCGGCTTGGTCCTGATGTGCTACGGGCTGCCGCGGATCGTGAGCGGGCCCGTGGCCGGCCGGCTGATCGACCGGTACCGGCCGCGGGTGCTGCTGACCGTGGACAACGCGGCCCGGGGGTGCTGATCGCCGCCGTTCCCGTCCTGCTGTGGTCACATCACCTGGTGGTCGCCGACCTGTATGGCATCGCGGCGGTCAGCGCACTGCTGTCTTCGGTCACCGAGGTGGCTGAGGCGGCCCTGGTCGCCCGGCTGCTCGACGACGATCAGCTCGACGCCGCGAACTCGCTGCTGTCAGCCGGCTGGGAACTCGCCTACATCGTCGGTCCCGCCATGGCCGGGGTCATCGTGGCCACGATCGGCGCGCCGTACGCCCTGGGCTGCGACGCCGCCAGCTTCGCGGTCATGTCCGCGATCTGCCTCGCCCTGCCGGCGTTGGCCCCGGCATCTCCGGACGCGCCTGCAGACTCCGGCCGAGGCCGGCGGAACTGGCTGGGCCTCGGCCTGTTGTTCCGCTTTCCCGCCGTCCTGGTGCTCAGCGTCTGCAGCTTCGGGATGCTCCTCGGCGACGGCATCGCTACCGTGCTTTACCCGGTGTTCAGCCGGAGCTTCCTGCACGCCGGCGCCACCGGGTACGGCATCCTAGTGTCGGCCGCGGGAGTCGGTGCCCTGCTCGGCGTGGTCGCGGTGACGAGATTGGTCGGCCGGCTGCCACCCGCGCTGCGCATCGGCACGGTGCTTGCGGCCGGCGCGCCGCTGTTCGCCCTGCTCCGGCTGGCGCCTGACCTGGCGGTCGCGGTGATCCTGCTGGGCCTGGCCTCCTTCGCCTGGGGCCCCTACTACGTGTTGGAGCGCACCCTGGTCCAGCGTCTGGTGCCTGACGACGTCCGCGGTCGGCTGTTCGGCGTCCGGATGGCGATCTCCCTCGCTCGGGTTCCCGTTGGGCAACGCGATCGGCGGGGCGCTGATCGGCGCGACCGGACTGCGCACCGTCATCCTCGTGATCGCCTGCG
>JBEKKH010000446.1:0-6751 GCA_050010815.1 Streptosporangiaceae bacterium | reverse complement strand
GAATGGCTCCGGGTGGTGGGACGAGCGGGCGCGGGGGTGGGCGAGCGGGCTCCGGGTGGTGGGCGAGCGGCAGGAAAGTTCAGAGGGGGCGTCAGCGAGCCAGGTAGCGGGCGGTGTAGGGGTTGCGGAACTTTCCGGCGGGGTCGTAGTGACGGGCTAGGTCGAGGAAGTCGGGGAGGCGTGGGTAGCTGGCGTGCAGATACTCCGGGGTGGCGGTGAAGACCTTGCCCCAGTGCGGCCGGGGGCCGAACGGGGCCAGGTGCTGTTCCATCAGCGTGACCACCGGCAGCACCGAGGCCAGGTCGGGGATCCAGGTGAAGTGGAACGCCACGCTGTCCTGACGGTAGGCCATGCTCAGCCACAGGTCATCCGCGGCCACGACGCGGAACTCGCAGATCCGGACGACCGCGGCCAGCTGCTCGCTGATCTGGCGCAACGCACCGATGGCGGGCACCGCGCGGGAGACCGGGAGCAGGAATTCGGACTGCAGCTCATCCCCTGAGCTCGGGGTGAACCCCGGCCGGAAATGGGGCAGCCGCTCGTGCCACGGGCCGGGCACGCCCAGCTGCGGGGTGCAGTTGTCCGCGGCCAGGCCGGGCACCGGGTTGCGGTCGGCCGGGGCGGGTGTGGCGGTGAACCACGGGGCGTCGGTCAGCTCGAACGGCGGGACGAGGCTCGCGTGGCTCGCAGGGCTCGCGTGGCTCGCAGGGCTCGCAGGGCTCGCGTGGCTCGCAGGGCTCGCGGGGCTCGCGGGGCTCGCGGATTCCTCGACCTGCCGCTTGACCCAGAGCTGGGTCAGCCGGGAGGTGCGCCAGTCGGTGAACATGCTCACGCTGTAGCCGCTGGCCATGATGGCGGCGAAGTGGTCGTCGAGCACATCGAGCGGAAGGCCCTCGTACACCCACTGGCTGACGTCGAAGGTCGGCACCACCCGCAGCACCAGGCGGGTGACCACGCCCAGCGCGCCCAGGTGGACCACTGCGCCGGGGAAGGAATCATCGCCGCGAGCGATCTCCACCACGTCGCCGTCCGCGGTGACGATCTCCAGGGCGGTGATGGACGCGGCCAGGCTCTGGTTGGCCGGACCCGATCCGTGGGTGCCGGTCGCGCAGGCTCCGGCCACCGAGATATGCGGCAGGGACGCCAGGTTGCGCAGCGCGAAGCGCTGGGCGTCCAGGCGACTGGCCACCTGGGCGTAGCTCAGGCCCGCCGCGACCCGGACCAGGCCGGCCGCGGAGTCCACTTCCACCTCGGGCGGCAGGTCAGCCAGGCTGACCTGGGCGCCGGGCGAATCGGCCATGTCGTTGAACGAGTGGCCGGTGGCCAGCACCCGGAGCTGGCCGGTCCGGGCCACGATGCCCCTGAGCTCGCCGACGGTGGCAGGCCGGTAGAACTCAGCCGCGCCGTAGGTGATGTTGCGGGCCCAGTTCGTGCGCGGTGGCCGCGTCGCATCCACGTTCACGATCGCCACCCTACGGTGTCCCTCCCGTTTCCCCCGCATCCCCCTGCGGATCCCCCCGTGCCCCGCGGCGAACCTTCTCGGCGTACCCACCAGCTTGCTGGCCAGCTCAGAAAGGACTTGATATGAGGTTTGCCAACCGGACCGCGATCCCGGTAACCCGGGTCACCCGCGCCGCTATTGTCACCGTGGCCTCGGGCGCACTCGCCGCGGGGGCCGTGACCGTCGTCATGTCGGCCAGCGCCAGCCCCAGCCACGCCGCGGGCGCCACGATGGGCGCTCACGTGCCCGCTGATCGCACCGCCTACGGCTTCCGTACCGTTGACAACGCTGCTGACCTAACGTTCAACCAGTTGCTTGGCATCAACAACGAGGGCGTGATCGCGGGCTACTTCGGCTCAGGCGCCCAGGGCCACCCGAACATGGGCTACCTGCTGACCCCGGCCGGCTACCAGCCCGAGAACGTTCCCAGCTCGGTGCAAACCCAGGTCACAGGGCTGAACGACAGTGGTGTCACGGTCGGGTTCTCTGCCAGCATGAACAACGCCAACCTGGTCAACGACAACCACGGCTTCGTCGACGTCAACGGCCAGTTCCGCACCGCCGACTTCCCGGCCGGCCAGCCGGCCAGCCCCCCGGTCGACCAGCTGCTCGGGGTCAACGACCACGACATCGCGGTCGGCTTCTACACCGACGCCAAGGGCACCAACCACGGCTACGAGTACAACATCAACGGCGGCGGCTTCACCCCGGTGACCGAACCGGGCCAGCCCGGCGCCAGCCTCACCGCGGCCGCCATCAACGACCACGGCGATGTGGCCGGCTTCTACACCGGCAAGGGCGGGACGACCGACGCCTTCTACAAGACCGCGGGCGGCCAGTTCGCCACGCTGGCCTACCCCGGTGCCGCGGGCACCCAGGCGTTCGGGGTCAACGGCGACGACGAGGTGGTGGGCGCCTACACCGACGGCTCGGGCAAGTCCGCCAGCACGCACGGCTTCACCTGGACGGCGGCCGGCGGGTTCGGCTCCGTGGATGACCCGCAGGGCGTCGGCGCCACCACCATCAACGGTGTCAACGACCGCGGTGACCTGGTCGGCTTCTACACCGACGCCAAGGGCAACACCGACGGGTTCACCGCCACCCCGGCCACGCCGTCGGTCACGCACCTGCAGCTGCAGGCCATGCCGCACGGCACGGCGACCTTCGTCTGGGCGGCCAACGACCAGCTCACCTTGCAGGTCAGCGCGTTCGGGTTCACGCCGGGCTCGAGCCACCTCGTCGAGGTGCAGAGCCCGCAGGGCGCCACCATCGCCCAGTTCAGCCCCCTGACCGCGAACGGCGCCGGGCAGGTCCAGCAGACGCTTTACAGCACCGACATGACCAGCGTGCCGGTCGGCAGCCACCTGGTGATCCAGCTCGACGGCCAGAGCGGCGCGATCGCCAGCGTGCCGGTGGCGCAGACCGCGGCCATCGCCGCGGGCGAGATGACCTACCAGCTCCAGTCCGTCGAGGTCGGGCCGACCGGCACCAGCTACGGCACCCTGCGGGGCCAGGCCACCGTGGCCTACGACCCGGGCGCCAGGACCATCACCGTCACGCTGACGGCCAGCGGCCTCACCCCCGGCGCGCACGCCGCGCACATCCACATCGGCAGCTGCGCGAGCCAGGGCCCGGTCCAGTACATGCTGATGGACTTCACCGCCGACAGCCGCGGCCAGATCACGCACGAGGTCCGGACGGTCACCGGCGTGTCCACCCCGCTTCCCGCCACCGGCTGGTACCTCAACCTGCACCAGGGGACCAGCAACACCATCCTGGCCAACGGCCAGCCCACCCCGGCCTTCCGGCCGCTGCTGTGCGCCGGAATCTGAGGGGCCCGGTAAGTCCCCCGGTCCCCCCAGAGAATCGCCCCGAGCCGTCAGCCAGCCTGGTTAGCGGCAGAACCGCCACCTTGCACTAATCATTGAGGAAGGACAAGACAATGAGGTCTATCAAGAGGAACGCCCGCCGGGCGGCCGCCGCCACCGTTGCGTCCGGGTTGCTCGCCGCGGGGGCGCTGGCCCTCACCACGTCGGCCGCGAGCGCCAGCACCACCAGCCATCAGGGCGCCACCGCCTACAGCTTCCGCACCATTGACAACCCGAAGGACCTGACCTTCAACCAGCTGCTCGGCATCAACGATGAGGGCCAGATCGTCGGCTACTTCGGCTCAGGCGCACAGGGCGCGCCGAACAAGGGCTACACGATCCCGCCGTCGGCCGGCCACTTCAGCAACGAGAACTTCCCGCACTCGGTGCAGACGCAGGTCACCGGGCTGAACAACCGCGGCGTCACCGTTGGCTTCTGGTCGTCCATGAATAACGCCAACCAGGTCAACGACAACTTCGGCTTCGTCGACGTCAACGGTCACTTCCGCAACGCCGACTTCCCGACGTCCAGCCCGGCCACCCCGCCGGTCGACCAGCTGCTCGGCGTCAACGACCACGACATCGCGGTCGGCTTCTACACCGACGCCAACGGCAACAACCACGGCTACGAGTACAACATTGGCGAGAACCGGTTCAGCTCGGTGACCGACCCGAGCCTGCCCGGTGCCAGCCTGGCCGCGGCCGCCATCAACGACGAGGGCAACGTGGCCGGCGTCTACATCAACTCGGTGGGCACGACCGATGGGTTCCTCAAGACGCACCACGGCCTGTTCGTCGACCTGGCCGTTCCGGGCGCGTCGTCCACCATCGCGTTCGGCGTCAACGGCCGGGACGAGGTCGTGGGCACCTACACCGTCGGCTCGGGCAGCACGGCGGTCATGCACGGCTTCACCTGGACCCCGCAGCACGGCTTCCGCACCGTCGATGACCCGCACGGCGTCGGCACCACCACCATCAACGGCGTCAACGACCGCGGCCAGCTCGTCGGCTTCTACGTCGACGGCGCCGGCAACACCGACGGGTTCGTCGCCACCCCGTAGCACCAACCCCGCCCGATCCAACCCACCCCGCTAGCTACTGGCCGCCAGGCCTGGGACCAACCCCGGGCCTGGCGGCCAGCGCCATGTTGACGCCCCGGTAGGGCGCGCCGGGTCGGCGGAATGGGTCCGGCGGGACGAGTTCGAGGGGACGGGTCCGCCGGGACGGGTTCAGCGGGACGGATCTGGCTCGGGCCAGGTCGTGGGGGGGAGCGAGCCGCCGTACCAAGCCTCGATGATGTGCCGGGCGATCGACACCGAAGGCGGCAGCGCGATGTCGCCGGACTCGATCGCGGCGGCCAGCTCGTCCCGGCTGAACCAGTGCGCCTCGGCCAGCTCGTCGTGGTCGACGTTGATGTCCTGGCCCGCCGGGGCGTCGGCGCGGAAACCGAGCATGAGGCTGCGCGGCATGGGCCAGGGCTGGCTGCCGACGTACCTGACGTTGGTCACCTTGATGCCGGTTTCCTCGCCGACCTCCCGCACCACGGCCTGCTCAGCGGACTCGCCCGGATCCACGAACCCGGCCAGGATCGACACCCGGCGCCCTGGCCAGGCCGCGTTCCTGGCCAGCAGGCACCGGTCATCCTGGTCGGTCACCAACATGATGACGGCGGGATCGGTGCGCGGAAAGTGCTCGGTGCCGTCCTTCGGGCACCGGGACGAGTGGCCGCCCGGTTCGGGCACTGTCGGGGTGCCGTCCAGCGGGCAGTGCGTGTGGGTGTCGTGCCAGTTGGCCAGGGCCACCGCGTGGGTGAACAGGCCCGCGTCGCGGTCGCCGAGCAGCGACCCCGCCTCCCGCAGCGAGGCCGCCCGCACCCCGCCGGCCGAGGCACCGCCGGCCGAGGCACCGCCGGCCGAGGGTGGCGCGGGGAGGTCTCCGTCGACGCCGAAGTACACCACCCCGTCGGCGTCCTGGCCCAGCAGCATCCGGATGCCTGGGGGCGCCTGCGCGGGCGAGACGAAGATCAGCTCCGCTCGCTCGTCGTCGATCCGGACCAGCGCCTGGCCGCGGGACACCGCGAACACGCGGGTGCGCGCATCGCGCCAGGCGGCGTCGAGCCACGCCTGGTCGTTGCGTCTCTCGGTGATCCGGTCGACCGTCCCCCGGGCCAGCGCGAGCGTCTGGAGCGTCTCACCATAGCCAAGGGAATCCATAACTAGACCGTATCGTGCGGACGTCCTAGGTGATCAACGACCCTTTGCCGGGGCATAGGGACAAGCCACGGTCCGGCTCTGACTCTGCGCTACGCCCTGGCGGCGGCACGCCGCATCCGGCGGCGCCGCCGCCGGATGACGCTACCGATGATCACCACGGCCGCCAGTACCGCCTCGATCTCGCAGGTCCGGATCAGGTTGCCGGTTTCGGCGAGGTTGAACCCGTTGTCGGAATGGACCCTGATCACGCCGGCCTTGATCTCCGCCCTGACCCGCTCCAGCCGCAGGAGGGCCTCGCGCGAGGGTGCCTGCCTGAGGCCGCTGCCGATACCGGCACCACTGCCGCCGGAGGCGTGGGCCCACAGCATGCCCAGCCCGACGATGACCGCCACCACGAGCACGACCGCGGCGAGATGCCGCAGGAACTTCACCGTGACCGTCCCGGACGCCAGGCGGCGAAACGGCGGGCCACGCCGACGATCCACCGCCAGCGCAGCGCAGCGTGGATGGGCACGAGGATCAGTGTCAGCGTCGCCGTGGTGTCGTGCATCTGCCGCCAGAAGGAGCTGGCCGGAGGGGTGATCCCCAGTTCCGGTAGCGCCACTTCGGATATCAGGATGCCGGACGCGATGCACAGCACCATGGACAGTAGCAGCAGCAGGTTGACCAGCCAGACAAACCGCTCGCGCCCGCTTCGGCGCAGTAGCTTCCTGGTGCTGCGGATCACCCAGTCCCAGTGCAGTGTGAGGTGGACCAGCAAGGCCACGCCAAGCCCGATGCCGAGCCATTCGTGCGTGGCGATCCCGGTGAATCCCAGGCTGTAAGCGAGCGTGTAGGCCACCAGCAAGAGGGCGTCGAGCCAGAAGTCGAGCCGGGTCCGGGCCAGGATCCGCCGACGGCTGGCGGGGACCGGGGAATCCGCCAGCGAGGTCGTGGAACCCTCATTCATAGCTCAATAGTGCCGCAGTACAGCGGCGCCGCGCATCGGTCCCGCGGGTGATTTACGGCGCCGCCGTAACCCTCAGGGGTGAGCCGTGAGGACTACCCCCGAGGACCGGTGAGAGCGGCGTATCCCTAGTCAGAGAGGAATTTTCTTGAGTCCGGCGTGATCGTGCACCAGAGCCAGGGATCACGGCGTGCTGGTCGAAATGCCTAGCCGCGGTGATCAG
>JBEKKH010000445.1:0-6766 GCA_050010815.1 Streptosporangiaceae bacterium | reverse complement strand
GAGGAAGATTTCGAGTTCGGGAAGGACTGCTTCGGCCTGGACCAGTGCCAGGCACGGCTGTACACCGCGATCGCCCGGCACACCGTCCTGGTCATGGCCGCCCTCGCCATCTGTGCCGTCACCGCCGCCCAGCTCCGGGGCCGGACCGGCAGCCAGGCCCCGCCGCCGGTCACGCCGGACCAGGCACCGCCGGCCGAACCCGGCATGATCCCGCTGACCGTCCCGGAGATCAAGCGGATCCTCGCCGGCCTGACCTCCCGGCCTCAGCCCCCGGAACACGTCATCCACTGGGACGCCTGGGCCCGCCGCCATCAGGCCCGCGCACGATGGTTCCACCAGCGTGCACACCTCAAACGCGACTACGCCCTGGTCAGCTAGCCAAGTGCGGCTGCCGTACTAGCCAAGTGCGGCTGCCGTACTAGGACCCCCTCGGTAGCCTCCATGATTGCTAGAGCGTCGTCGGTCTGGGGCGTGCCGAGCGTCAGCGTGCGCTTGGCCTTATCGGCCTCACTGGTGAGGTCCTGAAGGGAGGTCATTTGTGACCTACCGGCCAGGCATATCCGGAACCAGGTAGGACACCTCGAGCCGAATCAGCTCACCTGCCGCCCGGACGGCAGGTGCGGCGACGGTCCGTTCGGCGCCGAGTGCGTCGTCGTACGACCGCAGGGCGCGGAACAGTCCGGTGAGCCGAGCCGGGTCGAGCCCCGCGCGCTGTGCTCGCTGGACGGCCGCCGCTAGTACGCAGGTCAGCCAGCGCATTCGCTTGCGTGCGGCGGACGCGGAGGACTCTGCCGCGGTAAAGCCTTCTACCCGGTTCAGGTATTCCAGGATTTCTCCCATTGCCTGGCCAGGGGTCCAGCTTTTTTCGGCAGCGTGCTCAGCGGCGTGGAGAGTAAATGCGAGATTGCTGCGGTAATCAAGCCCGGCCTGGTCATGTCGACGCTGTATCCGCTCGGCGTCCATAGCGTCCTCTCACATTTCCCGATGATCATACGGGCGTGAGAGTATTGTCATTGGGCTAGGGAAAACCTACAAGACGGACAAATATCCGATTGTCTCGGGTGTGCTTCCATAAAAGCGATTGCCTGTTCGGCTGGATGCGGCAGGTCGCCTTGACTGAGCCTGTGGGGTGCCAGAACTCGGCCACCGGTCCTGGCCTGGGCTTCTATGCGGCTCGCTCGTACTCGTTCATGAGGCCGCCGAGGACAGGCCGGCGCTGGATCCGCTCGCGGGAGAAGTCCGCGACAAGGGTGATCGGGTCGCGGGGGCGGAGTTGGCGGCTGCGATGTGGTCGCCGCCCGTTGTGGTGAGCCGCGTACTGGGCCAGAATCGTCCGCAAATGCCGCTGGCCGAAGGGCTCCGGGGCGGGATTTTCACCGCTTCGATACCAGCGTCGGCCAGGACCGCGTCAAATGATGCGGTGAACTGCCCGGCCCGGTCCCGGACCAGGAACCGGAAGCTGGCGGCGCGATCACCTAGATCCATTAGGAGGTTGCGGATCTGCTGGACGGTCCAGGCGCCGTCCGGGTTCGCGGTGACGCCGAGGATGTGCACGTAGCGGCTGCCGACCTCGATCACGAACAGGCAGTACAGGCGCTGCAGGGTGACCGCGCAGTCGACGTGGAAGAAGTCGGTGGCGAGCATCGTGGCGGCCTGGGTGTGCAGGAACTGGCGCCAGGTTGTGTCGTTGTGGCGTTGCGGTGCCGGGGGATTTTCAGGGCTTTGAGGACCGACGGATGGTGGATGCGCTCACCCGGTGGCCGAGTTTGAGCAGTTCGCCTTGGATTCGCTGGTATCCCCGGCCGTTGTTCTCGGTGGCGAGGCGCTCGATGAGCGTGGCAATCTCGGCGCTGACCGGAGGCCTTCCCGTCCGGTGCGGGTAGGTCCACTTGCGGGCGACGAGTCGGTGGTGCCAGCGCAGGACGGTGCCGGGGGTGACCAGCCGGTGTGCTCGCAGCCTCCCGGGCAGGAGCCGGATCAGCGCGGCGAGGACTACGCGGTCGGCCCAGTCGAGCCGGGGCCGCGGGTGGTGCGGCGTAGCACGGAGACTTCGTGCCGTAGCACGAGCAGTTCGGCGTCCTTGGAGGCTGATGACCGGGCGAGCAGGACCAGCCAGCCGCAGAGCCGGACGAAGATGAGGTAGAGCAGGCGCAAGATCACGGATGATCATGATGCCGTACGGCGTGACTCTGGCCGCCGCCGCAGCGCACAGGGTATGCAGACTTCTGGCACCCCACAGGTTCGGAACCCCACAGGCCTGAACCGAAGCGGTCAGGAAGGCTCTCTTGGGCGTCTATTGGGCACAGGGCATCTTGTATGCGTCAGGCGAAATCGCCCTAATTGCAACCCGTCACTGGGGGAAGTGGCGGCGGCCGGTGTGCTAGATCGAGGACATCAGCCGCATGGCCGTGACACGTCGTGCGCGACGCTGCGGACCTTCGGGGCAGCGTCGCGGAATGATTGCTGGCGAGCAGGTCTCCGGAGCTGGATGGCGTCGAATAGATTCGACTTACCCGCCCCGTTCACGCCGAGCGCGCGCCACTAAGTATGCCGGGATAATCGGGTTGGCCCTTGCCTTCTTTGTCTGACATCTCATAGCCGTCGGCGGACTTTCCTGTCAAAATGTGCCCACCAAACGTTTTTTGCCGTGGGCGGGGAGGCGGGAGTGGCAGACGAGGGCGCACCTGATGGGTGGGTGGATTTGTCGGACGCCATCGCGGCGCTCCGGCGGGACCTGGCTGCGGCGTGGCGGGAGGGGCGCGGTAAGCAGGTCCGCTTTAAGTTCGAGCCGGTGGACCTTACCGTGCAGGCGGGCGTGACCCGGGCGGGCAAGGGCCAGGCCGGGGTCAAGTGGCACATCCTCACGCTCGGCGGGGAGAAGTCGAAGGAAGCTACGGTGACGCAGACGCTGCACCTGCGGCTTTCCCCGGTCTTTTACGGCGATGACGATAAGCAGCTGTCCAGTGACGAGCAGCTCGCCTCCGGCTGGGATGACGATCCCGACTCAGATGAAACCGACGACTAGCTGGAGCGATGGTTGGTGTACAGGGTCGCGCTGATCGAGTACACGGCGGCCAACGGGCGCAAGGCCGCCGGCACGGGGTTCATCGTCACTAGCAACGCGGTGCTCACGGCGGACCACGTGGCCAGTGGCGGCGGGCATAGGCTGACCTGCGCCGGCCTGGACCTGCCGGTGAGGGGAATCGTGCGCTCCGGCAGCCCAGATGTTGACCTGGCCGTGTTCATCCTCCAAGAGGAGGTACCCGGTCTGGTAGCTCTGTCGTGCGCGCATCTGGACCGCAGCAACCCGGATCATGTCGACGGGTGCGTGACGGTCGGCTATCCCGACTGGCGGAAGGACAACCTTGGGCGCAAGACCGCGCAGGTGATCGGGTCCATCCGGACTCTCGACGGGCTGCATGCGAAGGCCAAGCCGGACGGGGAGTTCCTGATGCTGAGGGGCGACCGGGTGCCGTCAGGCGCACTCGAATTCCCCGACGAGGACAGCTGGCTCCAGCCTGAGAACTCATGGGGAGGGATGTCTGGGGCGGCCGTGCTGGCACGAGGCCAGGTCATCGGCGTGGTCCGGAGCTGGGTCCGCCGTGACGGGATTCGCTGGCTGACGGTGACACCGATAACGGCTCTGAACCTGCTACCTCCTGAGAAGTACCAGGAGTTCGGTACCCTGCTCCGCCTCACGGGAGAGGGGCTGGCGCTGCTGCCAGGCGACGGTGCGGACGCCTGGCGGCCGGATTCGGGACGGGCGGGCCGCGACGCCGTCTCCGCTCCCGGCTCAAATCCGGCGTTTCCCGACCATGTCCGGGAGCAGTTCAGCGGCGGTCTTCGCGCGGGCGGGCTAGCGGTACCGAAGGTGTGGGACTATCGGGCGCTCGACCAACTGCGCCGTGAATGCGAACGATTGGCCTCGGGCCTAGAACTGGTGCCTGCCGCGCTGAGGCAAGCCGATGACATCGTGCGGTCCCTGTGCGGCGCGGCACTGGCGTTGCCCGTGCTCAGCAGCATCAAGCCCAAGTACGCGGGTCTCGACAAGCTACGGCACCTGTACGAACGGCATGTCGGGGGCTGGCCGCCAGAAGATGTCGGGACAGTCGAGGGGATGCTGGTTTATGCGGCATCGGCTGGCATCAGCGAGGCCCGGCCCGATCCGGCGAAGCCCAGCACCCTACATACACCGGTGGGCCCGCTCGCTCGGTTCATGCTCGGTATTGCCGGGCTTTTCCGGGCACCCGATACGGCCACGCTCGACGACCCGGAGCTAGCCGGCCTCGTCGATTGGCTGACCGGAACGCTCGGGCTGCAGCGCGAGGACGCCGCGACTTACCTTGCCACCCAAGTTCGCATGCGTAGCTGGGCGCTCATCGAACTGGCCCCCGAGACTGGCGGCAGGGACTGGCCGCACCGGATCGTGGTCGACGTGGTGCATGAGAACGGGGACTGGGACTCAGCGAACTTCGACTGTGACCCGCCGTCGGAAGCGACCTTCGTGGCTGAGCTGCGCAGGGCCGTCGACTCGCTGCCAGCGGGCGACGTCTTCGTGGACCTGTGCCTGCCCCGGCCCTGGCTTGACGCGGGAGTGGTAGAACACCTGCCAGTGGTTGACTTCGGCGAGTGGCTAGAGCCGGAGAGCCTGAGCGAAAGCGGAAAGTACGAACCCCGGCTGAGGTGGGCGCTGCCCAGGAATCTGCCCAAGCTGATGGACCGCATGATGGACAGGTTCGCAGGCACCGACTGGCAAGCCGATCCCGCCGGCATCCCCGCCGATGTCATCGCGGACAAGAAGCGACTGCAGGACTGGCTGAAGGAACTGGAATACGCCAAGCAGGGCGGGCAACCCTATCCGCCGTTTTTCACCGGGATCGCGTCCGGGTTGCAAGGTCACGACCCCCTGGGCGAACTGCTGAAGCAGGGTTACGGCTTCGCGGTCTGGTTCGGCGCTGATGCCGACCCCGCGATCGCGCTCGAAGCCGAGGCTGCCCGGGCGAACCTGCGGGATTTCATGGCTGCGGTGGCGGATCAGCCGGCTCACGCACGCCGGGACCACATTCCCCGCCTGCTGTCACGGAAACTCAGGAGACTGCAGCCGACCATCATCTGGAACGACCCCACTGGCCGGGAGGGTTTCCCGATGCCGCAACGGCAGCAGGCGACGCAACGACCACCACTGCCCGCAGGCATGCAGCGAAAGGGCATCTCGTGAGCTGGGAGCTTTTCACTGGTGACGGCATCCCGCACCGCGCGCGTCCCGAGGAGGCGGCTTGGAAGCAGATCCCGCCGCTGCGGCCGTGGCGGCAGCGGCCGACGGGCGAGGCACCGGTTTTCGACATGCCGGACGGACTGGCGGACGCGGTCAACGCGGCACTGCACCTGCGGCGGCCGCTGCTCCTGTCCGGCGGGCCGGGCTCCGGCAAGTCCACGCTGGTGGACCTGATCGCCGCCGAACTTGAGCTCGGGACGGTACTGCGCTGGCACATCACGTCCAAGAGCACCTTGACCGAGGGGCTCTACGAGTACGACGCCCTTGGCCGCCTGCACGCAACCCAGACGACGGATCAGCAGGCAAGCGCTTCCAGCGTTACCCTGGAGAACTTCGTGACGCTCGGCCCCCTCGGCACTGCGCTCGCCGCCAAGCAGGTGCGCGCGTTGCTGATCGACGAGATCGACAAGAGCGACCTCGACCTGCCCGGGGACCTGCTCAACGTGATGGAGAACGGGGAGTTCCTCATTCCGGTGCTCGCGAGGGCGAAAAGCGATCGCCCCTTCCGCGTACGAGGCGCGGACGGCGGCGAAGGCGGGTATGAGGTCGGCGAGGACGGCGTGCTGCGCCGTGAGCACTTTCCGGTGATTGTGTTCACCAGCAACGGCGAGCGGGCGTTCTCCCCGCCGTTCCTGCGGCGCTGTGTCCGGTTCGAGATGCCTGCGCCGGGCAAGGACCGGCTAGCCCGGATCGTCGCCGCGCACCTCGGCGACGCCGCCGCCAGCGACGAAAACGACGCGATCTCGGCCTTCGCCGAGCGACTCGGCCGCCACGACCCGCTGGCCATCAACCAGATCCTGGAGTTTGTGTCGCTGGTGACCGGCGACACCTCGCCCGGCAGCGAGGCACGCAAGCGGCTGGAGGAGATCCTGCTGCAGGAGTTGAGCGGCACGTGATCGACCGGCTCGTCCGGGTCCTCGCACAGGGCTCGGAGCTCAGCGCCGAGGAGATCCTTGACGTGCTCTGGCTGGCGGCAACCAAGTCCGCTGGCCAACAGGCGGTCGCCATCGAGACCGACCCTCGGGCACCAGCCGGCACCGGTCCGGATAGCCGCGCCGACGAACTGGAGTCAGCCCCTGAGTCCGACAGCGCGTACGATGCTGGCGACGCGGTCCCAGCCGGAGGGTCGGACGAGGCTGGCCGGACCAGCGGCACGGACGCGGAGATACCGCTGCACCTGGGCGGTGACGCCGGAGGCGCCGGCGACGAGGATGTCAGGGCACCTGTGCCCGCGACTGAAGTCGCTTTCGGTGTGCCCCGGGCGATCCGCGACCCGCTGACGGTGCCGATGGCACTGCGCCGCCTGCGCCGGGTTAGGACGCCCGGGCCGATTGTGACCGTTGACATCGACGCGACCGTGGAGGCGACGGCTGACGCCGACGGGCGGCTGATGACCGTGCTGACCCGGCCGCCGCAGCGCGCGCTCGATCTCGCTCTCGTTGTCGACGGCGCGCCGTCCATGGATATCTGGGCGGGCACCTTCGACGAACT
>JBEKKH010000444.1:0-6770 GCA_050010815.1 Streptosporangiaceae bacterium | reverse complement strand
CCCGCCGCAGTGCCCGCCGCAGTGCCCGCCGCAGTGCCCGCCGCAGTGCCCGCCGCAGTGCCCGCGGGAGCGCCTGCCGTGGTGCCCGCGGCCGACGTGCCGCCCCCTGATGTCGCCGCGAGGGCGACCCCGCCGCCTGCGAGGAAGCCAGCCAGGGTGATGCCCGCCCCCCAGCGGACCAACCACTTGTGGCGAGACCAGACTGAAGCAGAAGGATCGGGTGTGCCCGCCGGGTTGCTGCCGTAGCGGCCGTCGGGCGAGTTATATGAAGTGTTCATAGCCGTAAGAATGCGTCCCGGGTCTTGGACATCGCCTCGTCCATCATGTACTCCCCCTGTGAGTGCCCCCCGAGTTCACTGTCGGCCAGCATGGCAGTATCGGTGAGTGCTCACCGTTCTCTCGGTTTCCCCGGCCGACACCGAACTGCTCGCCGCGGCGGTGTCGGCGGCGCCCCCGAAAGCTCTCATGGGATGACTTCGCTAGTGGCGGCGATGACGATCAGGTGCTGTTGATGCCGCTAGACCCGCGCGGGACTGGCGGGATGCCGCAGCACATGGCGCGCGGGCGATCCGGCGGCCGGCACTGGAGCCGGACCCGGCGCCGCCCGTCTAAGTCGAACAATTGTCGGGGAGTATCTTGGCTCCGGGGAGCATTTTGGGGGCTATGATGCACAAAATGCTCCCACAAGCCAAAATCCTCCCCGCAAATTCTTAGCCGACTGAAACGGGAGTCGTCCGCTGATGCGGACGGGGCGGGGGTATAGCGCGGGGTGTCCCGCAGAGCCGGCCGTGGGCAGCGGACCGCACGCGTCTGTGACCAGTTCCCCAGCCGGGTCCAAACCCCCGGACGGGCGGCTGCGCGACCCGCCTCTGTAGGGTATAAATCAAGTGTCATAAGACACATCGACAACACTAGGTCCAGTGAGCGCATAGACCACGTGAGTCACGCAGGTGTTTGCTCTCCCTCGCGTTTCCCGCTAAATTGCGTATAACCCAGCAAAGCGGAATACTGCCTCCAAAGCGGACATTGGCGTTCGGGATCTGCGAATCATGTGCGACACTGATAGCTGTCCGTCTGGGGCGGTGGTGGGGAGGCATGGTGGCTCAGGTCCCTCGTGCGCCAGCCGGGGTCGATATCTCCAGGCCCGCTCCGGCTCGCATTTACGATTACATGCTGCGGGGCGATAACCACTTCGAATCCGACGTCAAGGCCGCCGAGCGCATCCTGAGCGCGGTGCCTGAGATCCAGGATTGCGCCTGGTCGAACCGCGGTTTTCACCAGCGCGCGGCGAAGTGGATCGCGGAGCGCGGCGTCCGGCAGTTCATTGACATCGGCTCGGGCCTGCCGACGGTGGGTAACACCCACGAGGTCGTCCAGAAGGTCATCCCGGGGGCCCGGGTGGTTTACGTCGATCATGACCCGATGGTCGCTGAGCAGGGCGCGTTTCTGCTCGCGGACGACAAATCGACCCGGGTGATCTGCGCGGACCTGCGTGAGCCGGCGACAATCCTGGAACATCGCGATCTGACGGAGCTTATTGACTTCAGTCAGCCGACCGGGTTGCTGCTCACGGCGGTCTTGATGTTCGTCTCGGACAGCTCGGACCCATGGCAGCTGGTCAAGGGCTACGTCGATGCTCTCGCGCCCGGGAGTTACCTGGCGCTTTCGCATCTGACCGACGACTACAAGCCGCCGGTGGCGGCGGAGCGCTTCCGTGCGGTCTTCGATCAGGCCACCGAGCGCCTGTACTTCCGGCCACAGGTGGGAATAGCGCGGTTCTTTGATGGCCTGGAGATGGTGCCCCCTTACGAGGGTGCGGAGCCCGCCATCTGCTATACGGGGCTCTGGGGCGCCGAGGATCCGGTGCTCGCCGACAGCGACGGCGCGCGCTGGCTCTACTGCGGGGTGGCCAGGAAGCCGTGACCGCCAAGCCCACGGTCGCCGAACTCGGTATTGACCCGGCCGCGCAAGCCTGGCGTGGCTCGGGTTACGGCGACGGCACGGTCGAGATCGCCTTCGCGCACGCAGCCCGCAGCTCAGCACCCAGCGATCGGGCAGAGTGGGTCCTCATGCGGGTGACCGGCGACCCCGAGCAGCGAGTTCTCGTCTTCGACCGGCACGAGTGGGAATGTTTCCTCGACGGCGCGCGAAGCGGCGAGTTCGACGACGCCGCGGCGCCCCGGCCGTCGTCGCCCGCCCCCCGGCCGTCGTCGCCCGCGGCTGGGGACATCTCCGTACCTTGATTTGTGAATCGCAATTTGGGTACCGTGTAAACCACGACAGGATTCCTGTCAAGGAGGGGAAGCGAAATGGCCGATGATGCCTATGGCGCCACGATCGCCAAACGCCGACTGGCCCGCCATCTCACCGAAGCACGTGTCCGGACCGGGTACACCGCCAACCATGCCTGCGACATCCTGAACTGGGGGCGCGGCAAGGTCGGCCGCTTCGAGGCGAATCAGTGGAAGCGGCCCGAGATGAGCGACATCAGGGACCTCATCCGGATATACGGCATCGAAGCCGAAGAAAAAGACCAAATCGAGGACCTGGCGATCCGGGCCAGGGCCAGGCCCTGGTGGCGTGAGTTTCCCGAGATCTTCGACGGCGAATTCCCCGGTTACGAGAACGATGCCACCACTATCCGCGTCTTCATGCCTCTCGTGCTGCCCGGCCTTCTGCAGGTTCCCTCCTATACCGAGGCTGTGCTGCGGGCTGGGCCGCGGCCGCCCGCGTACCGACGCCGGGCGCTGGACTCCCGGCAGCGGCGGCAGGAGGTGCTTGACCGTACCGACGGCTCCGCGCCCATGTTCAGCGCGGTGATCACCGAGGCGTCCTTGCTCTACCGGTGGGGCATCAGAGAAGACCGCCGGGAGCAGATCGAGCACCTGATCGAGCTGAGCAAGCGCCGTAACGTGCACTTGCATATTCAGCGGTTCGAGGACGGGCCGCCGACCGGCATCGTCTCGATGGTCAACATCCTCGGCTTTCGTGATGACGAGCCGAGCCTGGTCTTTGTGGAGACGGACTACTCCATCGAGGAGGTGAGCAAGCCGGAGGCGGTACAGGGATATATCGAATCCTTCGAGCGTGCCCGTGATGCTGCGCTTGAGCCTGCGGACACCACAGGTTATCTCGAACATCTCGCGAAGCGACTGGAGTAGCTCATGACCGACCTGTCTCAAGCCACCTGGCGGAAGGCCCGCCGCAGCGCGCACAACGGGGGCTGCGTAGAAATCGCGGCCAACCTGGACGGCGTAACCGCCGTGCGGGATAGCAAACGGCCAGAAGGCGGCGCCCACGTCGTCGGCCGGCGCGCTTTCGCCGAGTTCTTGGCGGACGTGAAGAAGGGCCGTTACGACCTCAAGCAGTAGTGGTGCGTGCGGGCGAAAAAAAGGCCCCTCGGTGGATGCAGCCACCGGGGGGCCTTTCTCAGGTCGGCCTGTCTCGAGGCCTGGCGGGTAACCGTTTGGTTCCCTCACCATCCGCGACTGTATACGTCGACGCAAACTAATGGCCAGCCAAGAATGCCCTAAAGTCACATAAAAGCCAACAAAGCTCCGCGCTCTGACAACATAGGGCACAAAAAGGTCATACGCATCATGCTTTAACACGTGCCTCATGGCTACCACCCTTTGGGGCGGGTATCGGGACGCTCGGAGCGTTATGTCCGAGAGGTCAAGTATGACCAGTACGGTGCGCCTGTATAGAGCTGAGGTGAAAATAATAATGCAATCGACATTGCGAAGCGGGGCCCCTGAGTCGTAACCTGTGTTTCACAGATTAAGAGTCGAACTTTACCTAACCCTACGACGGGATAATTGTCGACGGCACTCCCCTCCTGCCGACGCTCTTATCTCAAATGATGGCCGGAGGCGTCAAGCATGAGGCAGCAGGGCACCGGCGCTTGGCGTGGCCTCTTGCACGCGGGCTCGTGCCGTGCGTGGACGCTGCCGGCCGATGCGACGTGTGCTGCGGTCGCGCGGCAGGTGTTCCGGGACTCGGTCTCGGAGGTCGGGCTCGTGCCCGGGCTCCTCGATGACTGCATCCTGATGGCTAGCGAACTCGCGGCCAACACCCTGCACGCGCGGGCAGCGGCCGCGGCTGGCGGAGGGGGGGATCAGCTCGTGTCCGTCGCCGCGGACGTGGAGGGCGAGCTGGTACCGTCCGCCAGCCCGGCCCCTTTCTCCTCCCTCGCGGCCGGAGCCCGTCCAGCGGCCGGAGCCCGTCCAGCGGCCGGAGCCCGTCCAGCGGCCGGAGCTCCTCCAGCGGCCGGAGCTCCTCCAGCGGCCGGAGTTCCTCCAGCGGCCGAAGCCGGACCTCCCGAACTGTGGCTTTACCTGCGCGGGCTCGGTGTGCGCCGTGAGCTCGTCTGCAAGGTCTTCGACTCCTGCCGTGGCTGGCGGGACGGCTACGCCCCGCCAGTGTCCCGGGTGTCGGCCCAGGCCGTAGCCGGCCGCGGCCTGCAGATCGTGCACGAGCTTTCCGGCGGCCGGTGGGGATACCACGCCACCCGGGCGCGGCTGGGCGGCTGGGGTTTGCGCGGCAAGGCCGTCTGGTTCGCCGTACCCGCTCCGCTCGCGCACGCGCGTCTAGTGGACGTGACCGGGTTGCGGGAGTACACGATGTCGGCCGATGTCACGGCGGCCCGGGCCAATGCGCGGTACAGCGCGCGCCAGGCCGCCGGGCAGCTCGAGGCGATGCTGAACGAGCGGGGTTTCCCCGGCCGGTTGGAGCGGGCTGACCGGCCCGCTTCCGACGTGTCTGTCCTTTCCGTCAGCCGCGGCCTGACCGTGTTGTGCCGATCCGGGCTGGTGTCGCTCGGCACCTCGCGGGGGCCGAGCCAACGGTGGAACTACGCCGATCTCGTCGAGGCCGCGGAGCAGACGGTGCAGTGCTATGAGGAACTGGGCCTGGAGGCGGCCCTAGCCGCCGCTCAGTGAGGTGGCCACCCGCGTGTAGGCCCCGAGCGTTACCTCCCAGAACTTCTCGACGTCAAGGTCCAGCGCGACCATGGCGTTCGGCTGGCCCGCCTCGCCGGGAACGTCGAAATCAGTCACCGTCATGCCCGCCGTGAACTGTCCGGCCACCTCCACCTGGACTCGCGCCGGGACCAGCCCGAACAGTTCCGGCTGCGCCACCCAGGCCACCGCGCAGACATCGTGAACGGGCGGCCCCGAGGGTTCGCGCACCGATCTGTACTGCTCCAGGGCCGGGAGCAGCAGCCTGGTGCCGAGGGGCCCGAGCTCACGCATCCGCTGCTGAACCGCCGCGGTGGCGCTGGTGCGCAGCGTCACGTCCAGCCCCAGCATGATGACGGTCCAGCCGGCCCGGAATACTACCGCCGCGGCTTCCGGGTCGGCCCAGATGTTGTACTCCGCCGCCGGCGTCACGTTGCCGCGGCCCGCCGAACCGCCCATGATCACGAAACGCTGCACCCAGTCGGCCAGCCGTGGTTCCCGCCGTGCGGCCAGCGCGATGTTGGTCAGCGGCCCGGTCGCCACCAGCGTGATCTCGCCGGGGGCGGCGCGCACGGTGTCGATGATGTAGTCGATGGCGTGCCCGGGGGCGGGGCTGGCCGCCGGCGGAGGCAGCGTCGCGCCGCCCAGCCCCGAATCGCCGTGCACCTGCCGCGCGTCCAGCGCCGGGCGCAGCAACGGCCCGGCACACCCGGCCGTCACCGGGGTCGGCCCGGCGCCGATGAACTCGCACACGGCCAGCGCGTTGGCCGTCGTCTTGGCCAGCCCGACGTTACCCGCCACGGTGGTGATGCCGACCAGTTCGATGCCGGGGTGCCCGTGCGCGAAGGCGATCGCGAGCGCGTCGTCGATCCCCGGATCGCAGTCAAGGATGATTTTGGTGGGCATGTCCGCACTCCCTAGCCTTCTTCGTTTCTCCCGGTGCCAGCAATGACGGTACCGAACGGTCCTCGGTGCCTGCCGCCGTGACCTGCCTCCGCCGGGGTGGGTAGCCTCGTACCGAGGAGGTCCGCCATGCACACCCCGCCCATCCCGAACGTAGAGAGCTCGGACCCGCACATCGCCGGGCTCATCCACGACGAAGCGCGCAGGCAGTACGAGAAGGCCCGGCTGATTCCGTCGGAGAACTACGTGTCGGTGGCCGTGCTCGAGGCATCGGGCAGCGTCCTGACCAATAAGTACTCCGAGGGTTACCCCGGCCGCCGGTACTACGAGGGCCAGCAGTTCATCGACCCGGTGGAGACCATCGCCAGGGACCGGGCCAAGGCGCTGTTCGGTGTTGACCACGTCAACGTCCAGCCCTACTCGGGCTCACCCGCCAACCTCGCGGTCTACCTGGCGTTCGCCCAGCCCGGGGACACGATCATGGGTATGGCGCTGCCGATGGGCGGCCACCTCACCCACGGCTGGCCGGTCTCGGCGACCGGCAAGTGGTTCCGGCCCGTGCAGTACGGGGTCCGGCATGACACCGGCCGGGTCGACCTGGACGAGGTCCGCGACCTAGCGCTCAAGGAACGCCCCAAGATCATCTTCTGCGGCGGCACCGCGATCCCGCGGACCATCGACTTCCCGGCCTTCGCCGCGATCGCGGCCGAGGCGGGGGCGCTGCTCGTGGCCGACGTGGCGCACATCTCCGGGCTGATCGCGGGCGGCGCGCATCCCTCGCCCGCCGGGCACGCCGCCGTAATCACCACGACGACGCACAAGACGCTCCGGGGCCCGCGCGGCGCCATGATCATGTCCGACGCCGAGCACGCCTCCGCCGTGGACTAGGCCGTGTTCCCCGGCCTGCAG
>JBEKKH010000443.1:0-6787 GCA_050010815.1 Streptosporangiaceae bacterium | reverse complement strand
CGCGACCGCCGTACGATCGCCCGCCGCTGTCGAAGAAGGTGCTCACGGAAAGCGCCCTCGACCCCTCGCTTGACGCTGACTTCGCCGCCCTCGACGTGGACTTCCGGCCGGCCGAGGAGGCCATCAGGCTGGCCGGCTCCACCCTGGTCACCGACCGGGCGGAGTACCGTTTCGATCACCTGGTGCTGGCCACCGGAGCGTTCCCGGTACCGCTGCCGGGACAGGGACGGCAGCGGTTCCTGCGCAGCTACGATGACGCCCTGGCGCTGCGGGACCTGCTCCGGCCCGGGCTGCGGCTGGCCATCGTGGGCGCGGGCTGGATCGGCGCGGAGCTGGCCACCGCCGCGGCCGGCCTGGGCGCCCAGGTCACGGTGGTGGAGGCGGGACCCACGCCGATCGCCTCGGCGGTGGGGACCGAGGTGGGGGCGCAGACCGCCGGCTGGTACGCCGGCGCCGGCGTCGAGCTGCGGGTCGATGTCGCGGTGGAGTCCGTTCAGCCGGACGGGCTCGCGCTGGCCGGGGGCGGCTGGATCGCCGCGGACGAGATCGTCACCGCGGTCGGCGTGCGCCCGGCCACCGGCTGGCTGCAGGACTCGGGCCTGCACCTGCAGAACGGCGTGGCCGTGGACGCCGGCCTGCGCGCCTCGCAGCCCGGCGTCTACGCGGTGGGGGACTGCGCCGCGTTCGAGTCGCGGCGGTTCGGCCGGCGGCTGCGGTTCGAGCACTGGGACGTGGCCCTGCACGCACCCGAGGTGGTCGCGGCCAACGTGCTCGGCGGCGACGATATCTACGACCCGGTGCCGTACTTCTGGTCCGAGCAGTTCGGCCGCATGGTGCAGTACGCGGGCTACCACGGCGACGCCGAGGACTTTCTCTGGCGCGGTGATCCGGCCGCGCCCACCTGGACGGCGTGCTGGCTGACGGCCGGCCGGCTAGTCGCCCTGCTCAGCGTGGACCGCCCGCGCGACCTCCTGCAGGCCCGCCGCCTCATCGCCTCCGGCCACCCCGTGGACATCGGGCGCCTCGCCGACCCCGCCATCCCCGTGAAAGCCGCCCTCGCCACCTAGTCCGCAGCGACCCGCGTGTTTGGGAGGACCCTGGACGTGGGACATTTGACTCGTGGCTCAGATTGACCCCGCGACCGACGCTCAAGTCGGCGAATGGCTCTTGCTCCCCGACGTAGCCGACCAGCTCGGCATCCCCATCGGACGGGTGAAGCAACTGCTCCGTGATCGCAAACTCCTCGCCGTGAAGCGTCCAGAAGGGACGCTTGCGGTACCGGCCGCCTTCCTTGTCGGCAATCAGGTCGTCAAGGGCTTGGGCGGCACGCTGACCCTGCTCTTCGATTGCGGATTTGACGAGCCGGACGCGCTTCGCTGGCTGTTCACCGCGGACGAGACGTTGCCCGGTACGCCGATCGAGGCCATCGCCAGGCACCGGGCGACCGAGGTTAACCGGCGGGCCCAGGCCCTGGCGTTCTAGCTCTGCTCGGGCGTTCTGGCCGCGCCTAGGATCACCGCGCCCAGAATTACTGTGCTGTTCGGTAGCGACTGTGCTGACCGCGACCGGCTAGGCTGACCGCATGCCGCCGAGCCCGCCTCGCCCGCGCCCAGCCGCCAGAACGGGATCTAAACGTGCCGTCAGGCTGCCGCACTCACCGCTGATCCGCGACCTGCTCGCCTCAGGTCGCCAGGCGTTCTCCTTCGAGTTCATGCCGCCCAAGACGCAGGCCGAGGAACAGCAGCTGTGGCGGGCGATCCGGCAGCTCGAGCCGCTGCGGCCGACGTTCGTCTCGGTGACCTACGGGGCCGGCGGGTCGACCAGGGACCGTACGGTCAGGGTGACCGGCCGGATCGCTGAGGAGACCACGCTGACTCCGGTCGGGCACCTTACCGCGGTGGATCACTCGGTGGCCGAGCTCAGGCAGGTCGTCGGGGCGTACGCGGCGGTCGGGGTGCGCAACGTTCTCGCGTTGCGAGGTGATCCGCCCGGCGACCCGAACGCCGACTGGGTCTCGCACCCGGATGGACTGAGCTACGCGGCGGACCTGGTAGGCCTGGTCCGTTCGGCCGGGGACTTCTGCGTCGGGGTGGCCGCGTTCCCGGAAAAGCACCCGAGGTCGCCCGATCCGGACACGGACGTGCGTTTCTTCCTGGCCAAGTGCCGGGCGGGCGCCGACTTCGCGATCACCAACATGTTTTTCTACCCGGAGGATTACCTGCGCATGCGGGACCGGGTCGCGGCCCAGGGCGGCGACGTGCCGATTATCCCTGGCATCATGCCCATCACCAGTATGCGGATCATCGAGCGGGCGCTTGAGCTCGGCGGCTGCCGGGTGCCGACGCAGCTCTGGGAGCGGCTGCAGACAGTGGCGGACGACCGGGCCGCGGTCCGGGAGATCGGGGTGGACTATGCCGCGGGCATGTGCGAGCGGCTGCTCGCGGAGGGCGTGCCCGGACTGCACTTCTACACCCTCAACTGGTCGCGGGCGACCCGGGAGATCTATCAGCGGCTAGGTCTCGGTGACAGGGGTTCGGGCCACGGGGAGCGTCCACGCAGCGGAAGCTCGGCGCCCATCACCGCGTAAGGCGGTTCGCCGCTGGGGAAGAAGTGAAACCTGGTTAGCAGGTCGACGAACCCGGTGCCCCGGTACAGTCGCCTGGCCGCCGTGTCGGCGTCCCGCGTCGACAGCAGCGCGGTGCGTTCCGGGCGTCCCGAGGTGAGCCTGAGCAGGATGTCGGCGCCGGTGCCGTGACCCTGGTGCGTCGGCGTCACGTGCAACTCGGCCACCTCGAACGAGTCGTCAAGCCAGTCTGCGGCGACCGCGACGCCGCGACCGGCCGCCAGCGCGTGCCGGACAGTGTCGTGCCACCACTGGCCGTGCATCCCGTGAAAGCCGTAGCCGAAGCCGGCCGCCTCGCCCGAACCGTCGTCGGTGACCACCAGCGCACGGAACCCGGGATTGGCGGCGTGCCTGGCCATAATCGATTTACGGCCGGTCAGCAGCTCGCTGGGCGGTCGCATGGCCGCCGCGTACACCGCGATCAGCTGATCGAGCCGCGTGGCGAACTCGCCGGGGCCGAGCTCGGACACAGAAAGCGAACGCCGCATCCTCGCTAGCTTAAAAGAAGAAATGACGATTCCGAACGGTCCGTAGCGACACGGTCATGTCCAAGCCTCACGCCCGCCCGGCCAGGCCCGCCCAATCAGGCCCGCCCAATCAGGCCCGCCCAATCAGGCCCGCCCAATCAGGCCAGCCCAATCAGGCCAGCCCAATCAGGCCAGCCCGGTTAGGCCAGCTGACTGGTCTGGCTGGCCTGCTCGGACCCGATCTGGACCGAGGCCTGGCCGAGCAGCGGATGGCTCGCGGTCAGCGTGATGGCACCCGGTTGACCGGCGAGCGAACGGATCCACACCGCCCCCAGGCCGCCGTACTCGCCGAACGCGAACGGATTATCGCCGACCAGCGTGGCCGGGCCCGACAGGGTCAGGGCGACCTGGCCGCTGGCGTACCTGCGCTGATTTCCGTGCTCGTCGATGGCCCGGAAGACGGCCCTGGTCGCGTCCGAACCATCGGCTGAGATCGTCATGTCGTCTACCGTCAGGCCTAGGGCGTCGCCAGCCAGGTCCGATGACATGCGCAAGTAGGTCACCTGCTGTCCGGCGACGTAGCCCAGGATGAGGAGTTCTGGCGTGGTGTCCGGCTTGAGGGCCGGCAGGTGGATCAGGAAGGGCGGGTGGGCCAGGCCGCTGTACTGCGGCGAGGCGAGGGCGGGCAGCGCCGTGGTGATCTGGACGCCGTCGATGAAAACCTCAAGCTGCTCGCAGTTGCTGGCGATCATGGCGGTGGGGGCGGGAGCCGGGACGGCGCCGCCTGGCTCCCAGAAGAACACCGGGATGATGACCGGATTCACGCCGGGGTCGCCTTGAGACCGGTAGATGGCCGCGCCTGGCTTGGGCACCCGGAAACCGTCCGCCACCCCGGCCCACTTGATGTTGTCCGGATCCTGGCTGAGCTGCGAGGAGTAGTCGAAGCCAGCCCAGGCCAGCAGGCCCGAGTACCCAGGGTAAGACCGGGCCAGGCTCTGGACCTGGCCGTGCAGGGCCGCCTGCCGGGCGAGCAGGGCCGGCGGGTCGGTCCAGGCGAAATGCTGTGGCCTGGCTTCCTCGACGCCGACGGCTTCGGTGATCAGGTAGGGCAGGCCACTGAACGCGGGTTTCAGCTTGGCGTCACCGGTCTCGGGGTTGACGCCGTAGTCGTTGTAGGCGAAGACATCCTCGTTCCAGCTGACGTCGCTGTGATACGACATCGCCCCCGAACTCGGCCGTGAGCCGTCGAGTTCCGCGGCGGCCTGGCGGGTCGCGGCCCAGAGTCCGGGGAAGTCGAGCGTCTCGTTGAGCCTGGTGCCCCAGATGACCACCGACGGGCGGCTTCGGTCCCGCGTCACCATGTCGCGCACGTTCTGCACCACCAGGTCCTGCCAGGCCGGGCTGGTGCTCACGGCGTGCCATCCCGGTGCTTCTTCCCAGACCAGCAGCCCGAGTTCGTCGCAGGCGTCGAGGAAATGCGGCGACTGCGGATAGTGGGAGCAACGCACCATGTTGCAGTTGAAATCGTTCTTGAGGATCTCGACGTCCTTGCGCTGCACCCGGGCGGGCATCGCCATGCCGGCGTATGGGTAGAGCTGATGCCGATCCAGGCCGAAGAGCTGGAGCCGCTGGCCGTTGAGGTAGAACCCCTCAGGCCGGAACGAGGCCTCACGGAACCCGATCTGCCTGGTCAGGACGTGGCTGCCGGAGCCGGGGAAGCTAAGCGTGGCCCGGACCGTATACAGCTTGGGACTATCGGGGGACCAGAGGCCGATCTGGCCCAGATCGGTCAGGCTCAGCTTCGTGCTGCTGACCCCAGGAGAGGTCACCTTGATCGTCCTGCCCTGCGCGGCAATCTGCGCGGCCCCGTCGAACAACTCGACCAGCAAGGTGCCGTCGGCGTGCGGCGTCACCGCCGAGTCGACGGAGCATTCGATGTCCACCCGCCGCTGCGGGCTGAGTACGTCGGCGGGCAAGGCGAACAGGTCAGTGAGGAACGCTGGCGGGACCACGCGGAGGTTGACGTCCCGGTAGATCCCGCCAGGCTGAAAGAAGTCGATGCTGTCCGGACCGCGCCCCACGCCCACCGGCGGGACCGGCAGGCAGCGCGCATCGACGATGACGGAAAGCAGGTTATCCCCGGCCGTGACCTTGCTGGTAAGTTCGGCGGACCAGGGCAGGTAGCCGCCCTGATGGGTGCTGACCACCTGGTCGTTCACGACAACCGCCGCGTTGACCATGACTCCGTCGAAGTCGACAAAGGTCCGGTTGCCGGCCGGATGCGAGCCGAGCAGGGATGCGCCGCTGAAGTGCCGCCGGTAGATCCACACCTGCTGCCAGGTGTTGAAGTCCCAGTTCTGCCAGGAAAGCCCGGTGACCGTATGCGGCAGCGTGACCGGCGCGAAGCCGCTGTCGTCGTAGAAGCTGCTCTCCGAGCCCGCCATGTACTGACCGCCGAACAGCCAGTTTGTATTCATTGAGTAGGTGAAGCTGACCGGCTGCTGCGCTCCGTTCCTGGTCACGCCGCCCGCCAGCGCGAGCAGCGGCAGCGCGGCCACCCCAGCGCCGCCGATCAAGCTCGCCTGAAGCACGGTACGCCGCCGAATCCGCCGCTTCGCCGCGGTCGCCGGATCGTCAGTCGTTCCGTCGGCCGTGGTTGCCGTTCCGTCGGCCGTTCCGTCGGGCCCGGTACTCGGCTGGCCGGGCGCCGCGCCCGTTTCCGGCTGACTGGGTGCCGACCCCGCCGCGGTCGCAGCGTCTGGACTTGTTCCGGCCAGGACGACGGGCGCCCCGCCCGCCTCTGTGAGACCGCCCGCCTCCGTGAGACCGCCCGCCTCCGTGAGACCGCCCGCCTCTGGGAGCACCGCGTCCCTCGCCGGGCGGAACCACCGTCCCGACTCGCCTGCACGCGGCTCGGCCCTTGCCTGGGCCGGCGGTGTTTCGGTGTCCGCCTGCGTCGGAGGTAGTCCGGCGTCTGGTCCGGCAGCACGCGGCTTACCGTTGGCCGCGGTCACGCGCGGCTCAGCGGCAGCGTCGGCAGCGCCAGGCACCCCGTCGGTCTCGATTGCACCAGACTCAGCGCTGGCATCCCCTTCGATGTCCTGTTCGCCAGAGCTCGTGCGCAGGTCCTCGGCGAGGGGCTTCGCGCTCCCGTCATCAGTGGCGGGTAGGGATGGCACGCGATTAAAATACAGGCCCAGGCTAGCCCTTCGCACAAACGGCTGCGTCATTCGCGATTGACGCCTATCGGTCTTTCGGGGCGATAACCCTGCCGCGGCCGCTGACAGCCCCGGCTGCGGCCCTCAGCGGCGGCCTGCAGGTACGCGGCCGCGATGGGCGCACGGCTTTCTTCGTGCCGCGACAGCCCTCCTGAGCGCCGCTCAGCGGGGCGAGGTTCCTGGTGCGTGTGTGGCGCGATAGTACGTGCGTTGCTGTGGTGCGGTGGGCCAGGGACAAGTTTGTGGTGGATCCAGGCTCCGTGGTGGATCCGGTACATCCCCGTGCCGCGTGTTCAACGGGTCCGAAAGTGTCCGGCTCGCGCGGCGGCTGGCCATCGAGGCGACGATCCAGCTCTGACCGGCGTGGCTGACGGCGAGAATCTCCAGGCGCCGTCAGGTGTGCAGCCGCCAGGGGCGCTGCGGTCATTCCCGGGCGGGGGCGGTACCTGTGGGTGCCCTGATGCGCGAGCGCGCCGTGG
>JBEKKH010000442.1:0-12361 GCA_050010815.1 Streptosporangiaceae bacterium | reverse complement strand
TCGCTGGCCTGATCGAGGACACAAGAGCCTTCGTCCGCAAGATCTCGGAGAAGCTGCCTTGACCCCCGCCGAACTTCTCGCGGAGGCCAGGTCACTCATCTGTCGCCCGGACGCGTCGATGGCGGGGGTCTGGCCGCGAACGGCTGCCTTCCTCACCCGGCAGGCGCTCGAGGAAGCGGTTAACGCTCGCTGGGCGGCGTCCTCGGCGACCTCTGCGATGCTGAACGCGAGCATGTGGTCCCGGCTGGCCTGCCTACCCGCCTACGTCTCCGGGCCGGAGGCGCGGCAGGCCATCTTCGCCTACGCTGCCCTGTCCAGCGCCTGCCATTACCATCCGTACGAGCTGGCGCCGACCGCGGCCGAGCTGAACGGCTGGATAGACGACGTAGAGGCGCTGGTCGCCGAGTTGGGGCAAGCAGCGCCGGTTGCATAAGTCAGGTCAGCCAACATATGACGGTCTCTGTTGCTAGGTTCATCCGGTGCTTCCGGCCTGTGGGCAGCGGGCGACGAGATGACCGGATCGGTGGCAGCACCGCCAAGATCTGGGCCTACGGCAACGTCTAAAGCGCGACTTCCGGCCCATCGTCCGCGAGGGCATCGGCACCCGCGGAGAGCGCTACCGTGATGGCATGGGCATGTACGGACCCGATGAGGACGACGTCGTGGAGCAGGGCGGTGCGCCGCTGCGGCTGCCGAGGTGGGCTCGGCGCCCCCGGTGGCTTCCAGCCTCCGGCAGGCGGCCGTCGCGCGGTGCGGCCATCCTTGGCATTGCCGGGCTGGTTGTCGGGCTGGCGGCCGGGTACGCACTCGGCTACCGGCACCCGGGGCAGGCCGTCCGGCCGTCGCGGGCGACAGCCGCTGGCGCCGTCCCCTCGGCTGTGGCAGGCTCCGCCGCGCCGTCGGATACAGCCGCGTCCACCGGGGGCCCCGGCGCCTACTCCTCCAACCTCGCCGTCGCGGGACTCTCCGGGCTGATCCAGACCGGCGGGGCGTGCTCGGTGCAGCACGGCCGGGACCTCCAGCTCGGCGTGGAGGTGATCAACCTCTCCGGCACGCCGGTCACCCTCGGGCAGGTCACTCCCATCCTGCCGCTGGGCGGGCTGCGCCCGGTCTCGAAGCAGTGGGCGCCCTGCAGCGCCATCAGGCCGTCCTGGCAGGCGGCGGGCGGCGGCACGATCGTCTTCGTCGGGGTGCCGTCGGGCGAGGTAGGGGCCGTGAGCGCGGCAGGCGCGGTGGTCCTCCCGCCGAACGGCACCGCCTGGTTCAGCGCCACCTTCCGGGTGCTAGTAGCGTGCCCGAGCGCGCTGCCGGTGCACTTCAGCGTCTCCTACCAGGCGGTGCCGTTCGGCAGGACGGCCACCGCGCAGCTGCCGGGATTCGTGGATCTGGGGCAGGCCAAGTACAGCGGGTGCAAGGGCAGCTCCTAGATCGTTGATCGGAAAATGCAGGCAGGTCACACGTGGTCGTAGGCGATCAGGGATCGCTTGACGGGCGCGCCGATGAGCCAGTTGTGCCAGATGCAGGCGTTCAGGGCGAGCAGCCGCTGGATGATCCTTGCCCAAAGGCCGGCGGGCAGGCGGCCGCCGTGGCGTTCCAGGCCGAGCTGGCTCTTCAGGGTCCAGATGACGGCCTCGACCCGCTGGCGGAGCCAGTTCGGGAACGGCCGGGGCTGCTTCTCGTCCTTGCGGGCCGGGCGGATCAGGGCCAGGCCCAGGTCGTCGCTGGCGAAGAAGTCCTCGGTCTCCTGCCCGGACAGGCCCTTGTCCGTGACGACGATGCTGCCGGGCGCGGGCCGGTTCGCCGGCTGGCGCTCCAGCGTCTGGCGGGCCTGGTCCCGCTCGCCGTGCAGCTTGGGGTTGGCCAGGCTGAACCCGGTCACGGTGCCGTCGCAGGTGCAGATCAGCAGCAGCTTGCAGCCCCAGTACCAGCGGGAATGACTCGCGCAGTACCCGTATCCGGCGTATCCCCACAGGCCGGAGCGCTTCGCGGTGACGGCGGAGGTCCCGCACGGGACCGGTGTCGCGTCCATCAGCCGCAGCAGCTCCGCGGTCGCGGGCGTGGCGTCCGCGAGCCAGCGCAGGGCGGCCTCCATCAGCGGCGCGAGGTGCCGCAGCCTCGTGTTGTACTCACTCTGCGCCAGCAGCCGCGGGAACAGGTGCCCGATGAGCCCCGGCGCGGCGCGCAGCCAGCGCCGCTCGTCGTCATGGCGCAGCAGGACCTGCGCCACGGCCAGGCAGGCCAGCTCGGCGTCGGTGACCTCCGGCGGCCTGCCCGGCCCGTGGCGGCCGAGCCCGCGCAACGGGATGATCCGGTCGGTCAGTTCCACGTAGAGTGCGGTCAGAAGGGTGTCCAGGTCGGCGATCATGACGGGCTCCAGGGTCCGGACGTGTGTGAGAACGCCGATTCTGGACACTCTTCGCTTACAGGTCACGGACCCTGCGCGGCGTGTCGCCGCACGGCCCTCCCGCCAGCCACGAAATACCGATCAACGATCTAGACGAGCCGCTCTTCGACGGGGCGGGCGCGACCAAGCGAGATCTGGTGGACTACCTGGAGGCGGTCGGGGACCGTATCGTCTCCGTGGTGAGCGGCCGGCCGCTGTCGGTGATCCGGGTGCGCGCGGGCCAGCGTCCATTCATGCAGAAGAACCTGCCGGACTACGCGCCGCCGTGGATCAGGACCGTCACGATGTGGGCGGAATCGTCGCACCGGGAGGTGCGGTACGCGTTGTGTGAGGACAAGCCGACGCTGATCTGGTTCGCCAATCAGCGCGCGGTGGAGTACCACGTCACGCTCGGCACCGCCGAGCACCTGGATCGGCCCTCCTACCTGGTGCTCGACATCGACCCGCCGACTGCGGGCGAGTTCGGGCGGGCGGTTGCAGCGGCCAAGCTGGTCCGGGAAGCGCTGTCCGGGGCGGGCCTTGCGGGCGCGGTCAAGACCAGCGGGGCCAAGGGCGTGCACATCTACGTTCCCGTTCGGGAGTCGGTTTCAGCGGACGACGCGGCGGCTGCGACCCGCGCCCTGGCGGAGCGGGCCGCGCGGCTGGACCCCGGCCTCGCGACGACCGCGTTCATCAGGGCCGATCGCGGCGGCATGGTGTTCATCGACTCAACCCGGGCGCACGGCGCGACCGTGGTGGCCCCCTACAGCCCGCGAGCGCGTCCCGGCGTGCCGGTCTCGTTCCCGGTGGCCTGGGATTCGCTGGATGAGGTGTCGCCTGAGGACTTCACGGTGCGGAACGCGGCGGGGCTGCTGGCCGGCGCTGATCCCTGGGCCGTTGCCCTGCCGTCGCCGCAGGCGCTGCCTGAGGACCTCGTCGCGGAGGGCCACGCGATCCCGGTCGCCCGGGTACAGGCCATGCACGAGGGCAAGCGCCGCGCCCGCGCCCGGCGCGGCCCGCCTCATGCTGACGGATGAGGCCACGCCATGCCGGGCCGAGGTGGCAGGCCCGCTCGAGCGCCGCCCTTCCTGTGCGAAGATGTGGCCGGTGGGATGGGAGGCACTCGAGCAGTGGGGTGACGACGTCGTTCGCGGCGAACGGCTCACTGGCGGAGCTGGCGTCAACGGGGTGCGGAGCGTGCGTGTCAACGGGCACCTCGCGGTCGGTCGTCTCGGCCAGCGCAGCGACGCTGATCTTGCCTGGGAGACCGACCTGTTGCGACATCTCCACCGTGAAGGGGTGCCGGTGCCGGTGCCGATCCCGACCACGGACGGCCGGCACTTCGCCGGCGGTCTGGTGGTGATGACCTACGTGGAGGGCGGACCGCCCGAGACCGAAGCCGACTGGCGTCGTGTCGCCGGCACACTCCGCCGGCTGCACCGGCTGACACAGGGCTGGCCGCAGCGCCCGGGCTGGCGATCGTCGACCGACCTCCTGCATGCCGGGACCGGGACCAGGGTCGACCTCGGCGCGATGCCGCCCGGCGGTGTGGCTCGATGCCGAGCAGCGTGGGCGCGGCTCACCGGTCGCACGACGTGCGTCGTCCACGGCGACCCCAACCCGGGCAACATCCGCATGACCGCGGATCGCGTCGCGATGATTGACTGGGACGAGTCGCACGTCGACGTCCCCGACCTCGACCTGGCGCTGCCGCACAACGCCGCCGGTCTCGGCAACGACGCGTATGACATCGCCGCGCAAGCGCGGGCCGCATGGGAAGCCGCCGTCTGCTGGGACCCCAGCGGGACCGACCAGTTCGCAGTCAGGCGGCTCGCCGAGGTTCGCGCGATCTGAGCAACCTGGCACGAGCCGCAGACTCACTCACGTTGGCAGATCCGGATGACGTTAGCGCACAGATCGACCTAGTGTCCCGGTTCGGAGATGCGTGAGCAGTAGCGGCAGATGCGGTCGATGATCTGGTCGGCGGTCTTGGTCCACTTGAAGGGCCGGGCGCTGGCGTTCCAGATCGTCCAGTCCTGCAGCGCGGTGGTGAGTTCGTCGAGAGAGCAGAACACGCCGCGATCCAGGCAGCGTCGCTGCAACTCGGCGAGCCACCGTTTCACCTGGCTGATCCAGGAGGAATAGGTGGGCGTGAAGTGCAGCTGGACGCGAGGATGGGCCAGCAGCCATCTATGCACCGCCGGTGCCTTGTGCGCGGACAGGTTGTCGCAGATCACGTGGATGGCCAGGCCGGGCTCGGTCTGACGGTCGATCTCATCGAGGAAGTCGCGGAAATCGACCGCCCGGTGCTGGGCAGACAGCTTGCCGATCACCTTGCCGGTGGCGGTGTTCAGCGCGGCGAACAGGTCGATGGTGCCGTGCCGGACATAGTCATGGCTGCGCCGCTATCTGCGGCTTCTCATCGACCGCGAAGACCGCCGCGTTCGCCGGCGGCGCCAGGTACAGGCCCACCACGTCACGGATCTTGTCGATCAGCAGCGGGCCGGGAGAGATCTTGAAGGTCTCGGTCCGCCACGGCTGCAGCCCGAAGGCCCGCCAGATTCGGTGGACGCTGGCCGGGGAGATCCCCGCCCGCTTGGCCAGCTCCCGCTTGGACCAGTGGGTGGCGCCCTCGGGGGTCTCTTCCAGGGTGCGCACCACCACCTCCTCCACCTGGGCGTCGGTGATGGTGCGCGGCACGCCCGGGCGGGGCTCATCGCCCAGCCCGTCCAGCCGCCGGGCCAGGAACCGGGCCCGCCACTTGGTCACGGTGACCCGGCTGACCCGCAGCCGCGCCGCCACCGCGGTGTTGCTGCTGCCCTCGGCGCAGGCCAGCACGATCCGCGCCCGCAGCGCCAGCCCCTGCGCCGTCTTCCGGCGCTTCGCCCAGTTCTCCAATGTCCGCCGCTCGGCCTCAGACAGCACCAGCGGCTCCAGCCTGTTATCACCCATGCCACCAGCAGACCGCGGCCCGGAGCTCTCGTCACCACCTGGCCGGATCCTGAAACGAAACACGACTCACGTGGTGTTAAGGGAACTCAAAACCGGGACACTAGTCGGTGTGCCCTGGCTGGTGATCAGCGACGAGCTGTCACGTGCACCGAACGGCGGTTCTACTTGCGGAGCCTCACCAAGGGGGGCCACGGTCTGTGACCGCTGGCGTTTTCCGGCCCAACCCGCGGCAAGTCCCACCGGCGACGGTACCTGGTTCAGGCAGGTGGGCGGCAGTAGGTCCGAAGCGCAGCAGTCACAGAGACGGTTCGGACTCGCTTTTGCGGGCCCGTCATTAGCCGCCGCTGGAAGCCGCCCCGTGGGTACTCATTCAGTAAGTGCCGACAAGTAAGCGAACTGGGCGCTAGTTCTCCTCCTGGTACGTGGCTGGTTCGCCTAGGCCAGAGGGTTTGGCCGGCGTAGCTCGTAGCTCGCGGCTATGACGCTTTGCTGAGCTGGGACACGCGTCCGCGGGACACGCCCAGGATCGCGGCGGTATCTGACACGGACAGCCCGGCCGCTCGCAGATCTGCTGCGAGCGCACGGTATGAGTTCCGTGCTTCCTGCTGCTGCCGGTCCGCTGCGGCGAGTAGTTCGCGGACGGTCGTCACCTTGCGGTCGAGTTCGCCGAGATCGGGTGTGATGACAACTTTGTCGCCGCTGGCGTCCTTGTCGGTGAGTGTCTCGATGTAGTCGCGGACCATCTGCTCGGCGGTGTCGAGTGTGCGGGACTGAGTCACGCCGACGCCGTCAATGTGCAGTTCCCAGCCGTGCTTCCACCGCTTTGCGGTGACATTGTACGTGTTCGTGCCGGCGGTGGTAGTGATCGTCCTTCCGGTCATGATCTTCTCCCTCTCATATCCTGCGGCTTCCGGCTATGTGTCGTGGTCGGAACGATCACTGAAGCCACCCGGCGGGGAGGCAGGCGATCTTTGTGATCGTGTCGGCGACTACGCCAGGTGAGACGTTCCTTGCCTGGGTTACGACTGCGACATGCTTGCCGCATGATGATGGGCAGTACCACTTGATGTGGTCGCCTTTTCCTTGCTTCCATGTGCAGCCATTGGCCAGGAGCGCCCGCTCGACGTCCCTGTACTTCATAGCCTTCGCCATGCAGATAGTTTAGTATGTCTAGACAGTTAGTGTCTAGTAACGATTAACATCGGATGGCTACACGGGCTAACGTGGGCTCTACTCCGGGCCAGATTGCCAGCCCGCCGCGCTGGATCACCGCCACGAGTTCGGCAAGGGTGGTGTCGTTGATCCGGCTGCCGTACCAGGTTCGCATCCCGGCATCAATTAGTCGCTTGCGTCGCCGCGCGAGGTCCTTCTTCGACGTCGGGGACACCTGCTTGCACGGCCAACGGCTCGGGGATGCGATCGCCGAAGAGGAGAAAGCCCGCTCCGATCACTGCGGCGACGAGGGCGCCCCGCCACCAGACGGCGTCAGGTGAGGTCGCGAGCACCACGCCGCCGATGGCCGGGCCGAGCGCGAGGCCTCCGGTCGCCATCAGCGCGTACAGCGAGATGTAGCGGCCGAGGAGATGCGGGGGAGCGAGGTCGGCGACGAGCGGGCCGAGGACGACGGCGTGGACGCACTCGCCGATCGCGAACACGGTTGCGACGCCGGCCAGGAGCGCGGTCGCCCCGAGCTCCGAGTGGATCAGCGTCGCCGGCAAGACGCCGAGGAGCGCAATCGCCCACAGCGCGCTCGCCGCGGCGTATGCCTGTGCTCGGCGCATCCGCTTGACGACGCGCGTCGCGGGGAGCTGCGCGATCACGATGAAGAGCGTGTTGGCGAGCTTGATGATCCCGATCCCAGCAGGTCCGACGCGTGTATGCGCTATCGCAAGCGGGCCTGCTGGCCCTGCTGGCGCTGCAGCGGGGGCAGCCGGTCAGCGCCGACCGGCTGATCGACGTGCTGTGGGGCGACGGGGCAGGCGGCGAACCCGGCCAACGCCTTGCAGGCCCAGATCGGCCAGCTGCGCCGGACCCCCGGCCCGGCGGCGATCCTCACCACCAAAGCCGGCTATGCCCTGGCCGCGGGACCCGGCAAGGTGAGGTTCGAGGGCTTGGGCGCGAGCTTGTCGGCCCGGGCCCGTGCGTACTCGGCGAAGGAGCCCTCGGCGATGCCGAACACCTCTTCGCCCACCGCCAGCGCCGTCACGTTCCCGCCGACCGCCTCGACGCGCCCGGCGACCTCCCGGCCTCGTACGGGGGTCTTGGGCGCCCGGATCCCGTACCCCGCCAGGCGCACAGGGTAGGGCAGGCCGGCCATGAGGTGCCAGATGCCCCGGTCCGCGCCGGCTGCGTGCACGCGCGGCAGCACTTCGCCGTCGCCGATCGCGGGCCCGGCCGGCCTGGCCGAGCCGCAGCACGTTCTCGGCCTCGCCGTAGCGTTCCTGGATGATGGCCCGCATCGTGGTCCCCGCGGTCGTGACGGAAGTCGTCATGAGAGTCCTTCCTGCGTCTATGTGACCAGAAAAGTCAGCCCGGTGATATGGACGAAGGTCACGCGTCGCTGCGGGATGTCCGAAGGGACGCCGTCGTCAGGGCGAGGGCGGCGTACCCGCCGAGCACGGCGAGGGCGACGCCGGGGCTGAGCAGTCCGGCCGAGCGGTGGACCGTCACGGCCGCCTGGGTGGCGATGCCGGGCATGTACTGCCGCCAGCCGGCCGGCAGGAACTGGCCGACGGTGAGCCCGCCGACGATGATCAGGGCCAGGGTGGTGGCCGCGCCCGCGGTGTGCCGGATGACGCCACCGAGACCCACGCCGATGACGGCGGTCAGGCTCACCGCCAGGGCCCCGAAGACCATGGCCCGTACCACGCCAGGATGGCCGATGGCCACCTGGGCGTGCTGGCCGGCGAAGATCCGCTGGCCGAGCTCGAAGCCCGCGACGTTACAGAGCAGGGTCACCGGGAACGCGAACGCGGCCACCGTGGCGGCCTTGGCCGCCAGGACGAGCGGCCGGGCGGGCATGGCGGTGAACGTGGCCCGGATCATCCCGGTGGAGTACTCAGCAGTGATCGTCTTCACACCGAGTGCACCGAGGACCACCGCGGCGATCATGACCCCGGTCATCGAGGCGCTGACCGGGTCGAACAGCAGGCGCTGCTGGGCCGTCATAGTGTGCCACTGGCTCATTTGGGAGTAGGCCACGGCGACCCCGAAGCCGATGGCCATGGCCACGGTGATGACGGCGGTGCGCCAGGTGGAGGGCAGGGTGCGCAGCTTGGTCCATTCCGCCCGGGCGATCCTGCGGGTGGTGATGGTGTGAGTCATGGCAGTCATGTCAGAGTCCTTTGCTCGTGCCGGCCAGCTGGTCGGCGTGGTGGGCTTGTTCCGGATTGGCCATCGCGGCTGGACGGGCGGCGGACTGCCAGATCCTGACGGCAAGAAGGATCATCGCAACGGCGAACGGCAGCATGAATAGCACGACCTTGGGGCCGATAGCGCCCATTGACTCGGCGACCTCCAGGCCGACGGTGAACAAGACGGCCAGCCAGCGCGGCACCCGGCGGCTGCGCCACAGCGCGAACCCCATGACGGCCGGCGCGACGTATTCGCTGGCGAAGTAGATGTAGGCGGCGGCCTGAGCCGGCCAGGAACCGAAGCTGGTCACCAGGAACTGGGCGGCCGCTGCCTGGGTCATGTGGGCTGAGGCCGCGACCGCGAGGCTGATCCCGCCCAGGACGTTGAGCATGGCCCCGGCGAAAGCGCCCAGGCCGCCCAGCAGCGCGGCGATGGTGGCGATGACCCAGCCGCGTCCGGTGATCAGCTTGGCGATCGCCGCATACGACACCGCCAGTCCGCCGAGCGCCAGCACCGACAGCGAACCCGACAGGTACAGCTGGGAGGAGTGGGCCGACGCGATGGGCAGCAGCCGGAGCGCGGTGGCCGTATTGGTGACCACCTGGTCGGTGCCCCTGGGGTCCAGCGCCTCGGCGCCGATATACAGCACGGCGGTGACGGGCAGGAAGGCGGCTAGCAGCCGCATGCGGACCCGGGCCGCGTTAGCGGTGGGCTTCCCGGTGGTGGCGGTGATCGCGCTCATGTCAGATCCCCTTGCTTGAGCCGGCCAGCTGGGCGGCGTGGTAGTCGGTTTCGTCTCGGGTCAGGTCGAAGAAGGCTTCCTCGAGCGTGGCGCTGTGCGTGGCCAGCTCAAGCAGGGTGATGCCGTGGGCGGACGCGGCAACGCCGATCGCGGCGGCGTCCAGGCCGGTCACGACCAGGGCGCCGCCGGGACCGCTGTCCAGCACGGCGCCGCGCCGGGTCAGCGCGTCGGCCAGCAGGCCCTGCTGGACGGCCCGGACCTGGACCGTGGGAGCGGAGTTCCGGTTGACGAACTCATCTGTGCTGGCGTCGGCGATGACGCGGCCGCGGCCGATGACGAGCAGGTGGTCGGCGGTCTGGGCCATCTCGCTCATCAGGTGACTGGACAGGAACACCGTGCGGCCCTGGGCGGCCAGTGACTTCATCAGGTTCCTGATCCACACGATGCCGTCGGGGTCCAGGCCGTTGATCGGCTCGTCGAACAGCACCGTCTCCGGGTCGCCGAGCAGGGCCGCGGCGATGCCGAGCCGCTGGTTCATGCCGAGTGAGAAGGTGCCCACCCGCTTGCCCGCGACGTCGCTGAGCCCGGCGATCTCGAGCACTTCGCTCACCCGGCGGCGGGAGATGCCGTTGCTGTCCGCGAGCCACAGCAGATGATGAGCAGCGCTGCGGCCGCCGACGATGGCCGTGGCGTCCAGCAGCGCGCCGACCGACCGCAGCGGGTCGGCCAGCTCTCGGTACGGCTGGCCGTTGACCAGGACTGAGCCGGAGGTCGGCGTGTCCAGGCCCAGGATCATCCGCATGGTGGTCGACTTGCCCGCCCCGTTAGGGCCGAGGAAGCCGGTGACCCGTCCGGGCCGGACGACGAAGGAGGCTTCGTCGACCGCAACCGTGTGGCCGTAGCGCTTGGTGAGGTGCTGCGCCTCGATCATCATTCGTCCTTCCCTCAAGCTGAGCGGTTCTGGCTGGTCCCCATGGATGGCAGCCTGCGCCCGGCGGCTGAGGTGGCACTGTCGTCGCGCTGAGGCCGGGCCTATGGTGGCCTCATGCAGGTCCGGCTGTTCGGCGAGCTCGAAGCGGAGCACGCAGGCAAGCCGGTGCCGGTCCGCGGGGCCAAGCAGCGGGCCCTACTGGCCATGCTGGCGCTGCGGCCGGGGCAGCCGGTCAGCGCCGACCGGCTGATCGACGTGCTGTGGGGCGACGGGCAGGCGGCCCACCCGGCCAACGCGTTGCAGGCCCAGATCGGCCAGCTGCGCCGTAGCTTCGGGCCCGCGGCAATCATCACCACCGAAGCCGGCTATGCCCTTGATGCCGGTCTCGATGATGTCGACGTCGTCCGTTTCGAGCACCTGGTGGCGCAGGGCCGCCGGCTGGCGGAGGCGGGCCAGGCCGCGGACGCGTCAGCCACCCTGGGCGAAGCGCTCGGGCTGCGGCGCGGGGAGCCGCTGGCCGACTTCACCTATGCAGGCTTTTTTGATGCCGAACGGACGCGGCTCGACGAGCTGGTCCTGGTGGCGATCGAAACGCGCGCCGGAGCAGACCTGATGCTGGGGCGCCATGGCGAGCTCGCCGCCGGACTGGAGACCTGGTGCCGGGCGCATCCGCTGCGCGAGCGCCTGTGGGAGCTGCTCATCCTGGCCCTGTACCGAGCCGGACGCCAGGCCGAGGCCCTGCGCGCCTATACCGAAGTCCGTGACCGCCTAGCCGGCGAGCTCGGCATCGACCCCGGCCCGGCCCTGCGCGACCTCGAAGCCCGCATCCTGGCCCAGCACCCCTCGCTCAATCCCGAACCAGTCCCGCGCGAGCCAGTCCCGCGCGAGCCAGTCCCACCCGAACCAGTCCCACCCGAACCGCCCCAGCCCGAAGCGTCCCCGGCCGCGCCGGGCTCCGCCGTGCCAGCCGCCCTGCTCGAGACGAAGTTCTATGTCCCGAGGCCTCGGCGTGATCTGGTGCCGCGTCCGCGGCTGATCGAGCGGCTGGATCGCGGGTCAGCGTCGGCGTTGACGCTCATCTCCGCGTTCGGCAAGACGACGCTGCTCGCCGAGTGGCTGGCGGCGGGACCGGGCCGGCCGGCCGGTGAGCGGCTGGTCGCGTGGCTCTCGCTCGACCAGGCCGACAACGGACTCGCGTCCTTCTGGGCCTACGTGATCGCCGCACTGCGGACGGCGGCACCCGGAGTCGGCGAGGACGCGCTGGCCCTGCTGCGGGCGCCCGGACCGCCGCCGGTCGAAACGGTGCTTACCGCGCTGCTCAACGACCTGAGCGCGGCCGCGGGCGACATCGTGCTGGTGCTCGACGACTACCACGTCATCGACGCGCGCGACGTGCAGGACGGGATGGCGTTCCTGCTGGACCACCTGCCGCCGGGGCTGCACGTGGTGATCGCCGGCCGGGCCGATCCCGCGCTGCCGCTGGCCCGGTGGCGGGCGCGCGGCGAGCTGACCGAGATCCGCGCGGCCGGGCTGCGGTTCACGCCCGGGGAAGCCGCGGCATACCTCAACGAGACGATGGGCCTGCAGCTGACCGCGCGGGACGTGGCCGCGCTGGAGGGACGCACCGAGGGCTGGATCGCCGCGCTGCAGCTGGCGGCGCTGTCGATGCAGGGGCGGGACGACGTGGCCGGCTTCATCGCCGGCTTCGCCGGCGATGATCGTTACGTCGTGGACTACCTGGCCGAGGAGGTGCTGCAGCGTCAGCCCGGCCGGGTCCAGGCCTTCCTGCTGCAGACCTGCATCCTGGGCCGGCTGAGCGGTCCGCTGTGCGATGCGGTCACCGGGCAAGGTGACGGCAGGGCCATGCTGGCGGCGCTGGACCGGGGGAACCTGTTCCTGGTTCCGCTGGATGACCGCCGCCGGTGGTATCGCTACCACCATCTGTTCGCCGACGTGCTGCGGGCGCGGCTGCTTGACGAACGGCCCGGCCAGCTGCCTG
>JBEKKH010000441.1:0-6796 GCA_050010815.1 Streptosporangiaceae bacterium | reverse complement strand
GACCCACCCGGCGAACACGACCCGCCAGGCCCGCCGCCTGGCGAACACGACCCGCCCGGCGGGACCGGTTCCGCACCCCCGCCGCGGTTCACCTTCACCGACCCGCTACCCGATCTAACCACGTGCAGAACGATACCCAGTGCCCAGAGGTTCCCTATTCGTTCGGCCGGGGAGCTGTGGCCGCGATGAAGTCAGCCCAGGTGAACGAACCGTACCTCGGTGGCGAGATGCCCGGCAGCGGGAGCCATCCCACCAGGGGGGCAATGATTTATATGCTGGTGCTCGTGCTGTGCCTCGCCGCGCGGGTGATCACCTGTGCCATTCATGGGGATCCTCCCTGGGGACCACACCCATGGGAATTTCTCTGGCTCTAGACCTTAAGCCTGGCACCGACAGGTCACCCCTGGCACTAGGGCCCCGGCGCCGATTCGTCCGCCGGGTAAGTCCGCGCATGTGGCCGGCGCGAGGGAACGGTCATGATCGTCGTGAATCCAGGCTGCGGTGTCGCGGGGCATCCCCGGCAGTTCGTGGACGACGGCGTGCGCCGCCGCTAGGGCAGGGCGCGAGACGCGGTAGTGATGACCGCACAGCAACAGGTCAGTCGCGTGCGAGCGGGTGGGGGTCGTCGGCAGGATGACCTGGACCACCGCCTTGGCCGGGCAGCAGCAGGCACCATCAGCTTGATCGGCCGAGACTTCGAACAGGCCGACAGCGGTACCTGATGACTTGGATGCCACGTCGTCTTTTCCGACGGACGGGTGCGAGAAGCTCGTGTTCATGACCCAAGCATCGCCGCGCGCGGCTACCGGCGCGAAGAGACCTAGCTCCCCTCCCCGGGTGCCTAAGGTCCCGGACCTTCGGTCTGAATATCGGCCCAGATGGCTCTATATCCCCACGTACCCGCGCGCTTAGCGTTGATCGCGAAGGTGTGGATAGGAAGGGAAATAAAATGTCGAGAATTGTCGTGGGGATAGGGTCGCGCGGCGCGGGCGGGTTCGCCCGGCTGCTGATGGGATCGGTCAGTAACCAGGTCGCGCACCACGCGCACTGCCCGGTTGTCGTCATCCCAGCGGTGACTCACAGCTAAGCCCGAGCGGATGGAGCTGAGCTCATGATCACACTGGGCCGCGCGTTCGGCGGCCAGCGCCCGCTGAACCGGGTGCAGCGGCTCACCGGCCGGGCCAGCCAGCCCCTCGATCGTGATGACCGCGCGGCCGGCCATGTCGCCCGCCCTGGTCCGGCAGGCCAGGACCGGCGCGCCGTCGACAAGCACGGTGCACGCGCCGCAGGCGCCCTCGCCGCATCCCTCCTTGGCACCGGTCAGGCCCGGCCCGGAGCGCAGGAAGGCCAGCAAGGTCCCGTCCGGCTCGGTGATCTCGCATGTCTTGGCGTTGACGACGGCACTGCCGCTCTGCCCGCTCATGATCCCCCTCACCCGGCTACCTGGGCAGCATCGTCCCGGACCCGGTGGTCGAGGCCTAGGGACCAAGGGCCCGCGCATCGCCGGCCAACGCCCGTGACGGTCGGTACCGGGCGGCCCGATGGTGGTCAGGAAGACACAATTTCTTCCGAACGGACCGTGGTGATGGACGCAATGACCGGCATTCTCGTCCCCCGGCTCATCGATATCGAGGGGCTCGGGGACCTGTTCGAGGTGCTCGTGTCCGAGGGTTATCACGTGATCGGCCCTGCTGTGCAGGACGGAGCCATCGTGCTCAGGGAGCTGTCCTCAGCCGGGGAACTGCCCTTCGGCTGGGGGGTTCACCTCGAGCCGGGCGGATATCGGCTGCGCCACCGCGAGGACGCCGCCGTCTTCGGGCACGCGGCGGGACCGCAGAGCTGGAAGCGGTTCCTGCACCCGCCGCGGGAGCGGCTGTGGTCGGCGGCGCGCACGCCCGAGGGCTTCGAGATCGCGGCGGAGGAGGACGAGCCGCCGCGGTACGCCTTTCTCGGCGTCCGGCCGTGTGACCTGCGGGCCATCGCGCTGCAGGACCGGGTGCTCGCGCATCCGGGTTCGCGTTACGCGGGGCGGCGGGCGGGCGTGTTCATCGTCGCGGTGAACTGCACCGAGCCGGGCGAGACCTGCTTCTGCGCGTCCATGAACGCCGGCCCGGGCGCGGGTCCCGGGTTCGACCTGGCGCTCACCGAACTGCTCGACGAGGCCGGCCACCGGTTTCTCGTCGACATCAGCTCCGACGCGGGCGCGGACGTCGTCAGCCGGGTGGACAGCCAGCGAGCCGACGACGAGACCGTGCGGCACGCGCGGTCGGCGGTGGAGGAGGCGGCGGGCCGGATGGGACGGCAGCTGGACGTCGGCACCATGGACTCCGACGGCCTGGCCGGGGCGGTGGCCTGGCCGGGGGCGGCCTGCGGGAGCTGATGGCGGACGGCTACGGCGCCGCGCGCTAGGACGAGGTCGCCTCCCGGTGCCTGAGCTGCGGCAACTGCACCCTGGCCTGCCCGACGTGCTGGCACGACCAGGTGCTGGCTGAACGGGCGCTGGCTGAACGGGACGGCGAGATAGCAAGGGAGACGTCGTGATCATGGAATTCGCGGCCTGGCTCGAGCGGCTCACCCCGCCGCCCGCCGCCGCGCCGCCGATGTGGCCGTCCCGGTACGTGGTGGTGACCCGGCGGGCCGAGAACAGCGACACGGTGACGCTGCGGCTGCGGCCGGTGGACCGCCCGATCCCGACCCCGCTTCCCGGCCAGTTCACCATGCTGTACGCGTACGGCGTGGGCGAGGTGCCGGTCTCGGTCAGCGGCCTCAGCGACACCGTGGACCCGCGCGACCAGGTCCTGGTGCAGACCATCCGGGCCGTCGGCGCGGTGACGCGGGCGCTGTGCGACGTGCTCCCCGGTGACATGCTCGGGGTCCGCGGGCCGTTCGGCACCGATTGGCGGGTGAGCGGGGCCGATGGCCGGGACATGCTGATCGTGGCGGGCGGCATCGGACTCGCGCCGCTGCGGCCCGTGCTGCTGACCGCGCTGGCCCAGCGGGCCAGGTACGACCGGGTGGTGCTGCTCGTCGGGGCGCGGTCGCCCGCGGACCTGATCTTCAGCCGGGAGCTGGCCACCTGGCGCAGCCGCGGCGCGGACATCCGGGTGACGGTGGAGGCCGGCGACGGCCGCTGGGATGGTCCCGTCGGCCTGGTGACCACGCTGATCCCGGACGCCATCGCCGATCCCGCGGGGACGGCGGCGTTCGTGTGCGGCCCGGAGATCATGATGCGGCTGACCGCGGAGACGCTGGTGGCGTGCGGCGTCCCGGCGGCCCGCATCCGGGTGTCGCTGGAGCGGAACATGCGGTGTGGCACCGTGCTCTGCGGCCACTGCCAGCTCGGGCCGCTGCTGCTCTGCCGGGACGGCCCGGTCGTCGGCTACGACCAGGCCGCTCCCCTCGTCACGACCAAGGAGCTGTGATGATTCCGAACCGCCGGCCCAAGCTGGCCGGCCGCAAGCCCGCGATCGCCTCGCACAGCGTCTGCCACGACTGCAAGCTGCGGGGCACGCCGTGCTTCATGGTGGCGCACGGCACGCCCTGCCTGGGGCCCATCACCCAGGCTGGCTGCGGCGCGATCTGCCCGGCCTTCGGCCGGGGCTGCTACGGCTGCTTCGGCCCGGTGGCCGAGCCGAACGTCGCCGCCGCGTGCAGCCAGCTCAGGCGGCTGGGCATGACCGACGGCGAGCTGGACCGGATATTCGCCACCTTCAACGCGGCGGCGCCGGAGCTGGCGCTTCCGCGGATCATGGACACGCAGCGCGGGAGGCTCGCCTCCGGTCGAGGGCTCAGGCGTGCACGGGGTGCTTGACGTCGCTCGCGATGACTCCGAGCGCGGCGCCCCAGCGGCGGGCCCGGGCGGCCTCGCCGCCGAGCAGGGCGCTCCGCGAGGTGACCAGGAAGCTTTCCGGGGCCGCGATGACGTGATAGCCATGCTGCTTCAGCAGCTTGCGGATACCACGGCTGGCGCGGCCGGTGAACACCGACCTGGCGTTGATCCGGGTGTCGAAGGCGGCGGCCAGGACGCGGCTGGCCGGGACGGCGTCGAACCAGTCGCGCAGGCCAAGGCCGGCCGCGTCCGGGTCGAGCTTCAGCCCGCTGTCCTGGCCGGCGGCCGCCTGGGCCGCCATCCGCCGGGACGAGGCGGTGGACAGCCGGTGCATGTGCGTCGGGCCGCCCACGATCACCAGGTCGGCCCAGGCCACCAGTTCCGCGGTCGCCTCCCTCACCGGGGCCACGATCACGTCGTGCCCGGCGCGCAGGCCGTCCGCGATGTAGCCGGCCACGGCGCGGGTGTTCCCGTACATCGACTCGTACACGACAAGTACCCGCATGTTGATCACGTCCTTAGCTCTTTAGTTCCAGCTCACCGGGTCTGGTCGCAGCCGGCTAGGCACGAGAGTCCCTAACCGCCGGGACCAACGTCGGGCGGTGAGGTATGAAACTCAGCCTGCGCGCAGGTCGTCGAGGATGGCGCGGACCACGGCGCCCACCGCGGCGGCAACCGGCGCGGACAGGCCGGGGCCCTGGGTCAGGTCGGCGGCCTCGATCGCGTGCACGATCAGCCGGCCGGGCGGGCTCGCCGTCGGTGTGCACCAGGTCGACGCCGGGCGGGACCAGGCCGTGGAGCCGGTGCAGGATCGCGGGGCCGGCGCCGTCGTCGTGGCGGAAGTCGTTGCCGATGGCGATGACCACGGCCGTTCCGCCGGGAGGCGAGAGGTCGGAGTCTGCGGGCCGGCCGGGCTGACCGGCAGGTAAGGGGGTCCCTAGCGAGGGGGACCTTTGGCTCCTTCGCTACTGCCTGGTACCGGGAATCCGGTCCTGCCCCGCGGCCATGGTGTGCGCGGCGAGGATGGTGCGGAGCTCGTGCGTGTCGCCGTCCGGGTACCGGTCGAGGATGGCTCCAAGATCGCTCCGCTCGGCGGGGGTGGAGTACGTGCCGAGCTCATGCTCGAGCTCGCCGCGCCTGCTGCGGGCCGCCTTGGGACTGGGCGGGGTGAGCAGCGCGAGCACGAGCAGCAGCATCCCGGGGATCATCAGCGCGCCGGCCGACCCGCTGCGGAACACGACGCCGGCCACCGTCAGCACCGCCCCGGCCAGCGGCCGCCAGTCGTTCTGCACGGCACGGGCCAGCCGCATCAGGCCGATGAGCGTGAGCAGCACACCGGTGCGCAGCCGTCTGCGGATCCGCCTCGGGCGCGCGACCTGCCTGACACCGTACCGGCTCGAGGAGCCGACGTGCAGGTTCCACGTCGCCAGGGTCCGCCGGTACGGTCGCAGTCTCATCGCGGCCTCCCGAACGTAGGCACCACTGCGCGTGTCGCTAATAATACGCTGCCGCGCTCCGATTCCGAAGGTGCGCAAGCGCGACTGGCCCGGGTGGAGGCGCCTTCGCCTTCCACCCGGGCCAGCTCGTTCTTCTGAGCTATTTCTGCTCGGCGGTCTCGGACTTGGGACCGGGTTCTGATGGCGCCGTGGACCCGGCCGTCGCCTGCCCGTTCCAGTTGCGCCAGATGAGCCGGTGCACCGGGATCAGCCTGGGGATGTCCCGCAGGCCCGGGATGAACGGGATGGCCAGCAGCAGGACGGTGCCCAGGCCGGTCAGATAGATGGCGATCAGGTCCGCGTTGGCGGAGGTCCGGAAGCCGGGAAGCTGGTACCACAGCTGGTACAGCCACAGCCAGGGCTGGCCGGGGTAGCTGCCGGTCTCGTTCATGACGCCCCACTGGGTGCCGGTCAGGCCCATGGCGGTGGCCTGGCTGCCGAAGTAGCTGCCGTCTTCGAGGAAGAGCAGCGGCTTGGTGAAGTCGGTGCCGTAGAACGGCTGCTGGGCGAGCAGGTCGGCGTCGATCGCGCCGCTGCGGGCCAGGGTCAGCTCGCTGGCCAGCATGACCGGAACGGGACCGTCGTTGGCCGCGGGGACGACCGGCACCCCGCTGCTGCCGAACGTGACCTTGGTGACCGCGTTGCCGTAGTTGGTGGACCACTTGAGCTGCTGGGCCGGGGACGCGGCGTTGTAGGTGGTCAGCGCCGCGGCCAGGGCGGGGTCGGTCGGGGCGAGCCTGGACAGCGGGGAGAGCACGAACGTCTGCGCGGTGTTGATCGGCTGCCGCACGCCGAAGATGTCCGCGGGGGCGAACAGAATGCTCTGCGGGGTGCCGTTGGTGTTGTAGGGCGGGCCGTAGGTGGCGGTCTCGCTGGTGCCGTTGAGTTCGGTGGCGGCGGTGGCGAGGAAGTCGGCCGGAGCGGCCTGGACCCAGCTGGCCACGGTGATCGATGGGGTGTCGGGAGAGGACAGCAGGCTGGCCAGGCCGACAGTGAGGATCAGCACCACCACGGCCGCGATCGAGCCTTCCTTGAGGATGTCGTAGCGACGGGTCGGGCCGCGCCACGGTGCGGCCTCGGCGGCACGGGCCGCGCGCCGGGCGGCCAGGCCGCGGGGCCGGGCGACGGGCAGCGGGTGGCTGACGCCGCGGATGCGGACCAGCAGCACGTGCGCGCCGATCAGCGCAATGAGGATGATGGGGATGAGCACGATGTGCCACATCAGCATCTGGCCCGTGTTCATCAGGTTGAAGAACGCCCCGACCCCGACCCCGTCGAACGCGTCCTTGCCGCTGGTGGATATCCACTGCGAGTCGAAGTTCTGCTGGGACAGGTACCCGGTGAAACACTCCACGATCGAGGCGATGAAGGCCACCACGCCGGTGATCCAGGTGAGGGCGCGGCGGCCGCGCCAGGCCGCCATCCAGAACTTGCCCCACAGGTGGATGACCAGCAGCGCCATGAACAGCTC
>JBEKKH010000440.1:0-6797 GCA_050010815.1 Streptosporangiaceae bacterium | reverse complement strand
CGCCTGATTGTAGCCGACCTGCAGGTAGACGACCTGGACCGGCGGGCTGGCGCCGAGCTTAGCCTGCGTGCCCGGATGCTCGGCGGCGCCGCCGCCCAGCGCGATGATCGTGTCCGGGCCGTCCAGCAGCCCGGCGATCACCCGATGCTCGAGGGCCCGGAAGGCCGGCTCGCCATCCTCGGCGAAGATCCGCGCCACCGGGCGGCCCGCGCGCCGCTCGATCACCTGGTCGCTGTCGGCGAACGGCAGCCCGAGCCGGGCCGCGAGCAGGGTGCCGATCGTGGTCTTGCCTGCCCCCATGAACCCGATGAGGACGATCACGAGGACGGCGGGTCGGCGGGTTCTGGCAGGCCAGGCTTGGGCTCGCCGGTGTCGTCCTCGGCGGCCAGCTCGGCGATCGCCTGCAGCGCCAGCTGGTAGGAGACCAGGCCGAACCCGGCCACCGTTCCGTCCGCCACCGCGGCCACCACCGAGGTATGCCGGAACTCCTCGCGCGCCGCCGGGTTGGAGATGTGCACCTCCACCAGCGGGGCGGTCCGCATGGCCAGGGCGTCCCGCAGCGCGTAGGAGTAATGCGTGAACGCGGCCGGGTTAAGGACCACGGGCAGCCGGGCGTCGGCGGCCTCGTGCACCCAGCTGATCATCTCGCGCTCGTCGTCGGTCTGCCTGACCTCCACGGTCAGACCGAGTTTGCGGCCGGTCGAGCGGCATAGTTCGGCTAGGTCCTCGAAGGAGGTCGAGCCGTAGACCTCCGGTTCCCTGATGCCAAGCCGGCCGAGGTTCGGCCCGTTGAGCACGAGTACCTGCTTGATCACGTGGCTACCTCCTGGTACGCCTGCTGCAGGAGTTCTTCGGACGGGTCATCGAAAATCGAGGGACGCGCCAGGCCGTCGAGCACCACCAGCCGCAGCCGGGCGCCGCGGGCCTTCTTGTCCACGCTCATGGCCGCCCGCAACGAGGACCAGACCCCCGCCGGGTAGGCGGTCGGCAGGCCCACGCTGGCCAGCAGGGGCCGGTGCAGCGCGGCGACCTGCGGATCAAGCCGGCCGGCCAGCCGGGCCAGCTCGGCCACGTACACCATGCCGATGGAAACCGCGTCGCCGTGCCGGAACCGGTAGCCCTCCACCCGTTCGATGGCGTGCCCGAGCGTGTGCCCGTAGTTGAGGATCTCCCGCCGCCCCTTTTCTGTCGGGTCCTGCGACACCACCTCGGCCTTGACCCGGATTGCGCGCTCGATCAGCTCACGCGCGTGAGGGCCGTACGGGACAGTGGCACCCTCGGGGTCCTGACGGACCAGGTCCAAGATGACCGGGTCGGCGATGAACCCAGTCTTGATGACCTCGGCCAGTCCGCTCACGTAGTCCTGACGTGGCACTGTTTCGAGCGTGACCAGGTCCGCGAGCACCCCCGCGGGTGAATGAAACGCGCCGACCAGGTTCTTGCCCGCCGGGATGTCGATCGCGGTCTTTCCGCCGACCGCGGCGTCCGCCATGGCCAGCAGCGTGGTCGGAACCAGGATGACGGGGACGCCGCGAAGCCAGCTCGCGGCCACGAACCCGGCCAGGTCGGTGGTGGCTCCTCCGCCGATCCCCACGATGGCGTCGGACCGCGTCACGCCGTGCTCCGCCAGCCGGGACCACAGCTGGGCCGCGACGCCGACGGTCTTGGCCGCCTCGCCGTCGGGCACCGGCTCGGCCAGGACCCGGAAGCCCGCCGAGGTCAGCGCGCCGCAGGCGGGCCGGGCGATCTCACCGAGGCCGTCGGCGTGGATCACGACGACGGTCCGGGCCCCGGAGGGCACCAGGCCGGGCAGCTCACTGAGCACCCCGACGCCGACGACCACCTGGTACGGCGCGCCGCCACCGGAGGGGTTCACGTCAATCCTCGTCGCGGTCACCGCGTGCCCCCCTGGGGCCCGGCCGCGCCGGTGGCCGTGATCGCGGCCGCGATCTGGGCCGCGAGCTCATCGAGGTCCAGGTCGTCGGTTTCCACCGTGACGGCCGCGAGTCCCTGGTAGAGCGGGAGGCGTTCGTTCAGCATGGCACGCAGGCGGCCGCGCGGGTTCCCGGGAACCACGACCCGGGGGCGGTCCATCCCGATCCGCTTCACGAGCGTGCCGAAGCTGGCCGACAGGTAGACCACCGGCAGGCCGGCGAGCAGCTGCCGGACTCCCTCGTCGGACACCGCGCCGCTGCCCACCGCGAGCACCTCGCCGCCGGCGGTCCCGGCGGCTTGCCCGCCGAGCGCGCTGGTCACCGCCGCCCGTTCGAGCTCGCGGAACCTCTCCTCACCGTCCTCGACGAAAATGTCGCCGACCGGCTTGCCCGCGGCCTGCGCGACGTCGGAGTCGGTATCGCGGAATGGCACTCCGAGCAGGTCCGCGACCAGCGGGCCCACCGCGGACTTGCCCGCGCCGGGTGGCCCGATCAGTACCACCAGGGGGCTCAAGAGATCACCAGGGCCTTGAGGTAGCTTTCGGCGTTGCGGCGCATCTCTTCCACCGAGTCGCCGCCGAACTTCTCGATCGCGGCCTCGGCCAGCACCAGCGCCACCATCGCCTCGGCCACCACGCCGGCCGCCGGGACCGCGGTCGCGTCGCTGCGCTGGTTGATCGCCTTGGCCGGCTCCCCGGTGCTGGTGTCGATGGTGTCCAGGGCCCGCGGCACCGTCGAGATGGGCTTCATCGCGGCCCGGACGCGGATCACCTCGCCCGTGCTCATCCCGCCCTCGATGCCGCCCGCGCGGTTGGTCCGGCGCGCGACCCCGGCCCCGGTGGCCTCGATCTCGTCGTGCGCGACCGACCCGCGCCGGCCGGCGGTGGTGAAGCCGTCCCCGACCTCGACCCCCTTGATGGCCTGGATGGACATCAAGGCGCCGGCCAGCCTGCCGTCCAGGCGGCGGTCCCAGTGAGTGAAGCTGCCGAGCCCCGGCGGCAACCCGAACGCCAGCACCTCCACTACGCCGCCCAGGGTGTCGCCGTCCTTGCGGGCCGCGTCGATCTCGGCCACCATCGCGGCACTGGTGCCGGCGTCGAAACAGCGGACCGGATCGGCGTCCACCACCGCGGCGTCGGCCGGGCCCGGCATCACCTCGTCCGGGGCCCGCACCTGGCCTATCGCCACCACGTGGCTGAGGATCTCGATGCCGAGAACCTGGCCGAGCAGGCGCCGCGCGACCTCGCCGAGCGCCACCCGCGCGGCCGTCTCCCGCGCGCTGGCCCGTTCCAGGACGGGGCGGGCGTCGTCGAAACCGTACTTCTGCATCCCGGCCAGGTCCGCGTGCCCCGGACGCGGCCTGGTCAGCGGCGCATTCCTGGCCAGGCCGTCCAGCTCGTCGTCGGCCACAGGATCGGCGGACATGACCGTCTCCCACTTGGGCCATTCGGTGTTGGCGACCCTGATGGCCAGCGGGCCGCCGAGCGTGCGGCCGTGCCTGACGCCCCCGGTGAGCTCCACCTCGTCACGCTCGAACGTCATCCGCGCGCCCCGGCCGTAGCCGGCCCGCCTTCTGGCCAGCGCCGCCGCGATGTCCTCGGTGCTGACCCGCACGCCGGCGGGCACGCCTTCGCAAATCGCGACGAGCGCGCGCCCGTGCGATTCGCCTGCGGTTAGCCAGCGAAACATGGTCTTGATCCTAAGGGGTCAGCGACCTGGAATTTCCTATGGTCGCAGCGGCTACCCGCGAGCCTGGGCGACGCTGAACTCGATGCCGCGACGGAGTCGGCCGGCCAGGCGGGCCGCGATGCTGCTCGCGGCCCGGTCTACTACCCGCTCCCAGTCACGGACGGCCAGGGACAGCACGATGGCCAGATCCGTTTCGTCGGCGCTGCTGGCGGTCAGGGTGAACCCGGCGATCGCGGGCTCGGCGGCGACCGCGGCCTCGACCTCGGCACGCACATCGGGATCGGAATACGGGGGCGGCACCGGCTGGCCGCCGGCCAGGGCCTCAAGCCGCGCCCCTTCGACCGCGAGCGGAACGGGACCGGCCACGTCGATGACGACCGCGCATCCGTCCGCGACCGCCGCGCGCCACACCCGGTCCGCCTCCGCGGGTACCGGGCGCGCGTTGCTCCGCCACCGGGCCAGCGCGTCCAGGCAGGTAAAGGCGAGCACCGCGGGCCTTCCGTCCCGGCCGATCAGCGTGGGCAGCACCATCTCGCTGTTCTTGCTGTTCTTGTCCGAAGGGCCGGACGCTGAGCCATCGGCCAGAACCGCGACCACGGGGACAAGCAGCCGCGCGGCCGACAGCGCGGTGAGGGCGGCCTGCTCGCTGCCCTCCCCCGCGACGTACGCGGCCAGAGCCTGCGCCACGCGGGGATCCGCCGCGCCGTTGTCATCGCGAAACTGCTGCCCACCAGGGTTCAGGTGCCCGGACACGTCCACGACCATACGTTACCCACCACGCAGGCCCGGCACGACATTCTTGGACTGAAAGTTATTGTATAACTACTTAAAGTAATGAATTCTCTGAATGCTCAGCTTTACGGCTAATGGCAGTCATTAACTAGGCACAATCAGTTGAGCGAGGATCTATGCCAGCAGTTGAGCCAGGATCTATGCCAGCGGAAGGGAGCATGGGTGGCCCAGCCCGAGCGACTGCCCGCTATCGCAGCAGGCACGCCGATGTGGAAGGCGGTCCCGCCGCGGCTGGTCGGTCCCTACCTGACCGGGCAGCGATCCGTGCTGGCCGGCTACGTCTACCGCGCCACCGACGTCCGGTTCCACAATCCCGCCGAGGCCTACCTCGCGTTGAGTCTGGGCTGGGAGGATTCGGAGTTCACGCCAACCATGAGTGAGCTCTACCTCCTGTGCTGGCTGGCCCGGCCGATCGACGGCTACACCGAAGCCGCCGGTCACGGCGCACCCGAGTTCTATCTCGAACCCATCGCGATCCCGGTCGGCGCCGGGATGTGCCGCCTCGGCGCCGACGGAGACCAGCTCGTGGCCCGGTACGACGGCCTGGCCTGGCAGCATGCGGAGCTGTGAGCCATGCGATACCGGCTGATGGCCACCTACCTCGGCGTCCCCTATCACGCTGGCCTGGGTCCCGACGGCAGCGACGTGACGCTGTTCTCCCCCGGGCCGCCGCCGGAGGAACTCGGTTTCACCGCCGCGTCCGGACACTGGCGCAAGCAAGTCAACGTCACGGATCTGTCGGCGCTGTGGCAGTCCCGGCTGGAGGGCGAGTACCGAGGCGAGCCCTGCCTGGTCCTGGACGACCTCGGCGAGCGGCTGCACATCGTCTACCTGGGCCGGGACGCGGTGCGGGCCAGGCAGCTCGGTTACTGGGAGATAGACCGCGAGGTCTTCGAGGTCGTAGTGGCTCGCGCCGACGTGGACGGCCTCGCCGAAGACCGGGTGGAGTTCCCGCTGAGCGCCGCCATGTTCCCGCCGTCAAACCCGGCTCCGCCCGCCGGCGAGGCAGGCCGGTCCGTCGCCGGGCCGCTCTTCGATGTCTTCAGGACCGACGGCGGGCGGCCGCCCGCCGTCGGGCGGCCGCCCGTCAGCCCCGAGCCCGAGCCCGAGACCTTGATCCAGGCGCGGCTGGACCCCCAGGGACGCGTCGTATCGCCGGCTTCCGCCGAGGCAACGGGACCGAGGACCCGGATGGAGCCCGCCCCGCCGGCCCGCCCGCAGGCTCCGGCGAGCTACCCGGAGAGCACGCCGCGGACTACGGACCGGGCCGCGGCCTGGCACGGCTCGCCCGCGCCCGGACCGTGGGCCCACGACGAACTCCACCCCGAACGCCGCCCCGGACCCTGGACGGGCCGTGACCCGGCCCCTGGATCCCGTCCCGCGGCCGAGTCTGCTCCCCATGCTCCTGCTCCTGCTCCTGCTCCTGCTCCTGCTCCTGCTCCTGCTCCTGCTCCTGCTCCTGCTCCTGCTCCTGCCGCGGTGACAGCGGGCCGGCGGACTGCGCGCAGGGACCGGGTTTCACCTCAGTCGGTTTTTGCCGAACTCCTCACCCTGGCTGGCATTCCGCAGGCCGCTTACGCGGTCGATGAGGAGGTCTCCGGCGCTATGTGCGTGGTGAAGGCCGAGGGTGGCTTCGAGGTGTTCAGCTGCACCGATGACGCCCGACTCGAGGTGCATTTTTTCGAGGATGAAGAAGCGGCCTACTTCTACCTGTTCGGCGTCCTGGCGGCCGAGGCTATCCGCAGCAGGAGACTCGGCCCTACCAGGCCAAACGGGTACGTCAACGGATCCCGCGGCCCGGCTAGGGCAGGCGAGGACCGGACCGTCAGGGAAAACGTTTCGAAGTACTTACGGGCTAGAAAGTTAGCCAAACCGCTGCCTCATCCCGATACTGTTAAATAGCCGGCGGGGCTGACGGTCCCCCGCTCCCCAAGCAGCCTCGCCGGCCTGTTCAATCACAGATCGCCGGTCCCGTAAATCACAGATCACCAAATGGTATTGACAAATCACTGTGTAATCATTATGTCATTCCAGGCCAATGGCTTTACGGGTTTCACTCTAGGCTCACCGGGCCGCGCCAGGTCCGGCCGCGGCCCGCAGCCCAGCCCGCCACTACTGTGGTGGACGTGATCGATTCACCCCGCACCCGGGTGCTCCGGCGTCCTCGGGGTCTTCGGTGACCGTCGGCGGGCATGCCACGGTGACCGCCGGCGTGGCCAGCCTGGCGGCCCGCGACCTGCTGCGCGGAACGCGTCGGCCCGGCAAGATCCTGGCGGCGCTGCCGCACGCGATCTACCTGGAATTCGCCGATGTCGCGGCCGAGCCGCGGGTGATCGCCATCTCGCCGCCGGATGCCATCAGGCTGCCGAACGCGATCATCAC
>JBEKKH010000439.1:0-6813 GCA_050010815.1 Streptosporangiaceae bacterium | reverse complement strand
CCGCAGTCCTTTTACGTCGAGGTGCGGTTCGCTTACACATCGCAGGTCACTGCGATTTAAAACGGCAGAAACGCTCCGACCTCCGGCTGGCGGGGCTGGGCCTGGTGGTCACCCGGGACGGCGGGATCCCGCTGACCTGGCACGCCTACCCCGGCGACCGGCCCGGCGCTACCCAGTTCCCGGACATGATCGACCAGCTCAAGACGCAGTACGAGGAGGCGTGCGCCGCGGCCGGGCTGCCCGCATCGAAGCACAGCCTGGTGGACAAGGACCGGTTTGGCGGCCTGACCGCATTCGATACCCGCCGCGAGGTCTACGGCGCCGGACGGCGCGCGATCCTGACCCACTCACCCGAGCTGCACGCCACCCAGGCCGCCGGGTTCACCGATCGGCGAGACCGTCCTGCTCTACCGGGGCGACCGCGGCCGGCCCAAAGCCCACCGCCTGCTCACCGAAACCAGCCCCCGCACCATAGCTGACCAGCGGAAACAGTCAGCTCACACCTTGATCATCGGAAACTCAGGCTAGGTAACAATGAAGTCGCGATTGAATGACGTAAAGGGCGGCTGAAGAGCGTCTTCCCGGTTGAGATGCCTGCCGGGAGCGGATAACCTGCGACATTAAGCCCGCGGGAGCCGCCGGCTCCGGATCCGTTCCGGAGGATCCCGCTGGCGGGCTGGCCGCATCAGGTGACAAGATGCTGACAATCCATTGACCACCTGTCCGACTTAGACCAGAATGTGAGCAATCAGAGCCGCGAAGGTCGCCTGCCGTCTGGTGGCGGAGGTGCCTGGTGCGCACCGGTGGGGCCTGGTGCGCACCGGTGGGGCCTGGTGTGCATAGAGGGGTCGGAGGCTCGACGAGGAGGCGTCTTGCACTATCAGCGGGACGGGGAACGGGGTTCGTTAGTCCGGGGCGTGCGTCGGCAGGCCGCAGATCGGCGCTGGCGGCCAGGTGAAGAAGCTCGGGGTGGGAGCTTTAGCGGCATACCGTGGCCTTCTCGGGGGGTCCGGGAGGAATGATTAGCAGGTCGTCGCCGTCCAGGAGATCCGCGGCCAAAAACCCGCCCAGCGAGGTTAGCGAGCGGCGCGATCGGTTTGCGGCGCTTATCCGAGCTGAGCGGACCGCGATCCTGACTTCTTACGCGAACAGCCTGGAAGCACTGAGTAGCCCCGGCATCATTGAACCTCGCGCCCGTGACCAGGCCATGGCGTATGCCTCGAAGATAATCGCCTACCTCGCAGCGAGCGCGCAGGACAACCAGATCCGGCTTGACGATCGTCACGAGCTGCTGCCATGGATGGCCGAAGCGGCGCCCCAGGCCGAGAACCAGCTGAGGCTGGCTGACTTGCTGCGCGCGGCCGCGGCCCTGTTCGACGTCACGGTCAGCTCCCTCGCCAGCCACGTCAAGGACGATCCTGAACTCCTACCGAGCTTTATCACGGCCATCGTGACCCTGAACGAAAGCATCAGCAGGTGGATCAGGGAGGCCACCCTGGCCTACACCGGCTACCTGCTTGAGCGCGTTGACCAAGCGCATATTGACGAACGGCGTCGAATGGCGCGAGATCTTCACGATCGGCTGGGAGAGGGAATGAGCGTGGCCCTGCGCCAGCTCGAGCTGCATGAGCTCACCGGCAGGGAAGATTCGCTAACCCCTGGCCCGAGGGCGACGCTGGCCAAGGACGCGATCGCTGAGGCCATGCGGAGGCTCCGCATAGTGACCTCCGATCTGCGGCAAGACTCGATAAGGAACCTGGAAAAGACCCTCATCCAGTACATCGACTCGGCCGCCGGGGATAGTGCCGCCCATGTCGACGTGCGGCTAAGAGTCAGTGGAGACGAGACATGGGCGTCACCCGCCGTCATCGGGGAGGTTTTCCTGGTTCTGAGGGAGGCAATCCGGAACGCGCTGAGGCACGGCACTCCGCAGATGGTGCTGATCGGAGTCGCGCTCGCCCCGCACGAGCTGCACGCATGGGTAGAGGACGACGGCCGCGGCTTCATGCTCGTCGACCGCGCAGGCCCGGTTCCCGCGGGTAATGGTCTCACCTCGATGCGGGAACGGGCAGCCTTGCTAGGAGGGCGGCTGACGATAGTCAGCGTTCCTGGCCGGGGCACCCACGTTGAGCTTCTCGTACCACTACCGGGACATCGCGATGAAGCACTACCGGGACATCGCGATGAATGACGAGGACGACCGCATCACTATTCTTCTCGTCGACGATCACGCGCTTGTCCGCGAGGGACTGCGTGAGATCCTCGAGACACAGCGGGACATGCGCATAGTAGGCGAAGCGGGAGACAGTGACTCCACGGTGGCCCTAGCCGCAGCAGAGCATCCGGACATCGTCTTGCTCGACGTCGAGATCCCGGGCAGCGACGTCACCATCACGGTGAATCAGATCCGGGAACGCTCGCCTTCCTCACGCGTGATCATCCTGAGCATGTATGAGGGTCCGCGGCTCGTTCAGGCGCTGCTGGCCGTCGGCATTCGCGGCTACCTGCTCAAGAGCATTCACTGGGAGGAGCTGGTGGCGGCGATCCGCGCTGTTCGCGCCGATAGCGACCGGATCGTCCTCGGGGTGTCCAGGGAAAGCCTGGGGTACATCCAGTCGGGACCGTCGCCTGGTACGTTGTCGGCCCGCGAACTCGAAGTGCTTGACCTGGTAGCGCAGGCACTCAGCAATGGCCAGATCGCGTCTCGCCTGCAGCTGACCGAGGCCACGGTCAAGCGGCACCTGCGGAATATCTTCGTCAAGCTCGGGGCCGTGTCCCGTCTCGATGCCGTTAACAAGACCAAGAAGTGGCAACGGAGCCAGCCGGTGGCAGTTCCGCGACGGGAGCTGCCACGGGCATCACACCCGAAGCATTTATCAGACGCTCCGTTAGGAACGGTTAACGTGCTCCTGCGGCTAGGGAGCTAAAGTCCGATCGGCAGCTCGGCGCGGCCAGCCACGCCTAGCTTGCGATATATACGCGTCAAGTGCTGCTCTACGGTACTTACCGTAATGTAGAGTTTCTGCGCGATCTGGCCGTTAGTGTGGCCGTATGCCGCCAGCATGGCGACTCGCTGCTCGGCGTCACTTAGCTGGGTAAGAAGCTCTGTATCGAGTCCATTACCCGGCGCATGCCCACCGAAATCTACTTTGCTGAGAGTGGCCTGTAGTGCTTGCGCTCCGCATCGTTCCGCCAGATTCCGCGCTTGGCGTGCCGCCCAATGTGCGCGGCCATGTTCGCCCAGCGCAAGATAGGCGTTGCCGAGCTCGGCGAACGTATAAGCCAGTTCGAGCCGGGCGCCCGAATCGCGCAAGACCTCAGCCGACTCTCGGAGCAGCGCGGTCCGCTTGGCCGGATGACTTGTGAGCGCAAATGTCCGGAGCGCGATTCCCCTGGTCCGCGGGAACTTGGACCCTACCAGCGCCAGCTGCTCTTTTGAAAGTTCTCTCGCCTTGAAGCTGTTGCCCAGGACCAGATGCGCCTCGGCGGCCTTGGCCCGCCATGGCAGGAGACCGGGGAGGTCGAGCCCCCACATAATCATCCGGTTACCGCAATCGGTGAAGTCGGCCAGGGCTGTTTGCGGGCGCCCGGTGGCCAGGTAGTATTCGCCCCTGGCATACAGGTAAAGCAGCCCGTAAAAGGTTCCGGACATCGCATCGGGGACGGGTGTCCGCAGGAATGCCGCCGCGTCCTGGAAGTTGCCGCTGGCGGTGGTCGTCAGCAGCAGGATGGAAAGCGGTCCGCCAATCGCCACTCCCCAGGCCTTCTTGGTCATCAAGGTCAGCGCGGTACGCGCATGTTTCTCCGCCGCGGGCAGGTTTCCCCGCCGTACTTCGATCATGGCCCAGAAGGCTGTTAGCACCGCGTGCCAGAGCGGACGGGCGCAGGATGCTTCTGATTCCCGCAGCAGCACGTTGCACCAGGATTCGGCCCGGTCAAGCATGTCTTCACAGATGAGGACCATCAACGCGGCGGTGATGGATACCAGCGTCGGGTCGTCCGGGCTGCGTTCGGCAAGAATTCTCTCCGCCACGAGGAGAGTAGCCTCGCTGTCGATCTCCACCACAGACGGCCGCCGGCTGATCCTTTGCGGTCCCGGACGGACCACCGCCTGCGCTGAGCCTTTTGCCTCCCGGACGGCATTGCGGGCTCGCTTAGCCTGATCAGGGTAAAAAAAGTCTAGTGGCGACCGAAATGTCGTGTGATAAGCCGGGAATCCTGCTTGCTCGGAAGTCGCGTCGGCAGACCCGAGGTTTAGCGAGGCGAGGATTTCAGCCGCGTTGCTCGTATCGCCCACCCACAGCAGGTAGTACGCCAGCTCACTCAGGCATCCGCTATCGAGTAGCCCCACCCGGGCGTCTGCCACGAGCTCAGACAGATGGCGCGCCGCGCACTCCGGATCAATCGGCCATTCCGCGCATGTGAGCGAGAACCTGATCGCGGCGGACTGCCTGTCGTCGACGCATTCACTTTCCGCATGCCTCAGGTAATCGATAGCGTGTTGGGCTTCCCCGTCGGCGAGCGCCTGCTCCGCGGCATCCTGCAGCGCCGCCACCGCCCAGCGCGTCCCGATCCGATGGGCAGCCATCAGGTATCTGGCGAGGGTCGGCGGCGGGGCACCACTCCGGTGCAATATCCGAGCGGCGCTGCCATGTATGGCCGCTTGCTCATCGGCGGTCATCTGGCCGAGCACCGCTTGCCGCGCCTGCTCATGCCGGAAGTGCCCGGAATCAAGCAGTCCCGACGCGGACAGCGCATCAATTCCCTGCGCGGCTGACTCGGGACTGATGGCGAGCAGTTCGCCGAGCAAGCCGGGCACCACATCCTGGCCGAGGACTGCGACAGTCTGGCCGAGATCCACCATCCCAGGCTCGTATCTATTCAGGCAGGCGACAATCGCCGAACGGAATGCCGGGCCGGGCACCAGCCTGGCCGGCGACCCGCCGGGGGAATTCCCTGAATCTTCCCCTAGCGCATTCACCAGCAGGGGATTGCCGCCGGTCATGGCATGGCAGGCTGGGGCCAGGCGCGCAGCGGTGTCGGCACCGATGTGCTCAGCCAGCAGCCGGGTCACGCTGGAAGGCGACAACGGGGCCACGGGGATGCGGTGGCAGTTCCCCTGGCGGAGAATCCCGGCGTGGAGCAGCCGGTCGGCTGGCATCGTGCACGTACATTCGGTCAGCACCGTCAGAATAGGAGAGGCGCCGGCCCGGCGGGCGAGGTACGACAGGCACTGCAGAGATGAGACGTCCGCATACTGCAGGTCGTCCACCGCGATCACCACCGGGCGGTCTTCTGATAGCTCCAGCAGGACCTTGAGCAGCCCGTCAAACACACGAGCCAGCGCGGGGCCGACGGTTTCCGGCTCCGGCTCCGGTAGCTGGCCGGCGATGGCGCGGCTGTAGTTCAAGTCGGCGACCTGCGAGACGATCGAGGCGGGCAAAGAGTTGCCGAGAAAGAGCTGATCCACGATGCCAAGCGGAAGACCGCGCTCGGCTCGGGAGGCGACCGCGCCGAGCAAGATCGCGCCAGCGGCAACGGCCTGCTCGGTAAAGGCCCGCAGCAAAGTCGTCTTCCCGCTCGCCACCGGGCCACGGATCACGGCCACTGTCCCTTTGCCCTGCGTACAGTCGCGGAACAGGGCGTCTAGAGCCAGGATCTCCTCGTCCCGGCCGACGAGCACCGGGGCTCCCGCGGGCGCAGGCAGGAAAGGGGGCGCCGTGACTTCGCCCGCCGATCTTGGTACCGGGTGTCGGGGCACAAATTCTCCTGACGACAGCGATATGGCTACCGTTCTCCGCGGCCCCGGTAGGGGTAGGGACGCCGATCGGACCTTCGGTGCGGCGCAAACCCACGCACGCAAGGTTTAGCTGATAGCCGGTTAAGCAGTCAATATGGAACCGCCGCCCGGCCGGCCGGCAATCATGGCTCGCAGGACGGACCCTCATGGCTAGGGGTGTTCAACCGCGCCACCGGATCAGTTGAACGGCGACCAGATATACGGCTGGTCGCACCGGCAGCAGCACCTGTTCAATCGCAGGCGCTAGAAAGAATGCGTTACGGTCTGGCATTAACATGTTTTAGCGGGGGTCGGCAGCTGGATCCAGCCCGGTGGCCATCAGGGGCATACCGAGGTGTTGTCGCGCGGTCGGCCCGAAAAGGTCGGAGGAACGTTACAAATGGCTACAGGCAAAGTGCTGCAGTTTGACCCGTCTCGCGGTTACGGTTTCGTCGCCGCAGACGACGGAGGCGAAGATATCTTCGTGCATGCATCTGTATTCGAAGGGGATTCGAACGAGCTAAGACCTGGGGTTCCGCTGGAGTTCCAGATCATGGCGGGTGATCGGGGGCGAAAGGCGTTCGGAGTGCGGTTCGCTGAATCCAGGCCCGCTCTGCCGCAGCAGGCGGAGCTGGCGCCTGTGCCACCGCCGCCGGTGCCGCCTCTGCAGCGGCTAATCCCGACGCCAGAGGCATTCTCCGCTGCCGAGGACTCCGCTGCAGAGGAGGATCAAATGTGTGACGTGCTGTCTCAGACCGAATTCGGAACGGAACTCACTGAGCTGCTGCTTAACACGATACCGGCACTGCACGGTCCGCAGATCCTAGAGCTTCGGCAGAGCATGCTGGGGTTCGCGAAGAAGCGCGGGTGGGTCGACGCCTGACCGGCACAGAAAGGCGTGCGGGCAGGCACCGAAGGGTGCCGGCCCCCACGCCGTTATGTGCCGGTCAGGCGTCGACCCACCCCCGCGTCTTCGCGAACCCCCGCAAGCTCTGCCGAACCTCTATGATCTGCGGACCGTGCAGTGCCGGTAT
>JBEKKH010000438.1:0-6830 GCA_050010815.1 Streptosporangiaceae bacterium | reverse complement strand
GCGGGCTCGCTCGTTCTGACCGGCTCGCGGGGTTCCTGTGCGGGCTGCCCGAAATGCGGCGATAACGCGTTTACAGGCCGTTGTAGTCGAGGATCCGCAGCAAGGCGCGCTTGCGCCGCTGGCTGGTCCGCAGCTCGGCCAGGTAGCCCTCGGACTCGCTGCTGGTGCCCAGCCTCTCGTGGCAGTCACGCGCCGAAAGCAAGAGCCGCGCGATCTGCAGGTATGCCTCGTTGCCGGTCTGCGTCGTCAGAGGCGCGACGGCGTCGAGGTAGACGCGCAGCGCGTCGGCGGGACGTGCCGCGACCGAAGCGCCGGCGAGCCTGATCAGTTGACCGGGTGCCGTCACCACGGCCCGCTCCGCAGCGGCCCATGCGGCGTCCAGGTCGCCCTCGTCAAGCAGCACGTCGAACAGGGCCGGTCCGTTCTGTGCTCCGGAGATCGAGGATGAGAACCTGGCGTCGTCACGCAAGGCGGTAAGCGCAGCTTCGCGCTCGGACGGCCACGCGCCGCAGGCTGTCGCGGCCTGCCTGAGTGCCTGATAGCTCTCCAGCGCTGGGCTGGCGCGAAAGCGGGCTCGGCGCAGGGCCAGGACATCGGCGGGGCGGCCGGCGCCAGTGTCGCCTTCGGCTCGTACGACGGACTCCATCAGTGCGCGGGCCTGCCAGTTGTCAGGGTTCCGCGCGTACGCTTCGGCGATGCGGCGACGGATCACCAAGTGGCCCTCATCGCCGAGCAGGTCGCGGTAGTCACCGGGGTCGAACTCGAACCCGTGCTGGTCGCCCGCGCCGCCGGCGTCGATCAGGTCCTCGATCGCGTCGGCAGCCCGGCCGGCATCCCGCGCGTAGTCATACGCGTCGCCGTATTCGACGTAGTCGTCGCCGATTTCCAGGACTCCAGCGGCATTGTCCCGTCCGGCGGGCCGCCCGCAGGCCCGGCGTCGATCAGGCGCGCGACGCCGTCCTTCACGGCGGTCAGGCCGACCGCGGCGCAGTGCTTGCAGAAGGCGCCTTCCTGCCCGTATGGGCAGCTGCAGTTCCCGGTGAGCTGCCGATTCCGCGCGGTGAGGCTGACATGGTAGGGGGACGTACCGTAGACAGTCGCCGTGATCTCCGCGGCAGTGGCCTCAAAATCGTCCACAGCGTCGAGGTACTGCCGGCCGCGGTCGAACGACAGCGTCCTGCCGCGTCTTCGAGGGTTTCATCGGTGAACCCGAGGGCAATCGCCATGCGGGCCATTGAACACCCGGGAGCTAGCTCGGCAGGCCCGCTTTATCGAAGCGTTCCTGCAAGGATGGACTCGGCCGAGCGGTCTCTGTGCGGGGATCGGTGCTGGGGAACTGCGGCGTTACTCGGGCAGGCGGCAGACGGCCTCGACGTTGTTGCCGTCGGGGTCACGGACGAACGCGGCGGGCCCGTAATGCCAATTACGGCGGGGTCCGGACGTATGGGTGAGGCGTGGGCTTCGGCCGGATGCGCGGCACCCAGCCGCCGAATGGTGTTGCATCACGACCTGGCTGGTCGGCCCGCAAACGTCCACAGAACAGCCAGTACGCGTCTTGCGGCGACACACACGCGGGCAACGGCGTGTTTCAACGACGGAATTGCTGTGTAATGGACCCTGTGCGCGAAAGGGGCATGAGGGTGTTAAAGAAGCCGACTGAGGAGCAGGTGGCAGCCTGTGACGTGTTTGCCAGCGGGGACGAGCTCGCGCTGATCGCCGGGGCGGGAACCGGCAAGACGACCACCCTGGAGTTGATGGGACAGGCGGCCAGGACGGGCATGCGCGGGATGTACATGACGTTCAACAGGGCGGCCGCGGATGACGCGCGGGCGCGGTTCCCCCGCGACGTGAAATGCTCCACCGCACATTCCCTCGCATTTCGTGCAACAGGCCAAGAGTTCAAGGACCGGCTGAAAGCGCCGCGTATCCCGTCGAAGAAGATCGCGTCCCTGCTCGGGATCACCAGGGTCCTGTCCGCCGGGCCGGACAAGATCTCGTGTGCGCACCAGGCGCGCCTGGTCATGGAGATGATCAGCGCGTTCTGCTACAGCGACGCCACCGAGGTGACGGCTCGCCACATGGTGACGGTCAATGGCCTTAGCCCGCAAGAGCAGGACGAGGTGGCCTCGTTGCTGCTGCCGTTCGCCAGGAAGGCGTGGGAGGACATCTGCTTCCCGTCCGGAAAGCTCCCGTTCAAGCACGACCATTACCTGAAGATGTGGGCGCTGACGTGGCCCGGGCTGCCCTATGACTTCATCCTCCTGGACGAGGCGCAGGACACCAACCCGGTGGTGGAGAAGGTCTTCCTCGCCCAGGACACACAGCGGGTGTGCGTGGGTGACCCCGCCCAGCAGATCTACGCGTGGCGGTCCGCCCGGGACGTGATGACCGGGTTCCCGGCGCGGCATCTGTACCTGACCCAGTCGTTCCGGTTCGGGCCCCGGATCGCCGAGACGGCGAACCGGTGGCTTGAGCACGCCGAGTCTGACCTGCGGCTGACCGGGGCCGGTTCCGACGCCTCGCGTATCGGCGAGGTGACATACGCCGACGCGGTGCTGTGCCGGACCAACTCGGACGTCATGACCGAGGTGTTCCGGTTCCTGGAAGCCGGCGTCCCGGTCGCGATGGCCGGCGGTGGCGAGGCACTGCACAAGATCGCCTGGGCGGCACAGGACCTGAAGGCGGGCCGGCGCACCAATCATCCGGAACTGTTTCTGTTCACGGACTGGGGCGAGGTGCAGGACTACGTCGAGAACGACACGGAGGGGCAGGAGCTTCGCTCGCTCGTCCAGCTCGTCGACGCCCACGGGCCGGAGGCGATCATCCACGCGGTCGAGCGGCTGTCGGATGAACGCCGTGCCCAGGTGATCGTGTCGACCGCGCACAAGGCTAAAGGCAGGGAATGGTCCCGGGTACGCATCGGGCCGGGGTTCAGGCGGCCACCCGCCGACGACGACGGACGGCAGCGCCGGCTGAACCCGGCCGAGGCCCGGCTGATCTACGTCTCCGTTACCCGCGCCCGCGACCTGCTCGACCTTGAGGGCGTCGACTGGGTGGACGAGTACGAGGAAGCAGTCGGGGAACCGGCCTCGCTCATCAACCTGAGTCTTACCAGCCAGCTGAAATTCGGGAAATCGCCCGTGTCGTCGTTCATGGGCGAGCATCTGCCGGAACCGCACCGCGTGGTGCGTGACTTCCAGCGGCGGATACTCCAGTTCCCCCAGCCGCTCCAGCCGGGGAACGTGAAGTATCCCGCGTGGTCTGCTCTGGGGCACGCCATCGACTACCGGCTGCGGTTGTGCCTGGGCTGGCCGCCTGGTGATCCTGTCCGCGCCGGCGTCGAGGCCGTCGGCGGCAGGGAGCCGCTGCGCGGGGCACCCGCTCCAGCGGTGCGGACGGCGCTGGGCGCCGTCGGCGAGAAGCTGCTCAGCGTGCTGGATGACTACCTTGCCGGACGGGTGCGCCTGACCCAGGACCAGGTTAGCCAGCTGTGCTTCGTGGCGGCGAGCTTCGAAGACGTGTACCGGTCCGGGGAGGTCAGACGACCGAGCATGCTGGCGGATGCGACGCCGTCCACGACGCTGCGGGAGATGGCGGCCGCGGTCCCCGAGTACGTGCTGGGCGACCTGAACAGGCAGTTCGAGCTCGCACGGCCGGTTTTCGGGCAGCTCCGCGCATTGCCGCCGGAGCAGGTCAGCTGCGGGCCGGTGTTCACCGGGAGCATGGACATCGGCGGGGCGGACGCTGACTTCATCGTCGGCGGGCTGCTGCTGGACTGCAAGTCGACCGTGACCCCGTACAAGCTGGGGACCGCGGAGATCTACCAGCTCGCGGGATACCTCCTGCTGGACTACGACGACCAGTACGGCATCTGCCGGGTTGGGCTGTACCTGTCACGCCAGGGCGAGGAGATCACCTGGGACGTGCGGGATTTCCTCGGCAAACTCGGTGCAAGGGAACCGCTGCCCGCGCTCCGTCGGCGATTCCGTGATCACCTCCGTGACCATCAGATGGATGAGCAGGGCGTCGAAAGGATTCAGCATGGTCGTCATAGGGGAAATGACATCGGCTCGGACGCGCGTCGGATAGCGGAGCTGATGACGAGGGGCAAATGGAACTGCGGATTCTGAACACGTTCACCAGGACCAGGCGGCTGGATCACCAGGAACCGCAGAGCCCAGAGAACGTCTCCCCAGCTCGTGCTCGCCGTGATCCTGGCGGTCGTGATCGGCATCGTGCCCCTAGCCGGGAACCTGCACCGGTCGCGGCGCGGAGCGCCCGACCGCTAGGAACCGCGCGGAGCGTTACCTTCTCCTGCTGGCAGTGGAAGGCGAGGTAGTCGTCGAGGTCGCCGTTGCCGTCGAGGGCACGGAGCCGTAGGACGGCTTCGGCGCCGTCTAGGCTCCATACCCGCCGCAGACCTGGCAACGTTAAGGGCGAGCGTCATGGCAGCGGACGGCCGCTAATGCGTGGCATCCGGGCAGAGAAACGTCACAACCCCGTAGCGGGCTTTGCCGGCGCCGTAGGCATTCTGCTCATCGCCCAGCCTGGATCGAACCGTCGGCTAAACCGTCGATGGTTCATCAGCGGTGCCTCGGAGAACATGGCTGGTGCACCAGAATTACAGCGACCAGCGTAACAGCATTCCAGCGACCAACGTAACATCGAAATGCGGCCAACATAACACTAGATGAGCGACGAACGTACCAGCGGTGGCATAATGGCCTCATGGTTTCCACACCTCAGACGCCGTTCGGACGTGTCCTAGCCCGGCACGCTGAACATGCGGTCGCGGAGGCGCTGCAGGACACCCGAGTCATCCTGATCAACGGTGCGCGCCAGTGCGGCAAGAGCACACTCGTCCGCCATATCGCACGATGCCGAGCCGCTGAGTGGCGTGACCTCGACATCCCCGCTGTGCGGCGGGCGGCGACGGCTGATCCCAGTGGTTTCGTCGATTTCCCCGAACTCATGGTGATCGATGAGATACAGCGCGTCCCCGAGCTCCTCCTGCCGATCAAGGTCCAGGTCGACGCCGAGCCGCGGCCGGGTCGCTACCTGCTGACCGGTTCGGCGCGTGTGCTCGGGCTCCGAGCTCTTCCCGACACGCTCCCCGGCAGGTCAGAAACGATCGAGCTCTGGCCGTTCTCCCAGGGAGAGATCGACGATACCGCCGACCGGTTCATCGATGCCGCATTTGCCGAGGGCGAGGATCTCCATCATGTCTCGGCGGTGCAGCGAGCGGACTACGCGGAACGCATCGTTCGCGGCGGGTTCCCCGAGGCCGTGGCCAGGCCAACGGCCAGGCGGCGCGAACGCTTCCTAGACTCCTACGCGGCCGATCTGATTGCCCGCGACGTGCGGCAACTGTCGGAGATCGAGCAGGCGCCCGAGATGCGCACCCTCATGCGGCGGCTTGCGGCCCGCTCGGGCCAGCTCCTCGTGGCTAACGCCCTGAGTCGCGATTCCGGACTGTCGGCGATGACCGTAGGCCGCTACCTCAGCCTGCTCGAAGAGGTCTTTCTCATCAAGAGGATCCCTGCCTGGTCCCGCAACCTTGACACCCGCGCGATCGGCACGCCTAAGGTGGCCTTCGTTGACTCCGGGATCGCGGCGAACCTGCTGGGCGCTGACGCTCGCTCCCTCATCCGCCCCGGCGGCCAGTTCGGCCCGCTGATGGAGGGTTTCATCGCGATGGAGCTGGCGCGCCAGCTAACCTGGTCAGCCGAACGCGCCGAGCTCTTCCACTACCGCACCAAGGACAAGGTCAAGGTCGACGTCGTTCTGGAGAACCGGCAGGGCAAGGTCGTCGCGGTCGAGGCAAAGGCCGCTTCCACGGTGGGTGCCGACGACTTCCGTGGCCTGCGGCACCTCGCCAGCCGTCTAGGCGAGGACTTCGTTGTCGGCATCGTGCTCTATACAGGCGATCAGACTCTTCCCTTCGGCCCCCGCATGCGGGCGATGCCCGTCAGCGCACTGTGGCAGGTCTGACTGCCGGATAGCTCGTGCGAGGCTAGCCCGCCACCGTAGGCGGGCCCCGCCGCCCCGGACGGTACATATGGCGGTGCCCGGCTAGCGTTCTAGCGCAGTCAACCATGCTGCAGCCAGGTGACTCCCTACCGCCAGTCACGATGAGCACGTCATTAGCATAGAAGTGTCGCAATCCCGTTACGGGCTTGCCCGCTCCGTTGGGCCCGAGCACGCCGAGAACCCGGCCCGGCCGGGCCACCAGGTCCACGCCGTCCAGCGCCGTCGTCTTGCCGAACCGCTTGACGAGCCTAGTGACTTCTACAGCGTTCGCCATTGTCGCGTCATATCGCATGATGCCAATACTGCCGCACCCCCGCTGTCAGAACGCGCACAGCCTTCTGTCAGCAGCCGCAGAGGCTATCCGCGACATCCCAGCGACCGGTACCGCGCTGGCCGGCGGGCACTTCCGCGCGGGGGGCCGACGGAGCATGATGAATCTCATGCGGATTGCGCTATTCGTGACGTGCCTGGCGGACACGCTGTACCCAGACGTCGGGCGGGCGACTGTGACGCTGCTGGAGCGGCTTGGCCATCAGGTGGAGTTCCCGCAACGCCAGACGTGCTGCGGCCAGATGCACGTGAACACCGGTTACCAGAAGGACGCGCTGCCGCTGGTCCGCCATTACGTCGAGACGTTCGATCGTTGTGACGTGATCGTGGCCCCGTCGGGCTCGTGCGTTGGCTCGATCCGGCACCAGCATCCGATGCTGGCCAGGGCTTACGGCGACGAGAGGCTCGCCGAGCGCGCCGAGGCCGCCGGGCGCCGTACGTTCGAGCTGTCGGAGCTGCTCGTCGACGTG
>JBEKKH010000437.1:0-6856 GCA_050010815.1 Streptosporangiaceae bacterium | reverse complement strand
GACGACGGGGGCGCTCCAGTTCGTCCCGTTGTACGTGATCGCGTCGAACCCGGTCGTGTCGACCGCCACGCAGAACGTCGAACTCGTGCAGGAGACGCTCCCCAGCCCCTGGCCGACAGCGACGGTCTGCAGGGCAGACCAGGTGCTTCCGTTGTAGTAGCTTGCCTTTCCATAGACGTCCCCAGCGACGCAGAACGTCGCGGACGAGCACGAGACCGACCCGAGCGCGGCATATGCGGTGTCTATCGTGACCGGAGCGCTCCACGTGGTCCCGTTGAAGGTGAGCGCCTGGCCGTCGACGTCGATTGCGGCGCAGAACTTCTTCGACGGGCAGGACACCGACTTGATTTCCGAGGTGACCCCCGTCGGCTGCGGCTGGCTCCACGTGAGCAACGGATCGGCGAGCGCGCGGGTGCTCGCGTGAGCCGTTCCCGCGGTCATGAGCGCCAGCGTGACGCAGCCCAGGGAAAGCATCGAGGCGGCGACGGCCCGAGCCCGGCAAGTTCTCATCCCTGTAGTTCCTTTGCTGTAGGCAACTCGGTTGGCAACGCGCTCGCCCGTATGCAGAACTGTTGCTAAGGCTCGCGCTCTCCCCTACGCTCGTGGAGGCTTGTGGCATTTCCGTTGCTTTTGCGTGGCATCGCTTATCCGGGGCAATCGCGCGGCATCGCGAGAGGGCACTGACATGTTCTTCGGCTACCTCGGGCCGTTGCTGATCAGGGACGGGCGAGGCTGCGGTGGGTGCGGACGCCGCGACAGCGGACTGTCCTGGCTGTCCCGGTGGGTCGAGCCGGGCGGCCGGGCGCGGTGGACGAGCTTGGGGAGTTGGTGTGGGACGGCAAGCCGCCAGACCGGGCGGACACGCTGCTGTCGGCCGGCCGCACTCGTCATCCCGCAGCCGAGCCAGCCCATCGACGCCACCGTGAGCGGCGGCAATGGCTACGTCATCGAGCTGACCACTACGCCGTCTGGGGGCCTGCTCACCTTTCCTTCGCCATAGCGATCCGGGCACAGCCACCCTTCGGCTACGCAGTGCCTCATAATATGAGAATACTGGAATTCAACATCCCATCGCCGTCATAGAGGCAAGGTCCGTTCTCTTAACTAACCGTTGAGGGGTCCTTTAGCAACGATGAATTCGTATTCCGCAGCGGACTGTACGGGGTTAGTCTTGCCGAGGGACGTTGAATTCGCGTTTGCACTCGCGTGGGTTTCCGCAGGTTCGACGACCGAGGGGGCTGGTAGGGGGCTGGCGGGAGCCGGTTGGCCGAGGGGTTCGGTATGTGGTTCGGAATGCTGGGACCGTTGCTTGCCCGTGACGGGGATCGGCTGATTGGCGTGCCGACGGGACGTCAGAGGGTGCTGCTGGCGGTGCTGCTGGCCCGGGCAGGTACGGTCGTGCCGGCGGACGCGGTGGCCGAGTTCGTGTGGGATGGGGCGCCCCCGGAAGGGGCGTCGACCACGGTGCGTTCACACGTGATGCGGCTACGGCGGGCGCTGGGCCCGGCGGCCGGGGCGCGGGTGGTGACGCGGTATCCCGGCTACCTGCTCCAAGCCGGGACGGATGAGGTGGATGTGCTGTGGTTCCGCAGGCTGTGCCGGGAGGGCGGCGCCGCAGTGCGAGCCGGGGAATGGGCGCGGGCCTGGGATGTCCTGGTGAAGGCGCTGGAGTTGTGGCGCGGCGATCCGCTGGCCGACGTGCCGTCCGAACTGCTGCGCCGCGACGAGGTGCCGGCGCTGGAGCAGTTGCGGCTAGAAGCGGTCGAATGGTGGGCGGACGCGGGGCTGCGCCTTGACCGTCACGCCGAGCTTGTCTCCGAGCTGCAATCGCTGGCCATGCGGTATCCGCTGCGGGAGCGCTTGCATGCCCAGCTCATGCTCGCCCTAGTGCAGTCCGGTCGGCAGGCAGAGGCGCTGGACGCCTACCAGCGCACGCGCGACCTGCTGGTCGAGGAACTGGGCACCGAGCCGGGAGCCGAGCTGCGCGGGCTGCACCAGCGGATCCTCGCCGAGGATCGTGCCCTGGTCGTGCCCGGTCATTCGGTGGCTGCGGCAGGCCCGGGAACAGTCACCCCGAGGCAGCTGCCGACACCCGTCGCGCATTTCGTCGGCCGCGACGATGAGCTGGCGACGCTGACCGGCCTGCTTGACCGATCCGACGCGGAAGGACCTGGGCCGGTCGTCATCTCGGTGATCGAAGGGACCGCTGGAGTGGGCAAGACCGCGCTGGCCGTGCATTGGGCGCACCAGGTCGCCGAACGGTTCCCCGACGGGCAGCTGTATGTCAGCCTGCGCGGCTACGACTCGGCCCGGCCGGTACCCGCGACCGACGCGCTCGCCGGGTTCTTGCGCGGGCTCGGCGTGGGCGGCCAGGATATCCCGCCGGCGGAAGATGAGCGGGCTGCCCGGTACCGCAGCATCCTGGCCGACAAACTGATGCTGGTCGTACTGGATAACGCTGCGTCGGAGGGGCAGGTCCGGCCGCTGCTGCCCGGGACCCCGGCTTGTACTGTGGTCGTGACCAGCCGGGATGCCCTGGCCGGGCTGGTGGCCCGGGACGGCGCCCACCGCCTGGACCTGGACCTGCTGCCACTTGACGACGCGGTTCGGCTGCTGCGTGAGCTGATCGGCGAACGGGCCGACGCCGACCCGGATACGGCCGCAGTCCTGGCCGGGCAGTGCTGCCGGCTGCCGCTGGCGCTGCGGGTCGCGGCCGAGCTCGCCGCCGCCCGCCCCGGCACCTCGCTCGCTCGTCTCGCAGACGAGCTGGCCGATCAGCAGCGGCGGCTGGGCTTGTTGGATGCCGGCGGCGACCCTCGCACCGCGGTGCGGGCCGTACTCTCCTGGTCCTATCGCCACCTGGATACCGGCGCAGCTCGGGCATTCCGGCTGGCGGGCCTGCACCCCGGTCCTGGCTTTGACCCTTATGCGGTGGCCGCGCTCACTGGCGCCACACTTGAGCAGGGTCGCGGGATGCTGAACGTGCTGGCCCGCGCGCACTTGATTCAGCAGGCTAGACCGGGCCGGTACGGCATGCATGACCTGCTGCGCGCCTATGCCCGCGAACTCGCTGTCGCCCGCGACGGCGAGGACGGGCAGCACGCGGCGCTGACCCGCCTGTTCGACCATTACCTGCACACCGCAGCCACCGCGATGGACACCCTGTACCCCGCCGAACGCCACCGCCGACCGCGCATTCCCCCGCCCGCCACCCCAGCCCCGCCGGTCACCGACCCCGCCGCGGCGCGAGCCTGGCTAGATGCCGAACGGGCCACCCTGGTGGCTGTGACGGTGCACACTGCTGGGCACGGCTGGCCCGCAGACGCCACCCGGCTGGCCGCCACCTTGTTCCGCTACCTCGACGCTGGCAGCCACTACCACGAGGCCATCACCATCCACACCCATGCCCGTGACGCGGCCCGCCACGCAGGCGACCGGAGCGCCGAGGCGACCGCATTGAACCACCTCGCCGGACCCAACCGGCGGCAGGGCCGCTACCAGCAGGCCACCAGCCAGCACCGGCGGGCACTGGCATTGTTCCGGCAGACCGGTGACCGCACCGGCCAAGCCGCCGCGCTGGCGAACCTCGGCCTTGTCTACGCCGATCAGGGCCACTACCAGGCGGCTACCAGCTTCCACGAGCAGGCGCTGAACCTATTCCGTAAGGTCCGTGACCGGGCTGGCGAAGCCCGCACGCTGGGCAACCTCGGCGACATCGAGGAGCGGCAGGGCCGCTACCAGCAGGCCGCCCGCCACCACCGGCAGGCCCTGGCGATCGCCCGGGAGATCGGTGCCCGGACTTCCGAGTGCGCCGCACTGATTAACCTTGGAACGGTTGCGTTGCGGCAGGGCCGCTACCAGCAGGCCGCCACTCATCTCCACCAGGCGCTGGCCCTGTGCCGTGAAACCGACTCCCGGTTCTTCGAGGCCGCGGCACTCACCACAATCAGCAGCGTTTGCCTGCGGCAGGGCCGCATGCAGGAGGCCACCGGCCATCTTCAGGCGGCCCTGGCCCTGTACCGGGAAACCAGTAACCGGTCCGGTGAAGCCGACGCGCTTAACAGCCTCGGTGAGGTCCTGCTCGCTACCGGCCAGCCCGGCGACGCCCGCACCCAGCACGCTGCCGCACTGGGCCTGGCCAGCCCGATCGGCGCTAGGCACCAGCAAGCCCGCGCCCACAACGGCCTCGGCCACGCCCACCACGCCACCGGCAACCTCGGCAAGGCCCGCAGCCACTGGCAAGAAGCTCTCGGCCTCTTCACTGAGCTCGGCGCACCCGAAGCGGATCAGGTCAGAGCCCAACTCGCCACGGCTGATGACCAGAAGCGACGCGAACCGTAATCCTTCCGGAGCGTTTTCCAGTGGATGCCACGCGAGTGCGACAAAACTTCAACGTCGCGCTAGGAGGCTATGTCCCTACCAGTCAGCCTTAGCGGCGGGACTGGATCAGCAGGAACACAGCGTCATCCAAGGAGCAGCTACTCCAATGCCAAAGGTAAACTCTGCCCAGCGACGTGTCCGGCGCATCGCGCTCCAAGTCGTCTTGACCTCGTCAGTCCTGCTGTTGCTATTCGGTCAGGGCATCATGGCCAGCGCCGCGACCGTATCGCAGCAGTCGGTTACCCAGAGGGAACGTGTTTCCGCTGCCCCGGAACCTAGCACCGGGGCTCCGCGCCCAGCGCTGCAGAATACAGCACAGCCTGTCGTGACGCGGCCGCTCGCTCTCCCAGCCTGCGGCGCACCGCATTCTTCTCAACGGGGCAGCGCCCAGTACACCGTCACATTTGGCTGCCCGACGATTGACAAATCCCGGCTCGGCCGGGCACCCATGAGCGTTCCGAAGAGCGCCGGTACCGCGAGGACGGCGCCAGCCGATGCAGCCAGCCCTCCCACACCGCCTGCGATCTGTCCAGCGAACCTGTCGGAAAATCTCTCCATGACACGTTTCGAGCTTTGCGTAAACGTCCCGATAAATATTACCGTCGTCCTTGCATATGCAGTAAACGGTGAAGGGACGCTCTACTATGTTCCGCTCAAGTACGAGGTCGAGATGTGGGCCGAGCTGGCCAACAACTCGCGGACCTGGGACGTGACGGCGAATATAAAGACTGTCTTGCCTATTGACCCGACCGAGGTTCCTGTGCCGGTCACAATCACGCAGACCGGAGCCCTCAACTGCAGCAATGATCCCTACTGCACTGAATCTTCGCAATCTCCTGTAGAAGAAACCAACAACCTGGGCATGTACACAGGCGACGGATCAGTGACAACGCTGAAAGGGTCATTCTCAGACGCGACGACAACAGCAACAGAGACCCTCGACAACTACCTCAGCATTGACCTGGGCACTGAATCACCATGGACGAAGACCCAGGGCGCTCCCATCCTGATGCCGTTCGGGGGCGAAAATGTCCAGAATCCAATCAGGTGCGACAATCAGAGCAAAATTCCCGGTTACACCAACGGCGGCTGCATTGTCCGCTATGCCCCAGCCGTATGGACGGTCAGCGACAAACTCTATCCGGGCATGGACCTGGTCGTGAAGCACATGGCCGCGGCCAGCTGCCAGCTGCCCGGCTACCAAGGACTGGACGGGTGCCCCGGAAAGCCGGGTGCTACGCCCCTTACCTATGACCCGTCGAAGGAGGACGCGAACAGAGGGAAAGCCTGCCCGAGCACGATGCAGCCCCCGCCGAATCAGGTGGCGCTCGGCAATACATCATGCGACGAGTACCCGATGGCTAAGACAGACCAGGGGGCCGCTTCCGGGGGTCCCTACGACACATGCTGGGTTCCTCCAGCTGAGAATAGCTCGCAGGGTGGCGCTTTCACTACCGGGCTCGTTGGCCCGAGCCGCATGTTTCCTGGCGACAGCTTCTACGTGCATGTCACGTACTTCGGAAATACCCCAGGATGCGACGGACTCCTGGTAGGAGGCGGTTCCGTCACCCCCGACAACGGACTGGACGGCATGTTCAATAGCTACGGGGACAATGCGACCTGCGCCGACTGGAGCGGTGGTGACGCGACCAACTCGGTTGCCCTGCCGGACGGCGAGCGTGCCTGGTTCTTCTCCGACACCTACCTGAACTCGCCGGCTGCCCGCAAGTCGCTGTGGTACGCCAGCAGCCTGCACAACTCGATGGTCATTCAGGATTCCAGCGGTCTCACGCAGACGATTACCGGAGGCAATACATGCCAGGAGACCAACCAGTCGATAAGTTTCTGGAACCGTTACGCCATCACCCCGGCCGTTGCTCCTGATGCTTCCACTGGCGGGTTCTACTGGACCGGTGACCAGATGGTGGTCGGCTCCAACGTCGTCAAGTTCTACTACCACGGTCATCCGGTCACGCTGCCTGGCGGAGGTCACAGCTTCACCATCGACTACCCGGCCGTCGCCACGATTCCGGTCGGCTCCCTGGAGGGCAGCCCGGTCATCAACATCACCCCGACCCACTTCAGCTGCGGCGCGTCCAACATTATCTGGGGGACATCGCTGCTGAATTGGGACGGAAACGTGTATGTCTACGGCTGGCAATCGACTGGGACCGGCAGCGACGGCATATTCCTCGCCAAGACCACCGAGGCCAGCCTGACCAGCACCGGCTCATGGCAGCTTTACGACGGCATGAGCGGATCGAACCCGGTCTGGGGCAGCTGCAGCAGCACGCCCGCACCGCTGCCGATCAGCAACGGCACCACCGGGTTCAGCGTCGATTTTGTCAACAACAGCCTGTGGCTGGTGCAATTCGACTACACCAACGGCCAGGCCAACGCGGCCGGGGCGATCGGTGCCCACCCGTCCGCCACCCCGTGGGGATTCGGGAACAGTACGGTCGCCCTGTACGACCCG
>JBEKKH010000436.1:0-6870 GCA_050010815.1 Streptosporangiaceae bacterium | reverse complement strand
CATCTTCGGCTTGCCGTCCACCCAGCCCATCTCGCGCAGGTACCAGTACGGCTTCCCGCTGATCACCTTCTTGTACAGGCTCGCCACAAATTTAGGTCATAGGCCACATCCGAGGCGCAGTCAAGCACCCCAACCGCGCGTCACAAGAGAAAACAAGCCTCCCAGGGCCAGCCGGGACCTCACCCAAGAGTCAGAAGACCATGATCATTGGAAACTCGGGCTAGCGGTAGGCCACTGCGCCCTTGCCGGGCCAACTTGCTGGCCCGGCAAGGGCATGGCGGACCCGGGTTACCAGCCGATGGCAACCTGCACGTACTGCGCATCGGTGCTATTGAAATCGGAGGACTGGCCGTTGTCGTCGTCGTAGGCGAAGCCGTACTGCAGGCCGTTCACCGCAACGGAGTGCCAGAACGCGGAGTAGTAGTTGCACGGAGCGTTCTGGTAATAGGCAGACGGCGTGTTCTGCACCGTCGTGGAGAACTGCGCCACGCAGCGGTTCAGCGCCGCGCAGAGGGTCGGGTCACCGTTGAGAGCCGGGCTGCCTCCGCCCTGGCACCCGAAGACCTCTTGCGTGGTCTCGGTGGCTCCCACCGACGCCGCGTACGAGGTCATGTAGTTCGCGTCCGCTCCGCCCGGCTGGAAGGCCGCGACATCGCCGGGCGCGGGGATGTTGTAGGGCGCGTCCACGGTGGCGAGTTGCTGGAACGCCGCGGGCACCGCGTTCTCGAACTGCGTGAACAGGGCGGTCCTGCTCTCGGAGAACACCTGGTCGTCCTCTCCTACCACGGTGTCGGTGCCGTCGGAGTTGTGCAGGTGGATCGCCAGCGGCAGCCCGAACGCGTCGACCCGCGAGGTGTCGGCGTTGATCGTCGTGCCGCTGGAGTTCAGCTCGATGAAGTCGTTGTACTGGCTGTTGGGCGATCCGAGGTAGAAGTAGATCCGGCAGGAGTTGCACGAGGTCATCGTGTAGTAAGGCGACTGGGCGATCGTCTCCTCGACGCCGTTGACGTCCCAGTAGACCTCGCTGTCGGGGTACGCGCCGTTGGTGGCGTTGATGAAATCGAACTCGATGGCGCCCGACGCGGGGGGAATACTGCTGGTGTTGCCCCAGAACGAGGCCGGGAAGCCGCCGTAACCGCCGCCGCCTCCTGAGCCGGACGTGGCGAACGCCAGGTAGTGGATGTTCCAGCCGGCATGGTCCTGGTCAACGGTCAGCGTCTGCACCCCGGCCGGCAAGGTGACGGTAGCGTCGACGGTGGTCCAGGTCTGGTAGCCGCCCGTGGCCGGGATATTGACGTCCCCGCTCAGGTTGGCCCCGGAGCTACTGGCGATGTGCAGCGCATCGGTGACCGCACCGGGCGCCGCGAGCCGCAGGCCGACCGTGTAGCTCCCGGCCGTCGCGACGTCGACCGTGTAGTTGAACCACTGCCCGGCCGCGGTCCAGCCGATGTCGTACCCGCAGCCGGTGTCCGCGCACACCTCCAGGTCGACCCCGTCGGAGCGGTAGCTGTTCGCGCTGCCGTTGACCGAGGTGACGTGGTAGGCCACGCCCGACCCGCCGGTGTCATAGTTCGCCGCCTGCACCGTGCCAGGCACCGCCGCCGGGGTTCCCCCGTAAGGGCCCTCGCCGCCGCCGCCGCCCGCCGCGGCGAACGTCATGGTGTGGATGTTCCAGCCGTTGCTGTCCTGATCGACGGTCAGCGTCTGCACGCCGGCGGTGAGGGTGATGCTGGCGGTGACCGTGGTCCAGGTCTGGTACCCGCCCGTGTTCGGGACGGCGATCGAACCGCTGAGGTTGGTGCCGGCCGCGTTGGCGATGTGCAGCCCGTCGGTTATCCCGTACGGCGAGGCCAGCCGGAAGCCGACGCTGTAGGTACCGGCGGTGGCGACGTCCACGGTGTACTTGAACCACTGCCCGGCGGCGGTCCAGCCGATGTCGTACCCGCAGCCGGTGTCGGTGCAGGCTTCGAGGTCGACCCCGTCGGAGCGGTAGCTGTTCGCGCTGCCGTTGACCGAGGTGACGTTGTAGGCCACGCCCTGCCCGCCGGTGTCGTAGTTCGCCGCCTGCACCGTGCCAGGCACCGCCGCCGGGGTTCCCCCGTAAGGGCCCTCGGTGGCAGCGCGGGCCACGTCATGCGTTCCGCTCACCAGCGCCAGCCCGGCCAGGACCGCTACGGCCAGGGCCACCCGGCCCATGCGGCCCCAGCGTGGCCTGGCCCGCCGGGATCCAGTTAGCCACGGGATGTGAACTGATCCCATTTCTCTTACTCCTCTTCTCATTCCCGGCCCGGCCTGGGACTCTTTCCTGTTCCCAGGCGGGCGCGCCCCATCAGTCGATGGGACTGGTCCAGAAGAACGACAGCGTGCTGGCCGGGGCCATGGAGGCTGACCGGGCCAGTAATGGCGGCTACCGCCACGTAAGCAAGGGGCCTTAGTCGCCGGCAGGCAGATAACGGCGTCCTGGCGCCCGGATGTGGGCACGCGCCGTCAGGCGGCGGGTCCCAGCCGCCGCCCGGAACGGCCCGGAGGGCCACGGCTGACGGGTCGCATGTGCACAGCTAGCTCCAGTAGCCGGCCACCTAGCAGGCAGGCCGGGTTCGTTCGGCCAATTATATCTTCAAATAAGCCTTGTATTAAGAATAAAAAAGTCTTATATCGAGTTGAGCCCACCGCCCGGGAGCAACGGCCGGCACCGTCGAGAGCACCATCACCGAGGCGTCGGTCGGCACGACGGCCTGGCAAGAGGCGATCGACCACGGTTTCTTCATCATTTTCGACCTGGCGATGGGCGGCAACTACCCGAACGGGGAGTGTGACTGCACCACCCCCACGTCGGCCACCTCGTCCGGGGCCTCCATGAGCGTGTCGTACGTAGCCGTGTACGAAGAGGGCGGCACCTCCACCCCCACCGGGACCGCCACCGCGACCGGTCAGGTCACCGGGATCGACGGGCTGTGCCTCGGCAACGAGAACTCACTGAACACCGAGGGTAACCCGATCGGCGTCAGCACCTGCAATGGCAGCGCGGGCCAGCAATGGTCGCCGTACACCGACGGCACCCTGCGGACCCAGGGCGGCTGCCTGGACGTGGTGTCCGCCGGGACGACCAGCGGCACCGATGTCGACTGGTATGCCTGCAACGCCAGCGCCGCCCAGGACTGGACCCACGAGTCCAACGGGGAGCTGGTCAATCCGAACTCCGGCCTGTGCCTGACCGATCCCGGCGGCAATACCGGCTCGCGGCTCGACATCGAGACGTGCGCCGACTCGGCCGAGCAGCAGTGGACCCTGCCCAGCGGCGGCGGGACCGGTAACACGGTCACGGTCACCAACCCAGGCAGCCAGAGTTCCACCGTCGGTACCGCCGCCAGCCTGCAGGTCAGCGCCAGCGACTCGGCTTCCGGTCAGACGCTCAGCTACAGCGCCACCGGCCTGCCCGCCGGGTTGTCGATCAGCTCCTCCTCCGGGCTGATTTCCGGAACCCCGACGACGGCGGGTACATCGAATGCCACGGTGACAGCCACGGACACGACCGGGGCTAAAGGATCGACGTCGTTCAGCTGGACCGTGACCAGCGGCGGCACCGGCTGCGGTACGACCAACCTGGCGCTCAACCAGCCCACGACCGCGTCCTCGATCCAGAGTGCCAGCTTCCCCGCCGCGGACGCGACCGACGGCAACCTGGGTACCCGCTGGTCGAGCGCGTTCTCCGATCCGCAGTGGCTGGAGGTGGACCTGGGCTCGACCCAGTCGATCTGCCAGGTCGTCTTGTACTGGGAGAACGCCTACGCCACCGCGTTCCAGATCCAGACGTCCACGGACGGCTCGACCTGGACGACGATCTACTCCACCACCACGGGTACCGGAGGTACCCAGACCCTCAACGTCAGCGGCTCCGGCCGTTACATCCGCATGTACGGGACCGCACGCGCCACCCAGTACGGCTACTCACTATGGGAGTTCGGAGTCTACTGAAAGGAGCGGATCGAGGCGGTCACCGTGCCGCAAGCGCTGACCCCGGTGGCTGGGCCGCGACTACGCTGTCGCGCATGCCCGCGGGCCCGGACACGGTGCCGTTGAGGAAGCGCTCGATGGGGAGGCTGGCGGCACCGAGGGCGACCGCATCCGGGCCGAGCTGGCCCAGCTCGATCGAGGTGCCTTCGAACAGGTGCCGCAGCGAGTGCTGCCTGGCTGCCTCGCGGATGGCCGGCATCAGCCGCTCGCCCAGCATCAGCCCGGCCCAGCCGCCCAGGATGATGCGCTCCGGGGTGAACAAGTTGATCAGGCTGGCGATCCCGGCGCCCAGGTAGAACGCGGTCTCATCGAGGACTGCGGGGGCCGGGGCGAGCGCCATCAGGGCGGCCAGCCGGGATTCCTGGTCCCCGCCGGGCAGCGGAAGGCCGTAACGCTCCAGCACGGCCTCGGCCCCTACGTACGCTTCGAGGCACCCCCGGGATCCGCAGCGGCACGCCCGGCCGCCTGCCCGGATCGTCATATGGCCCCACTCGGCCGACGTGGCGGTGCGCCGGCCAAGGCCCGAACCATCGGTAATGACGCTCGCGCCCACGCCCGAGCCGATCAGGCCGACCACCGCTCGGCGCGCCCCCCGTCCCGCGCCGAACCACAGCTCGGCCTGGGCCATGGTGCTGGCGCCGTTCTCGATGTGCAAGGGGAAGCCGGCGCTGGGCCGCAGCAGTCTCTCCAGCGGGACCGCATCCCAGCCGTAGGCCTGCGCATGCACCAGTACCTCGGGTCCCTGCTCGACCACCCCGGGCACGCCCACGCCTGCCCCGAGAATGGCGGCCGGCCCGACTCCGCTGTCCGCCAGGACGCGCGCCAGGCTGGCCGAGATCCGGTCCACCATGCTGTCGACGTCGTGCTCGGCGGGGTCCAGCGGATAGTCAGCCGTGGCCCGCACGGTCATGGTCAGGTCGAACATCTCGGCGCGGACGCGGGTCTCGCCGACATCGACGCCGATGACGTACCCGTAGCCGGGATTCATCCGCAGCAGCACCCGGGGCCGCCCCCCGTCGGAGTCCACCAGACCCGCCTCGGTCACGATGCCCTCGCTGATCAGCTCCCGGGTCACGTTACTGACCGACGCGGTACTGAGGCCGGTGGCGTCGCTGAGATCTTGACGGCTGCAGGGCTGCCTGACGAAAAGTGCCCAGAGAAGGACCGAACGGTTGTCCCGTCGCAGATCCCGGACGGTCGAGCGCCTTCTTTCCACTGTCATGTCTTTTTCCCCCACTTTTCTCACACCTTACATCAACCCGGCCATCCCAAAACGATCCCTCCCTAGGGGTTGCCTGGACGCCGCCTCAGCGTAAAAACCGTATTAATTAAAGACTTAGAATAACCTGTCAATGAATGGGAAACGACCATGACGAGGCATAGCTGGTCGCTGGCCTGACGCCCCGCGGGGCGGCAGCCAGCCCTGATTCAGCTCATACCGTGCGCAGCGCTTCGGTCGGTGAGAGGCGGGCGGCCCGCGTCGCCGGGTACAGTCCGGCGATGGCGCCGATGGCGAGGGCGGCGCCCAGGCCGCCGTAGCAGGCGACGGCGGGGATCTGCACCGACCAGTGCTGGCTGACCGCGTAGATGGTGGTCGCCGCGGCGCCGGTGATGGTTCCGGCCAGGCCGCCGAGGGCTGACAGGAGCAGTGCCTCGGTGAGGAACTGCTCGGCCACGTGGCGGCGGGTGGCGCCCAGGGCGCGGCGCAGGCCGATCTCGGAGCGGCGTTCGAGGACGGAGATGACCATGACGTTGGCGATTCCGACGCCTCCGACGAGGAGGGCCACGGCGCCGAGGCCGAGGAACAGCCCGTTGTATGCGCCCCTGGTGACCAGCGCGGCCTGGAGGATATCGGCCGGATAGCTGACTGACACGACCGAGGGGTCGGCCGGGTCCACGGTGCCGGGCAGGACGGCGGCGACGGCGGTGACCTGGCTGGGTACGCTGCGCAGGTAGACCCCGGTGGGGTGACCGTCGAAGCCGAAGTACCGCTCGGCGACGGGAAAGCCGATGAAGGCCATGCTGTCCAGCTGGGGGAGCAGCTCCACCGGGTTCATGATGCCCACGACGGTGAACCAGTGGCCGCCGATCCATAGCTGGGTCGGGCTGGCGAGGTTGGTGATGCCGAGCAGGCTGGCCGTCTCGGCGCCTAGGACGACGGCCGGGTAGCGCGCGGTGGCTGCGTTGAGGAAGGTGCCGTGGGCCAGGCCGGTGCCGAGGGTGGCGGGCAGGGCGGCGTCGGCCGCGGTCACCGAGATGCCGCTGGTGTCCGAGGGCGGGACGAGGGGGCTGCGGTACACGTAGACGTTCGCGACGGCGCCGATCTCGGTCACGCTGGTGACCGGTCCGATGCGTGACACCATGCCTGCTGCGGTGACGGGCAGCTCGGTCGTCTGGCCGATGCCGGGCTGGGGCTCGACGGTGAGGATGTTGCCGAGCTGGCCGAGCTCGGTCAGCAGGCCTGTCTTCGATGACTGGGAGATGCCGAGTACGCCGACGATGGCGGCGATGCCGATGCTGATGCCCAGTGCGGACAGCAAGGCCCGGACCCGCCGGCTGCGCAGTCCCAGGCTGGCGACCCGGAGCAGGTCCCGGCGCGATAGCCGGGAGGCTCCGGGGTCATGCGCTGGCCGGCGTATCACGGATGATCCTCCCGTCTCGGATCTCGATGCGCCGTAGCATGACGGCGGCGACGTCGGGGTCGTGGGTGATGACCACGATGGTGGTGCCGTCGCGGTGCAGCTCGCCGAGCAGTTCCAGGATGGACGCGCCGGTCGCGGTGTCCAGGTTGCCGGTGGGCTCATCGGCCATGACCAGAGCGGGCCGGCCGGCCAGGGCGCGGGCGATCGCGGTGCG
>JBEKKH010000435.1:0-6953 GCA_050010815.1 Streptosporangiaceae bacterium | reverse complement strand
CGGCCCTCGACGTCGACGGCCGCGGTGGGCTCGTCGAGCATGAACAGGTCGGGGTTGGACACCAGGGCGATGGCGAAGCGGACCCGCTGGGTCTGGCCGCCGGAGAGCTTGTTGGTGCGCCGTTCGGCGAACTCGGTCACCCCGGCCAGCCGCATCGCGCGCTCCACCGGGAGCGGCCGGGGGTAGACCGAGGCGACCATCGTGACCAGCTCGCGCACGCTCAGGTACTCCACCAGCGCCCCGGTCTGCAGCATGCCGCCGACGGCGCCGGCCGCGACCGCCTGGGCGGGCGACTTCCCGAACAGCGTCACCGTGCCGGAATCCGGCCGGGTCAGGCCGAGCACCATCTCGATGGTGGTGGTCTTGCCGGCACCGTTCGGGCCGAGGATGGCCACCGTCTCACCGGGGGCGATGGCCAGGTCGACCGAACGGACGGCGTGGACGTTGCCGTACGACTTGGACAGCCGGGCCAGGACGATGCCCGCGCCGGAAGCGTTGGTAGTAGCCATGACACAAGGGTCGCGCGGCGCGGGTCTGGCCTGTAGTGCCCTGGCCCACGACTTCCGGATGACAAATGTCAGCCGCCACGCTGAAGCGCCTGCGGCCCGGACCGTCCAGGCCCTGCATCACGGTCGTGAGCAGGCGGCCGAATTCGGCGTTTGCAGGCTTATGGGTCACGTGATGGTGCTGCCGGCTTAGCATTGGTCTATACCTCTGCTGTGAGTGGCTGGCTGAAGGGCACCGCTGATGAGTCGTCGGGCGAAGATCGTCGGCACCATAGGGCCCGCCTCCTGCGGTCGGCCGCAGGTCGCTCGGCTCGTCGCGGCCGGCCTGGACGTGGCCAGGCTGAACATGAGCCACGGCACCCAGGCCGACCACCTGGCGGCATACCGGGCCGTGCGGGCCGCCTCGGACGCGGCGGGACGCAGCGTCGGAGTGCTCGTCGACCTGCAGGGGCCCAAGATTCGTCTCGGCACCTTTGGCGCGGGGCGGGTTCAGCTAGTGGCAGGCCGTGAGTTCACCATTACCGGCGAGGACATTCCGGGGGACGACAGGCAGGCATCCACCACCTACCCCGGCCTGTCGGCCGACGTCAGGGCGGGCGATCAGATACTCGTGGACGACGGCCGGGTGGTGCTCGAGGTCGTGGCCATCCGGGGCGAGCGGGTGCGGACCCGGATCCTCGTCGGCGGCCCGGTGTCCGATCACAAGGGCCTCAACGTACCGGGCGCCCGCCTCAACGTGGCCGCGCTCAGCGCCAAGGACGAGCAGGACCTGCGCTGGGCGCTTGACCTGCGGGCAGACATGGTCGCGTTGTCCTTCGTGCAAGGGCCGGACGACGCCGCGCCGGTCCGGGCGATCATGGACGAGATGGAGGCCAGGCTGCCGCTCATCGCGAAGGTCGAGAAACCGCAGGCGGTCGCCGCGCTGCCGGAGGTGCTCGAGGCTTTCGACGGACTGATGGTGGCCCGCGGTGACCTGGGCGTCGAGCTCCCGCTCGAACAGGTGCCGATGGTGCAAAAACGCGCCATCACCCTGGCCAAGGACAAGGCCAAGCCCGTCATCGTGGCCACCCAGATGCTGGAGTCCATGATCTGTTCGCCCAGGCCGACCAGGGCCGAGGTCTCGGATGTGGCCAACGCGGTGCTCGACGGCGCCGATGCGGTCATGCTGTCGGCGGAGACCGGCGTGGGCCAGTACCCGGCCGAGGCGGTGGCCACCATGGACCGGATCATCGTCGCCGCCGAACGCGAGTGCCTGCACGCCGCGCCTTCACTGACCCGGGTGCCCACCACCACCGGGGGAGCCATCGCCCGCGCCGCCGCCGAGGTCGGCGCGATCGTCGGCGCGACCGCCTTGGTCGCCTTCACGATGTCGGGCGAGACCGCGAGGCGGCTGGCCAGGTACCGGTCGCCGATCCCGCTGCTGGCGTTCACGCCGGAGCCGGCCACCCGCAGCCAGCTGGCGCTTTCCTGGGGGGTGGAGACCTTCATCGTTCCGCCTGTGCGGCATACCGACGAGATGGTCAGGCAGGTGGAGACCGCCCTGCTCGACATCGGCCGGTGCCAGAAGGGCGACCAGGTGGTCATCGTGGCCGGCAGCCTGCCGGGGACGCCCGGCCGGACGAACGCGCTGCGGGTGCACCGCATCGGCGACGGTATCGCCTGGGGCTGCATGTAGCCGCTGCCCGTAAAGTCCGTTTGCATGTAGCCGCTGCCCGTAAAGTCCGTCTGCCTGCTAAGGTCGCTTCGTGGCCGAGGGATCAGCCGGTGCGGCCGGTGAGCCCGGTCAGAGCGTGCGCGTCGACACTCCCGCCCAGCCGCTGACAGCAGCAGAAACCCGGCGTCACGGCCTGCCGCGATGGGTGTGGGCGGCCGGGCTGGCCATGGTGGCCGTGATCCTGTTCGTGTGTTACGTCCGGCTCTCGGGCACCATTCCCGACAACTCGGACGGCTCCGATCAGGCGCTGCAGGCGTGGGACCTACTGCACGGCAACTGGCTGCTGCGCGGCTGGACCGTCGGAGACGTGTCGTACTACACCACCGAGATCCCCGAGTACGTGATCGTGGAGAAGATCATCGGTCTCGGTACGAACGTGATCCACGTGGGAGCCGGCCTCACCTACACGTTGCTGGTGCTGCTGGCCGGCTGGCTGGCCAAGGGACGGGCGACCGGGCGCCAGGGCGTGGTCCGGGCGCTGATAGCGTCCGGCATCCTGCTCGCCCCGCAGCTCGGCGATGGCGTTCACCTGCTGATCCAGCAGCCGGACCACATCGGCACCCAGGTCCCGTTGCTGGCCGTCTTTATCGTGCTGGATCGCGGGCCGCGGCGCTGGTATATCCCGGCCGTGGTTGCGGTCATGCTCACCTGGGTCATCGTCTCGGACCGGGTTGGCGTATTCACGGCGGCGCTTCCGCTGGCTGCGGTGTGCGGACTGCGCGCCTTGTGGGCGCTCGCCCGGAGGCGCAGCCGACTGGCCGCGCTGTGGTTCGAGATCTCGCTCGCGGCGGCAGGCATCGTCTCGTTCGGCGTGGCCGAGCTCGTGGTGGCCGCGATCAAGCACCTGGGCGGGTACACGTCCCTCCCGCTGCCGTCGAAGCTGACCGCCCTGAGCGCCCTTCCGGCGCACGCCGTGCTGAGCCTGGAGGGCATCGGAAACCTCTACGGGGCCGATTTCGTCGGCCTGTCGCCGGGATGGGCGCTGGCGACCGCCCTGGTGCACCTGGTGGGCGTGACCCTCGCGCTCGCCGGCCTCTTCCTCGCGTTCATGCGCTTTTTTTCCGGTGACCTGATCCTCCCCGTGCTGGCCACGGGCATCGTGTTCAACCTGGTCTTCTACATCCTGAGCACCGTCCCGGCCACCTGGTTTGACACCAGGGAAATCACCGCCGTGCTGCCCCTGGGCGCCGTCCTGGCGGGCCGCCAGCTGGCCGAGCCGCTATCGCGGGCGCGGCTGGAGCCGGTGCTGGCGGTGGTGCTGGCCTGCTACGCGGCCGCCCTCGGATACGGAGCCGTCCAGCCCCCGGTCACCGACGGCGAGCAGCCGGTGGTCGGCTGGCTTGAGGCCCACCACCTGACCACCGGGCTCGGCACCTACACGGAATCGAACATCATCACGCTCGGCAGCGGCGGCCGCGTCGCGGTCAGGACGGTCACCTGGCTGGCCTCCGGAGCCGTCCCGCGCGCCTACGAATCCGAGGCGTCCTGGTACGACGCGCGAGTGAGCTACGCCAATTTCGTCGTGACCAACAGCGCCGACGGCGGCGGAGTATCCCTCATCCCGGACCGCGACATCGTCGCGCTGGCTGGACCCCCGGCGCGTACCTATCACTACAAGACCTTCACCATCATGGTCTGGAACCACAACCTGCTGGCCGATCTGGGTCATCCTCCGTCGGCGCTGCCCGGCGACGTTCCCTGACCTAGCCACGTTGTGGTCCGGCGTTCCATACACTGGCGGCATGATCAACGGTCACCGGATAAGCGTTGTGATGCCCGCCTACAACGCGGAAGTTACGTTGTCACGAACAGTAGCTGAACTTGACCGGGATGTGATCGACGAAATTGTCCTGGTAGACGACGCCAGCACCGACCAGACCGTGAGCCTGGCCAGGGAGCTTGGCTTGGAGCCGATTCTCCACGACGTCAACCTGGGCTACGGCGGGAACCAGAAGACCTGCTACCGGCGGGCGCTCGACCTAGGTGCGGACATCATCGTCATGGTGCATCCGGATTATCAGTATTCACCGCGGCTCGTTCCGGCCATGGCATCGATGATCGCCTACGGCGAATATGACATGGTTCTCGGGTCTCGTATCCTGGCCCAGAACTCGGTGGCCCGCGGCATGCCCCGCTACAAGTACGTGGCTAACCGTTTCCTCACCGGCGTCGAGAACATTCTTATGCAGCAGAAATTGTCCGAGTATCACACCGGCCTGCGCGCATTCAGCAGCACGCTGCTGGCCGGCCTGCCATTCGAGCGTAACTCCGATGATTTCGTGTTCGACAACCAGATCATCGCGCAGGCCATTTCGGCGGGCGCCAGGATCGGCGAGGTATCCTGCCCGACCCGCTACCAGGCCGAGGCGTCGTCGATCAACTTGCGCCGGAGCATCACGTACGGTCTCGGCGTGCTGCAAACAAGCGGGCAGTACCGACTGCGCAAGCACGGGCTGCGCCAGTACCCCTACCTCGACGTCGATCCCTTCCTGATCCCGGCGCAGATCCCGGCGGCCAGCACCGCGGCCGAGGTGGCCGCCCAGGTCGGGGAATCGGCCCGAATCGAGAGCTAGCATGGGAGGCCGGCGCGCCCGGGTGCTCGCCGAGCGGGCCACGGTTAAGGCAGACGGGGAACGGCGCATATCAGGGAGGCGTCACTTGACCCTAGCAAGCGTCGGGTTGCTGCTCTTCGCCGTCGCGACGGCGGCGACCGGACAGGTGATGCTCAAGCACGGCATGCAGATCGCGACGTCCCGCGCGAGCCAGTCGGGCGGATCGCTGGCGCTGCGCGCGGCCACCTCCCCGTGGGTGCTGCTCGGGCTGGTCGTTTTCGGTGTCTCCGCGATCGCGTGGCTGGCCGCGCTGTCCAAGGTCCCGCTGAGCGTGGCCTACCCGTTCAATGCGCTTGGCTATCTCGTCATCTTGATCGCGAGCATTCTCGTGTTGCACGAGAAGGCCAACGTCATGACCTGGGTGGGCTCTTTGCTGGTCGTGTCTGGGCTGCTCATCGTGGTGCTGACCAAGCCGTAGCGGAGTCAACGCGGTCACAGTGGCCGGCCTGCCGCGATAGGCTTCCGGACCGTGAAGGCCCTCGTTCTGGCCGGGGGTTCGGGGACGCGGCTCAGACCGATCACCCACACCTCGGCCAAGCAGCTGGTACCGGTCGCCAACAAGCCCGTGCTGTTCTACGGGCTGGAGGCGATTCGCGATGCCGGAATTACCCAGGTCGGGATCGTGGTCGGCGACACCGAGCCGGCCATCCGGGCCGCGGTGGATTCAGGTCAGGCGTTCGGCCTGGAGGTGACCTACATCAGGCAGTCCGCGCCGCTGGGCCTGGCTCATGCGGTGCTGGTGGCCAAGGAATTCCTCGGCGACGACGACTTCGTCATGTACCTGGGTGACAACTTCATCGTGGGCGGCATCACCTCCCTGGTGGAAGAGTTCCGGAGCTCACGACCGGACGCCCACGTCATGCTGACCTCGGTCGCGGACCCGCGCGAGTTCGGGGTGGCCGAGCTCGACAGCGCGGGTGTGCTCATTGGCCTGGAGGAAAAGCCGCAGCACCCGAAGAGCGACCTGGCGCTGGTCGGCGTGTACATGTTCACGTCGGCGGTGCACGACGCGGTCGCGGGGCTGGTGCCGTCGAGGCGCGGCGAGCTGGAGATCACCGAGGCGATTCAGTGGCTCTTGCTCAACGGCCGTAAGGTCACCTCGACGGTCATCTCGGGGTACTGGAAGGACACCGGCAACGTCGCGGACATGCTGGAGGTCAACCGGGTGGTGCTTGAGGGCGCGGAATCGGCCGTGGCCGGAGTGGTGGATACGGCGAGCGAGCTGATCGGCCGGGTGATCATCGAAGCCGGAGCCAAGGTCACCGGGTCGCGCATCCTGGGACCGACCATCATTGGCGCCGGGACCGAGGTGACCGGCTCCTATATCGGGCCGTTCACCTCCGTCGGCCCGGGCTGCGTGATCGACGACAGCGAAATCGAGTACTCCATCGTGCTGGCGGGCGCGTCGATCCGCGGGGTCCGCCGGATCGAGGCGTCTCTCATCGGGCATTATGTCGAGGTCACACCCGCGCCCCGGGTGTGCCAGGCGCACCGGCTGGTGCTCGGTGACCACAGCAAGGTCCAGATCAGCTCCTAACACCGGATCAGCTTTTGGCTCGTAAGCGTGGAGGCCGCGTGAGAATTCTTGTAACAGGCGGGGCCGGATTTATCGGCTCGCACTACGTGCGCACCATCCTGTCCGGCGGGTACCCGGGCTTCCAGGACGCGGAAATCACGGTCCTTGACAGCCTGACCTACGCGGGTAACCTCGCCAACCTGGACCCGGTCGCGGCCAGCCCCCGGCTGAGGTTCGTACAGGGGGACATCGCCGACCCCGCGCTGGTGCGCTCGCTGGTGCCCAGGCACGACGCGGTGATCAACTTCGCGGCCGAGACTCACGTGGACCGTTCGATCAGCGGCGCGGCTCCGTTCGTCGCCACGAACGTGGCCGGAGTCCAGGTGCTCCTGCAGGCCTGCCTGGACGCCGGGGTGGGACCCGTGGTGCAGGTGTCCACCGACGAGGTGTACGGGAGCATCGCGTCGGGTTCGTGGACGGAGCAGGCGCCGCTGGCGCCGAACTCGCCGTACTCAGCGGCCAAGGCCGGCGGGGACCTGATCGCCGGCGCCTACGCCCGCACCCACGGACTGGACGTGCGGATCACCCGCTGCTGCAACAACTCC
>JBEKKH010000434.1:0-6995 GCA_050010815.1 Streptosporangiaceae bacterium | reverse complement strand
GCCGGGGCACCGGCGCGGGGGCGCCGGGGTCTCGTCGCCCGTCTAGCCGCGGGCCGGGCAGATCCTGACCGGTGACGGTAACCACCCCCGCTACAGCTTGATCGTCGCCTCGATGGTCAAGCGGCGGCGGGTGTATTCACAGTCGGCATATGGCACGGGATGCGCCGGATCCATCATGGAGCCCGGATCCACCACAGGGGGGCGCACCATGGGTTACGCAGGTGTTGTTTCGTCACGCGCGGACCAGGATGACGTGGCGGGGGTGGGGTGGGGTGGGGTGACGTTAGGTTAGGTGGCCGCCGAAGCTTATCTCGTTGCCTTCCGCGTCGCGGTAGGTCACCTTGGTCACGGCATTGTCGAGGGTCTGACGCTTGGCGGGCTCGATGCCCCGGCGGGCGATCGTGGCGACCCGCTCGTCGAGGTCGTCGACGAACGACAGCATCAGGGCGTTCCCGGCCCGTTCGGGGTCCTGCACGATATAGATGTACCGGTGCTCGGCCACCTCCCAGACCGCCTCGGTGTCGGTCGGCAGGAACGAGGGCCGCCCGCCGAAGAACTGCTCGTACCACGGCAACGCCGCGGCATAGTCGGTAACGGGGATGCCCGCGAAGAGATCAAGTGTCATCTAGGTCGCCGCCGGCCAGAAGGGGTTGCGGCCGATGAAACCCAGCAGCCTGGTCTGGGTATCGGCATCGGCGGGCACCTCGACCCTGGGGCCGTACTGACCGGAGGATCGGAGCACCTCCTCCAGCTGCTCCATCCCGCTCAGGAGCTGAGCGCAGAAGCCAGGGTCCAGCCGGTCGTCCTGGCCGGTCGCCCGGGACAGGTCCCAGGTGTGCATGAACACGTCGGCGGTGTAGAACTGGTCGATCGCGGTCGCCACGGGCAAGCGGCCGATGTGAGGGTTGGCGAGTTCCCTGTGGGCCGTCCCCGGGTCGTCCAGCACCGCCTGCACGCCGGCGCAGTGAACCTGCCACGCGGCGACCGGGTTCTCCTCCACCGACGGACCGCGGGGCAGGTCGATGCCGGCACTGGAGGCCAGGAACCCGGGAAACCATTCGGTCAGGTGGCGCACGACGTCACGGGCGGCCCAGCCCGCCACCGGGGATGGCGTGTCCCAGGATGTGGTACCACGGACTCGTTCGGTAAAAAGACCGGCTACCTGACGGTGCCGCTCGGCGGGACGGTCAGAGAGCGCCATCGGCGAGCATCCTGTCCAGCTTGGCGTAGCCCTCGTCCACGCCGACCTCCATGCCGCTGCGCAGCCACGCGTCGCGGCCTGCGAAGCTGTCGACCAGCGACTGCGTCCGCAGCCGGGTACGGTCGTCGCCCAGGTCCTCGAACCACAACGTCTCCAGCGCGACGCCGTCGGGCTCGCCCTCGAACGTGAAGGTCTGCACGATACGGTCCGGCCGTACCTCGTGGAAGCAGCCGCGGAACACGTACTCCGCGCCGTCGCGTACCGCGACGTACTGCCAGCTGCCGCCGGTACGCGCGTCCCAGTACTGGATCCGGGTGGTGAGATCGTCAGGCCCGGCCCACCGGGCGAACAACGCCGGATCGGTGTGGGCGCGGAACAGTTGCGCGGGCGTGGCCGCGAAGTCACGAGTCATCCGGATGACCGGCACCTTCTGGTCAGCTTCGATGACCGTCTCCGTGATCTTGTTCATCTTCGTCTCCCTTCATCTGCGCCAGCTTCATCTGGGCCAGGACCGCGTCGAGGCGGCGGTAGCGCTGCTCGACGCGGGCCCGGTGACGTTCGATCCAGGTATCCATCAGGTCCAGGGCCTGAACCTCCAGGCGCACCGGCCGGGGCTGCGGTCCGCGCGGGCGACTGACGAGCCCGGCCTCCTCGAGCACCCGCAAGTGCTTGTAGACGGCCTGCAACGACATCCGGTACGGCTCGGCCAGCTGGCTCACGGTCGCGTCGCCCGCCGAGAGCCGGGCCACCATGTCGCGGCGGGTCGGATCCGCGAGGGCGGCGAAGGCCCGGGACAGCGTGTCCGCGGTCATCGGCCCCTCCCTGATTTTCAACCCAGTGGTTGAAAGAATGATAGGCCGGGATCGCTTTACTCGTCAACCCAGTGGTTGAAAGTGCTGCTTCGTGTGGTGTCCTACTGAGGTGATCGCGGCGGTTACCGGGGAGATCGACGTTTCCACCGTGACCACGCTGCGGGAGCAGCTGTTCGAGCTGGCGGACAACGGGGGGACGCTGATCGTGGACCTGAACCGGGTCACGTTCATCGATTCGGCCGGCTTGGGAACTTTGGTCGGCACGGCCCGCCGCGCCGCCGAGCACGGCGGTAGCCTGCATGCCTGCGTCCAAGGGTGACTCCGGATCCGGCACCTAACCGGACCGCGTCCAGCCTGGTGCGCTGCGGCACGGTCAGCTCCAGGTCCACCGCGGCCAGGCTCTCGTCCAGTTGTGCGACCGAGGAGGCACCGACCAGCGGGATTACCGGGACCTGCGCGCCGATCAGCCAGGCCAGCACGACCTGGTTGACCGTCGCGCCGGCGTCCCTGGCCACCTCCCGGAGCACGGCCAGCCGGGCGGGCGTGCCCGGATGGTCGAACTCGGCGAACTCGGCGGCATCCAGCTTGTCCTGGCGGACGTAGCCGCCCCTCAGCAGGGGCGAGTAGGCGACCATCGTCAGCTGCGGTTCGGCCCGCAGGTAGCTGAGCACGTCGCCGCTGACCATGTTCGGCATGCCGTCCGGGGAGCGGTTACCCGGCAGGTCGGTGCGCGGCCGCAGGTAGCTGTGCTGGTACTCCAGCACCTCATAGCCGGGCAGCCCGGCCGCCGCGGCCAGGCTGCGGGCCCGTTCCACCTGCCAGGCCCAGTGATTGCTCACTCCCAGCAGCCCCACGGTGCCCTCGGCCACCAAGGCGGCGAAGGCCGCCACGGTCTCGGCCAGCGGCACCTTCGGGTCGTCGATGTGCGCGTACAGCAGGTCCAGCCGGGAGACGCCGAGCCGGTCCCGGCTGCGCTGCGAAGACTCGCGGATCACCGCGGCCGACAGCCCTTCGGCGTTGTCGGTGAAGCTGGTGCCCGGGGCCAGTGGCCGGGCGCCGAGCTTGGTCGCGATCACGATCTCGTCGCCGACGCCGCGGCTGCGCCGCCAGCGGCCCAGCAGTTCCTCGCTCTCCCCGCCCTGGGTGCCGGTCCAGAACGCATAGCTGTTGGCGGTGTCGATGAAGGTGCCGCCGGCCTGCACGTACCGGTCCAGGATCGCGAACGAGGTCGCCTCGTCGGTCGCCGTGCCGAAGTGCATCGTGCCCAGGCTGAGCACGCTCACCTCACGGCGGGTCTTGGGGTCCGTGCCTATCGTTCGGTATTTCATGCGGGGTCCCTCTCCAGCTACCCAGTCCGTCCGGGGTGCTGGGCACGAGTCTGGATGCTGGAGTGTGCTCCAGGTCAAACCGGCGTGCAGCGTGCGTACTGTGGTGAGAGCTGGTGCGCTCCTGCTCCTAGCGTGGGGGCATGACCTCGATGGCAGTTGACGACGGGCACTACCTGGGTATCTCCGAGGTGGCCCGGTCGACCGGGTTCAGCCTGGACACCTTGCGCTGGTACGAGCGCGAGGGGCTGTCCCCCCAGGTGGAGCGGGACTCGAGCCAGCGCCGCCGCTACCTGATCGAGCAGGGCCTGGATTGCGACGCACCGTGACGGGGCCCGTGTCGGTCGGCTCGCGAGTGGTCCAGCTGGGTGAGGCGCTGTGGGGGCGGCGCGAGGGATGCAGCTAGGCGTGGCCGGGAGCCGGGCGTGCGGCGGTCAGCACCTGACCTGCACTCGCGCGTGATCTTCTAAAACGTGGAGGGGCTATTAACATGGAGAGCTATTCCGCGATGGGCTGCGAAACGGTCGAAGACTGTCATCGGCAGGGTGGCGATGCCCGCTAGCGGGGTGTGGCCGGATGGGTTGTGGAAGGTGACCTGGCCGTCGGCGTGGCCGGTGAGCAGGACGAGGTGCCCGCCGGTCCCGGGGGGTTCGCGGTCGGGCCGGCGGATCTCCTTGTGCACCGATGCCATGACGAGCCTGCCCTGGCCGAGTTCGCGGATCATCCGGCTGGGGTCTAGGTCGGTGATGACGTCGGCCTGGAGCTGGTAGCGATCCCAGGTGAAGTCGCTGAACTGACGGTAGAGCAGGCCCGTCACTGAGCCATCGGGGTGTTCGACGTATCCGCCGGCCTTGAGGCAGCCGTGGAGGAGGGTGAAGAGGGTGGGAGCGTGGCCGTCCCGCGCGATCAGGGCCATCCGCAGGCAGGCCATACCGCACATGCGCGTGCACCAGCGTCCGTATGCCTCGCCGTCCGGGGCGCCGCTTTCCCGCCATCGCGGGTCGTCGGCCGCAGGATGTCCCTGGTAGGCGATGGCCGCGATCAGGGACGGCGTGGCGTACTGGGTGATCCAGGGGACCTGGTGACGGCCGGGCAGGTCAGGCAACGGCGCGGTCCGTCACGTCCGGGAGCCCGGCTTGGACTATGCCGTCATCGGTGACAGTGACCACGTCATCGAGGAGCACCTGTTTACCTTCCAGGTCAGCGGGCCGGGCTGGTGTGCCGCAGCCCGTGGGCGATAGAGCAGATGATCGCGCTGTGCCCGAACGGCCACGCGATCAAGACCCGAGGCCCTACACGAGAGCGGCTGCGCGATGAACTGCTCCTGGAAAGAACCTAACGTCCTGCGGGCGCGATCACGTCAGCCGCGGCTTCGATGATCTTCCAGAGCGGGCTGCCGGTGCGGAGGTAGTAGACGCGGCGAGCGTCGTCCGGGCGCTCTTCGTCCAGCATCCCGAGGCGGACGAGCCGGCCGAGCTCTTTCGCAGCGTCTCCTGGCAAGATCACCTCGCGGGGCGGCTCGGACTGGTAGAAACGTGGCTTGTCATGCCGGACTATCCAGAGGGCGAGCGCGAGCCGGCATGGCCGCCCGAAGAGCAGCTTGCCCACCTCGTTCTCATCCAACGGCGTGTCCATGCCCCCAAATCAGCAACCACTATCTAGAATCTAGATAATAGAAATTATCTACAAATGAGTAGATCATGCGTCGTCCAGTAGTCGCCAGTTCGGCAGCTTCCCAGACTTTTTTCCCGAACGATCCACCCAGCACGCCCGTGGACACCACCTTGCTCGGCGTGCGGGTCACCGCCCACGCAGTCATTGACGCCGCCGAGCACAGTCGGCGCGAGGCGGCCGGGCTGGGCGCGGTCATCAACCCGGCCCTGCTGGACCGCCTGCTTGATCTCCCGGTCGGCGTGTCCGTGCACGATCCCGTGATGTGGACGGAGATGGCGCATCAGCCGCCGGGAATACTCGAACGCAGCCAGGAGGGCATGAGCATCACCCGGCGCCTGGAGTCACCGCTCACGATCACATGCGTTGTGGTGAAAGCCGCTCCGGGTACCGAGCTGCGCACCGTCCAGGACGCCAGCTTGTTCGCCGGCTTCACCCGCCGATGGGTGGAAGCTTCCCGCGACGGGGTTCCGGATGCGGCCATGCTGGAAGCGAAGCTATGCGGCGTCGGCATGCTCGCCCCCGGCCCCCTGGTCCTGCTGCCGGCCGAGAAGCCGGTCTCGTTGACTGTGGACGGGTGGACGTGGCTGCTTGAGGAAAAGATTTACCGTAGCTGGCTTAACGTACGCCCTGGTAACGATGCGAAGGAGAGCCCAGCTCCAGCCACTGACGGAGCCAGCGAGACACCGGCAGGCTGACGCCGCCTTCGGCTAGTGAGGCGCTCGTCGTCGCGCCCGCGCGGCAGGTTTCCCGCCAGGCATCACGCGGTTCCGCGTCCGCGAGAATACGACGCGCGAGCTGCTCCGTGCTGGCCAGGTTGTGCCGGCCCGCCAGCATCCGGCCGTCTCGGATGTCGATCTCGCTGCGCTCGGCGATCCTCAGCAGGCTTTCACCACCACAGACCGGATCGTCGCACCGGAGCACGTCCAGCCCCCGGCCGCGGAGCGCGGGAAGCTTGCTGGTCTTGAGGTAGTCGGTCAGCGCGGGCACCAGCACCGACGGAGAATCATCCCGCTGGTCATTACCCTTAGCTGGGCCGATGGGAAGCGGTCCGTGCCGGCCACCTGTCCCCCACCCTACGAAACCCGCGAACGCCCCATGAGCAACCGCGCCAATGGCGGAAATGTCGCAACGCAGCAGCACCACCGGCAGCGGCGCGACGTCGGCGATGAACGTCAGGAGCCCGGCGACGGCTCCGGCCGGGTCAAGCCCGTTGAATTGGTGCAGCAAGACGATCGCCACCGGCCGGCCAGCCGTCCGCACCTCCTCGGTAAGCCACGCCAGCCCCTGCCGTAGCCACCACGACTCGATGGGCAAGACCACCAGAGTGGGCTCGTCGATCCCGTCCCACCGCGTCAGCGCTTCGTGCAGCGCGGAGCGGTTGTTGCTCGGGATCCGCGGCGTGTCGGTGAGAATGACCGGAACGTCCGCTGCTTGCTGCCGGATGAGCCAGTCGTCGTAGTCGAAGAGTCCGGCGGGTTCGGTCTTGCCCTGGGGAGCATAGGCAGCCGGATCGACCAGGATCCCGGGCAGCGCCCTGGCCAGCTTCGCCCCTTGCTTACCGGAGACGACCGCACCCCCGCAGTCCGTCACGGCGGACTTCAGCTGGTCCATACCGGCAGATCCGCCCAGATAAGGAAAGATTCCCGGCGGCAGGCTGGACGCTAGCAAGTGCCGATGTGACGGGAGTGACGCAAGATCGATCTTCAACTTCAGGTACCTCAGACGAATAAGACAGAACGGCCTGACATGGATACTAACTGTTACAACTAGTCAAACCGGGACGACACGCCGATGCGCGTAGTTGTGGCGCGAAGGGGCCCAAAGCTCTAGCCGTTGCCCGCGCCCGTCCACTGAAATCGACCAGCAGGTGATCGGGCTGCTGAGCGGCTCACAGGCCGATGCTGGCCTTGGCACCCATGTAGCTGCCAGCGCCGGGGAACCCGTCCGTGGCTAGCAGCGCGAACCGCTCGCCGAACCCGAGCA
>JBEKKH010000433.1:0-6995 GCA_050010815.1 Streptosporangiaceae bacterium | reverse complement strand
GCCTTCCTCATTCCAGCGGAAACACCGGGGCTGCGGGTGCATCCGACGCCGGTCATCGCGCCGCGGTCGTTCGCCAGCGTCGAGTTCGATCACTGCCGCGTTCCGCACGGCAGCGTCCTGGGCCGGCCGGGGGCTGGGTATGCCATCACCATGGAGCTGCTGGCCAGGTACCGGATGACCGTCGGCGCGGCCGCCCTGGGCTTCGCGCGCCGCGCCACCGACGCGGCGCTGCGCCGGGCGCGGACCCGGCGCATGCGCGACGGCTACCTCTTCGACCTGCCCACGGTGAAGGCGACGTTCGCGGACGTGGAGGTCAAGCTGCAGGCCGCGACGCTGCTCGTCACCCGCGCCGCCTGGGAGGCCGATCGCGGCAACCCGCGCTACGCCAAGCACTCCAGCGTGGCCAAGCTCTACGCCACCGAAGCCGCCCAGGAGATAGTCGATGCCGCACTGCAGGTATTCGGCGCGGCCGGCCTGGTGAGCGACAGCGTGACCGAACGGCTGTACCGGCAGATTCGCTCACTGCGCATTTACGAAGGGGCCTCCGAAGTGCAGAAGACGATCATTGCTAGCGCCCTCGGGGCACCTGATGTACGCTCGACGCGTTGATCCTTTGGTCACGCGAATCCTTGCCCAAGACATAAGGTCAGCGGACTTCGGCGGACAGGAAAAGCATGACGGCTAAGCCCACCATCTTGTTTGTTTACGCGAAGGGCGGCCCGCCGCTCGAATATGCCTTGCCGCGGATAGCCGAGCGCGGCGACGTGCATTTCCTCGCTCTCGCCCGTCCCCCTGCGCATACCGAAGAACTCTGGCGCGGCTACTGCACGTCATTCATGGCCGCACCGGAGCAGGGGGCGGGCGGCGAAGGGCTGGCTGAAATGATCGCCGGGCACGCGGCCGAAATCGGCGCGGACGCGGTCGTCACCCTTTCCGAGTTCGCCCTGCTGGCGGTGTCCGAGGCGGCGCAGCGGCTTGGCCTGCGCGGCGCCGGGCCCAATACCGTCCTGTCCAGGGACAAGCGGCGCATGCGCGCGGCCTGGGACCAGGCCGGCGTCCCGTCCCCGCGCTTCCGGCCGGTCGGCGGTCAGGCCGGCATCGAGGCCGCGTACCGGGAACTGACGCCGCCGGTGCTGCTCAAGTCGGCCTGGGGCGCGGGCTCCATAGGCCAGCGGGTGATCTCCCGCGCGGAGGAGATCGGCCCGATCTGGGCGGAGGCGAGCGCCGCCGTGGCGGGAGCGCTGAGCGTGGGCTCCCTGGAGCTGGGGCACGACGGCGCCGCCGGGGATTTCCTGGTGGAGGAGATCATCCGCGGGTCCACCCGCGGCTGGTGGCCGGACGGCAGCGGCTACGGTGACTACCTCAGCGTCGAGGGCATCGTCGCCGACGGCGTCTACCATCCGCTGTGCATAGCCAGCCGCATGCCGACGATCGAGCCGTTCACCGAGCTGTCCAACCTGATCCCGTGCGCGCTGCCCGAGAACCTGCAGCGGTCGATCGAATCGGTGGCGCGCTCCGCCGTCGATGCCCTGGGCCTGCAGACCTGCGGGACGCACACGGAAATGAAGCTGATGGAGAACGGCCAGATCTCGCTGATCGAGTCGGCGGCCCGGCCGGGCGGTTGCATGATCACCGGGGAAATCGAGGAGGTCTTCGGCCTCGATCCGGTAGGGATGCTGGTCGATGCGCTGCTCGGATCCGAGGTGAAGTTCCCGGACCGGATGCTCACTAGCGCCGACGCACGCGGGTCGGCCGCCTCACTGGTCCTGATCGCGACCGACTCGGTCGGGACGCCCTGGTCGCGCGAGCTTGTCTGGGATCCGCAGGCCGTGGACTGGGCGGAAATCGTCTCACCGGGAACCCGGATCGAGCTGGTGCCGGGACAGAGCATCCTCGCGGGGAGTCCCGTGCCCCCCTATGACCTGTCTAGCGGCAGCCTCAACTACGGCGGGGTGTTCTTCGTCCGCGCGCCGCGCGTCGATGTCCTGCTCCGTGACCTCTACTCGGTCTTGGACAAGATGGAAGCAGCCCTGCAAACGGCAGCGCCGGCCCGATGACCTCGCGCAGCGGCACGACGCAAGCCCCGCTGCTGCTGATGGTGGCCGGGGGTGCCCAGGCATACCGCGAGTACCTGCTGCGCTCCATCAGCACGCGATTCGGTGTTCACCTTTTCGACGTGACCGAGCCGACCTGGGAGCGGGAGTACCTGACCGGGTGGTCGGTCCTGGACCAGGCCATGGACGGCCCGGCGATGGCGCAGGTAGCGAAGGAGGTGAACGAGCGCGCGACGATCAGCGGCGTGATCTGCTGGTACGAGGGGCGCATACACCTGGCGGCGCACATCGCCGGCGAGCTCGGCCTGCGCAACGGCGACCCGGCGGTGATCTGGCGGCTGCGCGACAAGGCCCAGACCCGCGCGGCGCTGGCCGCGGCGGGTATCGCCCAGCCGCGCTCAGTCCCGGTCAAGACCCTGGAGGATGCGCTGGCCGCGGCCCGGCGCGTCGGCTACCCGGCGATCTTGAAGCCACGCGGCTTCGGGGCCAGCCTCGGGGTCGTCCGCGTCTACGACGACAGGCAGCTCCGGGACAGGTTTGCCTTCACCCGCGACACCCCGTGGCCTGAGCAGCTTCTCTACAGCACGGACCAGCCAGTCCTGGTGGAGGAGTGCGTGTCCGGCGAGGAGATCAGCATCGACTGCGTGGTCCAGGACGGCAAGGTCGCGCCGCTGTTCGTGGCGCGCAAGGTCGTCGGCTACCCCCCGTTCGCCGAGGAGATCGGTCACTACGTGGATGCCGCCGACCCGCTGCTCACCGATCCAGACCTGCTGGCGGCACTGCAGGGGGCGCACAGCGCCCTGGGGTTCCTTGACGGCTGGACCCACACCGAATTCATCCTCTCACCGGCCGGGCCGCAGCTCATCGAGGTCAACGGCAGGCTGGGCGGCGATATGATCCCGTACCTGGGGCAGCTGGCCACCGGTATCGATCCGGGGTTGGTGACGGCGTGTGCCGCATGCGGGCTGTCGCCCGATCTAACGCCATCCCGGCGGCGGGTAGCGGGGATCAGGTTCTTCTATGTCCAGCACGATGACACCACGATCGCGTCGATCCGCTTCGACCCCGGGCGGCTTCCCGCCTCGGTCGAGCGCGCGGTGACGGTCGTCCGTCCCGGCGTCAGCGTCTCCCCGCCGCCCAAGGGCATCACGTACGGCAGGATCGCCTTCGCCATCGTGGTCGGGGACAGCATCGAGGATTGCCGGGCAAGTCTGGACGCAGCCGGAGACGCGCTCGAGGTCTCGAGCCCGTAGTCTCCGGCACGGGGAAGCTACTTGCGAAGCTTGGCATAATCGGCGAGGCGCTTGGCGACATCTGGATGGCCCATCACCGGCCGTCCGGCCTCGGCCTCGGCCGTTATCCCTTCCTGCAACGGCAGGTCCCGGCTCGCCACCACCGCCTGCCGGTCGGCGAGCAGCGCAGGCTGCGGCTGGCGGGCAATGTGCTCGGCGATCTCGCGAGCCCTGGTAAGCGCCTTTCCGGCCGGGACGACTTCTTGCACCAACCCCAGCTGGAAAGCACGTTCAGCACCGAAACGGTAGCCGGTATTGATCATCCACATCGCGTTGCCGTAGCCGACAATCCGTGGCAGACGCTGCGTGCCGCCATCAATGAGCGGGACGCCCCACTGCCTGTTCAGCGCCCCGAACTCCGCGTTTTCCGCGGCGATCCTGAAGTCGCACCACGAGGCCAGTTCCAATCCCCCGCCGAAGCAATAGCCGTTGATGGCCGCGATCGTCGGCTTGCCCGGGTCCAACCGTGCAAACCCGAGCGGTCCGGCCCGGTCAGCCTGCGCGTGGCCGGTCAAGTCAAGCATCTGCGCTAGGTCGCCACCCGCGCAAAACGACCGCTCCCCGGCCCCGGTCACGACAAGCACCCGCGCACTGTCATTGGCCGCGAAACTATCGATGGCGTCAGCGATCTGCAGCGCCATCTCGATGTTCACCGCGTTGGCGGCTTCGGGGCGATCAAGGGTCAGCTGCATCAGCTGCCCGAAATAATCTACGACGATCGACACGGAAATAAAGGATAGAAGAATGAGTCGGCTAACGACACCGGTACGGCGGCGCGGCCGGTTACCTCCGCTCGGGCGGACTGGCCGACGCCGAGCTAGAGCTGATCCGGGGCAACCTCCTGGGGAACCCGTGACGGCGGCTTATCGTTGCACTGGGCGTAGCAAGGGTAAGGGCGAAGGCGGCGGAGCATGTTTGAGCGGTTCACTGACCGGGCCCGGCTGGTTGTGGTCCGGGCGCAGGAAGAGGCCAGGACGCTGGGCCACGACTACATCGGCACCGAGCACATCCTGCTGGGCCTGGTCCATGACGGCGGCGGGTTGGCGGCCAAGGCACTGGAGTCGCTGGGGATTGACCTGGAGGCGGTGCGGCAGCGGGTGGAAGAGGTCACCGGCCGTGGGGAGCAGGCGCGGTCCGGGCACATCCCGTTCACGCCCCGGGCGAAGAGGGTGCTTGAGCTGGCGCTGCAGGAATCCCAATCTCTCGGCCATGACTACATTGGCACCGAGCACATCCTGCTCGGCCTGATCCGTCAGGGCGAAGGCGTGGCCGCGCAGGTGCTGTCGGAGCTGGGCGCCGACCTGGACCCGGCGCGCGAGCAGGTGATCCGGCTACTGGACGAGTACCGTCGCACGCACGGGCATGAGACCGGATGACGACGGGGAAAGGCCGGCTTCACTCGGTGTCGGGGACCGAGATCTCGGTGCGCTCCTCGACCTCGAGGACGGCCTGGGCGTAGGCGTACACGTGCCGCTCCATCCGGCGCACGGCGGCATCGGGGTCCTGCGCGCGGATGGCCGCGGTGATCGAGCGGTGCGCCTTGACCGTTTCCCGCCGCACCTTGTCATCGACGAAGCGGTCGTTCTCGGTCGAGGTGTAGATGGCCCGGGACAGCGCGGTCATCACCCCGGCCAGCAGCTCGTTGTGGCTCGCGACCGCCACCCCCAGGTGCCAGTCCACGTTGGCCGACAGGAACCGGGCCAGGCTGCCCGTCTCGTCGGCCAGCGCCTCGTTGGCGTCATCGAGATGGGCGAGGTCGGCGTCTGTCCGGTTCCTGGCCGCGAGCCGGGCGCAGAACGGCTCGATCGCCTCACGCGTCTCGAGCAGGGCGGCCAGCCGGACCTGCTGGCCGCGGATGAGCAGGCTCACCGACTTGGCGACCGCGTCCCGTCCCGGCCGCTGCACGAAGGTGCCGCCGGCCCGGCCCGCCTTGATCCGGACCAGCCCCTGGACCTGGAGAATCCGCAGCGCTTCCCGGACCGTGGCCCGGCTCATCCGGGTCTGGGCGACCAGCTCCCGCTCCGGCGGGAGTGCCATGCCCTCGGCGAACTCGCCGTCGAGGATCCGCTCCCGCAGCTCGTTCGCGAGCACGTCCGAGGCCTTGGGGACCTCCATCGGCGTCAGTCTCAGCTGCGACCGGCCACCATCAGATCCCGTCGCTGCGCTTTCAGCGCTCGTCATGCAGATCTCCTGACTGCTGGCTAAACCGACTTTGGGCTAAATGGTCTGACGTATGAACCAGCTGAAGTATGACTTTGGTCAATATTCAACCAGTAACGGCCCGCTCGAGGGCGTCGCGGTACTCCGGCGCGGCGATAGCGGCGAGCCGGCGGGCGCGTTCGGCCAGGCTGGCGCCCCGCAAGCGCGCCACGCCGTATTCGGTCACGACGTAGTCGACGTCGGTTCGCGGGGTGGTCACCACGCCTCCGTGCAGCACAGGCCTGATCGCCGAGTCGCCCCCCGACCGCGACCGGAGCGCGATGATGGACCGCGCACCTGTCGTGCAGGCCGCCCGCGAGAAGTCGGCCTGGCCGCCGGCGGCCCCGACGTAGACACCGCGCCGCAGCTCGGCACCGATCTGCCCGGACAGGTCCACCTCGAGCGCCGAGTTGACCGCCACGAACGACCTCAGCTGGGCGAGCACACCGGGTGCGTGGGTGTAGCTGGCCGCCAGGAACGCCACGGGCAGGTGAGGAATCCGCTGGTAGAGCTGCTGGCTGCCCAGCGCGGTCCCGGTCACGATGACACCGGGGTCGATCTCCTTCCTGCGCCCGGTGATGATGCCCTTGTCCACCAGCGCCAGCACGGCGTCGGAGATCATCCCGGAGTGCACGCCCAGATCGGCGTGACCGGTCAGCGCCTGCAGCACGCCCGAGGGCAGCGAGCCGACCCCGAGCTGGATGGTGTCACCGTCCTCGATCAGCCCGGCGACGCGGCGTCCGATCGTCCGTTCGGCCTCATCCGGCGGCCGCTGCGGGGCGTCAAGCAAGGGCCGGTCGGTCTCGACCACCGCGCGGAACCGGCCGAGCGGGATCCGGGCCGAGCCGGCCGTCGGCGGCATCCGCCGGTTCACCTCGGCGATCAGCACGGGAGTGTGCGCCACGGCGTCGGCCGCGTAATCGACCCCCACACCGAGTGAGCACAGGCCGTCCGCGTCCGGCGGCGACACCTGCACCAATCCGACGTCGCGTGGCAGCGAGCCGTCGGCGAACAGCCGGGGCAGCGCCGAGTAGCTGCACGGCACGACGGTCAGCCGTCCCTGCGCGCTCAGCCGGCGCAGCGCGCCCAGGGCGCCGTAGGACATCACCGTGACGCTCTCGGGCAGTGAGGTAGTCAGCCGCTCGTCCCAGGACAGCCCGCAGAAGGCCCGGACCGGCGCGAACCGGTCCGCCTGGTCGAGCAGCGCGTGCACCAGCACGGTGGGCTCGGCGCTGCCCTGGCTCCACCAGACGCCGTCCCCGGGTCGGATATGGCGGGAGAGATCGATCACGGGCCCGACCCTTCAGATCACGGTGCCGCCGTCGACCGGCAGCACCTGGCCGGTGATGTAGGAGGCCGCGTCGGAGGCCATGAACACGAAACTCCCGGCGATTTCGGCCGGCTCGGCCCAGCGCCGGAGCGGAATGCGGGCCAGGGTGAGCTCGGCCAG
>JBEKKH010000432.1:0-6995 GCA_050010815.1 Streptosporangiaceae bacterium | reverse complement strand
GGGTACCGGTCCATACCGACGATCGGCTGGCTGTTCCTGCTGCAGGTGATCGCCGCGTTCGCGCTCGCCGCCGCGGTGCTCGCGACGGCGTTCGCCCGCGGGGACGGGCTGGTGCCGCGGCTAGTGGCGGCCGCCGGGGCCGGTTTCGCCGTCGCCACGCTCGGCGGGTACCTGCTGTCGCTCTGGATCGGCCTGTTCGGCTTCAGGGAGGTACGCACCACGGCCGGGACCGTCGCGGGCGTGATCGAGGTAGCCGCCTTCGCGGTCCTGGCGGTGGTCGCGGCCGCGCCCTATGCCGCCTGGGCGGACAGTGCCGCCCGGGCGGCCAGTGCCGCCGGGGCGGACGCCGCGGCCAGGCCTGCGGGCGACGCCAGGCTGGGTCGCGGCCTCGCCGGGATGCGCGCTGTGCTGGCGGCTGCGGGCGCGCTGTCGCTGGTCGCGCTGGCCGTCCTGGGTGGTTCGGTCGCGGCCGCGACGAGCGCGCCGGCGGGCGGCCCGGCGTCCGCGCCTGGCACCGCGGCGGTGCTGAAGACGGCCACGATCGGCGGGGTGACCGTGCTGACCAACGCCAAGGGGTTCACGCTGTACTGGTTCGCCCCGGATACCTCCGCGCGCTCCGTTTGCTACGGCACGTGCGCTGTGTACTGGCCGCCGGTCACCGGCGCCCCGGTCGCCGGGCCCGGCGTCACCGGCCGGATCGGCACGATCAGCCGCACCGGCGGCGGTACCGAGGTGACCTACGACGGGCACCCGCTCTACACGTACGTCGGCGACACGGCACCTGGCAGGGCCAACGGGAACAACCTGGACCTGAACGGCGGGCTCTGGCACGAGGTGACCGTGGCCGGCTAGCGGCTCCGGGGCGCCTGGCCGCGCACCGCGTTGCTGAGGAACTTCCCCTGGAACCGGGGCGCCGGTAACAACGGACCCGTCAGCACCGCTACGGCGTCCAGCTTCCTGAACGCGGCCGGCCCGGCAGGCGGGTGACGATCGGCGAACGGACCGGGGAGGGCCGGCGGGAGCGGCGAGTCCTGGCGCGGGTCTCCCGTGCCGCATGGCGGCTGGAACAGCCGAACGGGAACGAACGTGGGCGCTGGTCTCGGCCCGCGCCAAGGGGATCTCGATCTGCGCTCTGGCCACGGCGATCGGGCTGTCACCCTCACGGGTGCACCAGATCGTAGCTGATGCCGACCCGGATGCGCTGGACTCGGCGAGCTGCGGGCAGCGGGCTGGGACCGAGCCGTTCTCCTCGGCCGAGGATGTCTGGCGCTCTCATGGGCAAGTACCCCTTGTCGTTCGGACATTTTGACTTTTAAATGCGGAAGCGGATCGCCGGGCTGGGAGATGGTCAGGCCGGTTACTCCGGCGGCGAGCAGGGCGAACACGACATCGCGGCGCAGCCAACGATGGCGGCGGTCTGCACCATGGGGCTTCGGTGAGCCCCGGTAAGGTGGCGGCCGGTAACCGCTGCCAGCGGCGCGCTAACCCTGGTTGACCTGCGCAAACTTACTAGCCATCGCCCGCCAGGCCGGGCCGGAGCTGGTTAAGGTTCATGGGTGCTAGGGACCGGCTGGACCGAGGTCGTCGCCTTGGCCGCGTCTTTTGCCATCGCGGGCGTGGCCACCCCGGCCGGTATCTCCGGCGCGGTCCTGCTGCTCCCGTTCCAGGTCAGCGTCCTGGGGACCCCTAGCCCCGCCGTCACCCCCACCAACCTGCTGTACAACGTCATCGCCACCCCCGGAGCCCTGTACCAGTACTGGCGCCAGCACCAGACCGGCGGCCGCCTATCGCTCACGCTCATCGCCGGGACCCTTCCCGGCGTCATCGCCGGATCCGTCATCCGGGTCGAGCTGATCCCCGGACCCCGTCTGTTCGACCTGGTCGTGTCCGGGGTCCTGCTGCCGCTCGGAAGCTGGCTGACGGCAACCCGGCCGGCGCATCGCCACGACCCGGCCCGGCCGCGCCGTGAGATCCCGGCTCCCGCACTGATCGCGCTGGCCGCCGTCGTGGGCTGCGTCGGCGGCGTCTACGGGATCGGCGGCGGCTCGATCCTGGCTCCCGTCCTGATCGGATCGGGCCGCCCGGCCGCCGAGGTCGCTCCGGCCGCCCTCGCCTCCACCTTCGCGACATCAGTCGCCGGCGTGGTCACCTTCACCATCTTGTCCCTGCATCAGCAGCATTTCCCCGTCGCGCCTGACTGGCCCACCGGCATCGCGCTCGGCCTCGGCGGCCTGGCCGGCGCCTACACCGGAGCCCGGATCCAGTCCCGGCTCCCCGACGCGCTGATCCGCCGCGCCGTCGGCATCCTGGTGATCGCGATCGGGGCCCGCTACCTCTGGTCCGGGCTGGGCTGACCCTCCGTGACGGCCTCGGCGCGTCCGCGGTGCCGGCCGGAGCCGACGCGCCGGGTACGCCGCCCTGGACGCAGCTCCTCAGTCGTGGACCGGCCCGTCGCGCCTTACCGTTTCACCGGGCCCGGACGGTCACCAGGGTCCTGCCCCCCGCGCGGATCACGAAGCCGTGCACGCTGGCGGCCTGGAAAGGTACCGCCGCGGGATACCACGCCGCCTGATGGCCTGCCGCGATGGTCCAGCCGCCCGCGGCCACGTCCTGGCCGCCCGGTCCCGTGACCAGCAGCTGGCACCGGGTCCCGGCGGCGATGCCGGTGACTTGCACTTCCAGTTCGGTGCCCCACGGCAGGGGCGTGTACCGGACGGCCGCCCAGGCCCCGGTCACCTGGTTCGCGCCGTCGGCCGTGTCTGCCCACCGGGGCGCCGCTGCCGCTGGCGCGCGGGCGGCCGCTGGATACAGCGCGTGCAGCCCGGCGGCCGCCGCGAACCCGGCCACCGCCGCCGCCGCCGCGGTCAGGCACCACTTGCGGCGGCGGCTCCCCGATACCCGGCGTGCCAGCACGGTCAGCGACGGGATCGGCCCCAGGGCGGCGGCGACGTCCGGCGCCAGCCGCAGGGCCTCCCCGACGGGCACCCGGCGGAGCAGCGACGGCAGCCCGGCGAGCCCGGCGAGTTCGGCACGGCACTGCGGGCACACCGCCAGGTGACGCTCCACCAGGGCACGCTGGGCAGGCTCGACCGCGCCGAGCAGATACACGCCGAGTTCCTGACGGGTCTGCGCGCACTGGCCATCGTCGTTCACGTCCGCCGCCCGGTTATCCCGGGATGGCCCTTGGCTGCCCACGCCGCCGGGGCAAGGCGCGGCTGCTGGCGGCACGCGCCGGGAAGGAGGCGTCCGTGGCCGGCGGTCGCCAGGCGCTGCCTGCCACCGGCCGGAGGCTCCTCGCCGAAAACCGCCTGGCGCGACACCAGGCGACCCATAACGGACAAGTCCCCCATACCTACTGAAACGGCCGCCACTGCCTGGCGGTTCACCTCCCGCGCCGGGACAGCCGGGCGCCACCCCGGGCTGGTTCCGGATGCCGCGCTGCCGGTCAGCCGGCGTGGAACCTGCCCGCGCTAACCAGGCGGGACGCGGCAGCGACCTCGCCGCTTGGCGCGCTGGACCTGACGGCTCCGCCGGCGTTCCTGACGCCGCCGGAGCTGCCCGCGCCGGCGCTGGCGTGGGGCACCTGGTAAGCCGCCGGACCGTTTTGTACGGATAAGTGGCGGGTAAATGAGCTGCGTGCCTGCCCACGCGCTATTTCATACCGCGCCACGCTGTGTGGAGATCAGGGAGCTGCCCACACCGCGGCCTGCGGCCGGCGAGGTCCTTGTCCGCACCGTGTGCTCGGGCATCAGCAGTGGCACCGAACGGCTGGTGTACCGCGGCGAGGTCCCGGCCGAGTTGGCGCTGGACGACACGATCGACGCGCTTGGCGGTAGCTACTCCTATCCCTTCACCTATGGGTATGCGTGTGTCGGTGAAGTAGCGGAGTCCGGCCAGGCGGTTTTCGCGTTCCATCCGCACCAGGACATATTCGCGGCGCGGCCTAGTGAACTGATTCCGCTGCCTGGCATCGATCCCGCGTCCGCAACCTTGTTGCCGCTGGTCGAGACGGCGCTGCAGGTGACGCTCGATGCGGGGACCGGATACCGGGACCGGGTCATCGTGCTCGGGGCCGGCGTGCTCGGGCTGCTGACCGGCCTGCTGTTGCAGCGCTCCGGGTGGCGGCCGCTGATTGCCGAGCCGCAGGAGTGGCGCCGCGCCGTCGCCAGCAGCCTCGGCGTCTCCACCGCAGCACCGGCGGAACTGGTGAACGAGGAGGTCCCGCTGGTCATTGACGTCAGCGGTAACCCGGATGCGCCAGCGATGGCGCTGGACATGCTGGCCCACGAGGGGACCCTGCTGGTCGCGTCGTGGTTCGGTACCAAACCCGTGGTCCTGCCGCTCGGCGGCGCCTTCCACCGGCGGCGTCTGACGATTCGCAGCACGCAGGTCTCCACCGTGCCGACCCGGCTGTCCCGGACCTGGAGCCGGTCGCGGCGGCGCCAGGAGACCGTTGAGCTGCTGCCCGGGCTGCCATTGGCGCAGCTGTGCACTCACGTCTTCGACTTTGGTGCCGCCGCCGAGGCATTCCGAGCCGTGGACCAGGGAAAACCCGGGCTGATGCATGCCGTTCTCAACTACGACAGGAGTGCAGCCGGTGACCTGTGAAGTCGGGCTGAGCCGAAGCGTCCGCGCTTTCCACATCATGCCGGGACTGCCCGGGCCAGAGGGGCAACTCCATGATCATGACTACCGGATTGAGATCGTGGTGGACCGCGAGCAGCTCGACGGGCGGGGCATGGTCTGTGATCTGGATGTGCTGGAAGCGGCGCTCACCGAGCTGACCAGCCGGATCGAAGACCGCAACCTGGAGGAGATACGCCCCGCCGAGGCCGAGGCGGTCACAGTCGAGGTGTTCGCCCGCTGGGTGCATGACACCCTCACGCCCGCCGTAGCCGCCGCAGGCGGCGGATCACTGGCCGTGCGAGTCTGGGAAACTCCCGTCGCGTTTGGCGGATACCGCGCACGGTGCTGACACCGGCCCGGCCAGGTCGTACGGCATGGGTACGGCGATGGGGCTAAGGGCAGGTGGCTGAACCGTTCTGCTGCCATTTTCGTGTTCTGTCATAGGAACACATCACCTCTCACTACCGCGGGGGCAGCCGTATGACTCTGGGCTGGGATAACCCCACAGCAGATCCCACCACCACTGTCCTGCTGCGGCACGGCGATACCGAGCTATCACCTGAACACCGCTTCAGCGGGCTGCGCGACCTCCCGCTGAGCGCGAACGGCACCCGGCAGGCCAAGGCCGCCGCCTGCCGCCTCGCCAGCGGCGTTCCGTTCGACGCCGTGGTCAGCTCGCCACTGCAGCGCGCTGTCGATACCGCCAGCATTGCGGCCGCTGAGCTGGGCTTGACCGTAGCCATCGATGATGATCTGCGTGAAACCGACTTCGGTGACTGGGATGGTTTCACCCTGGAAGAAATCCAGCAGCGGTGGCCCGCGGCCGCGACCGCCTGGCGGCGCGACCCCGAACAGGCACCGCCGGGCGGAGAGAGCTTCGCCGACACCTCACGCCGGGTGAACCGGGCCTGTGACCGGCTGCTGCGAGATCACGGCGGCCAGACCGTCCTGGTGGTCAACCACGTCACCCCGATAAAGATCATGCTGTGCCGGGCTCTCGGCGTCCCGCTCAGCACCGTCTACCGGCTCTATCTCGGCTCCGCCTGCATCAACGAGATCCAGTGGCACGGCCGCGGGTTCGCCGCCGTCCATCGCGTCAACGACACCAGCCACCTTCCCTGACTAGCGACCCGCTGTCCCGGTCGATGCCGTCTGGGCCGAGGCCGCGCTGAAGGTGTTGAGGAACTGATTGCGGAAGGCGTCCATGGGCTCGAGCGGAGCGCCGGAATCAGGCAGCAGCCCGTTCTGCCAGTGCCAGGAGGACATCTGCTCGAGGACAGAAGGGCCGCGGGTGATGATCGAGATCGGCACGTTGTGGCTGGCGCCGGGGCCGCTGATAGGGCTGCCGGGCTGCTCGTCGCCGAGCAGGATGAGCACGAGGTTCGGGTCGTTGAGCTCGGTGACCCATGAGGTGAGGACCTGCAGCGTGTACTGCATCGACGTGCCGAAGGCCTGGCGTTCCTTGCTGGCGTTGCCCACGATGGAGAGCGGGCTTTCGCCGCGCGCGGGCATCGGGTCGAATATCGAGCCGTTGCCCACCTTGTTCCAGGGCACCATGACCGGCAGCGGGGCGTAGGGCGTGTGCGAGGAGACCAGGTCGATCTCGGCCATCACGGGCTTGTGGCCGGGGGGGAGTTCGAGCCGCTGGAACGTGGCCAGGGTGTACTGGTCGGGCATCGAGGCGTAGCTGAAGGTCGGGCCGCGGTAGCCGACGTTGCGCCGGTCGTAGACCTTGTCGAAGTGGTAAAAGGATGTGCCGATCGGCCAGTAGTAGTCGTCAGAGGGGCTGTCGCTGACGGTGCGCCAGCCGGCCTTGTCGAAGGCGTCGCTGAGGGTGAACCGGCTGCTGGCGACGATCTGGGCATACCGCTGGTGGGTATTGACCCACAGCCCCGACTGCAGGGTGGAGTGGGCAAGCTGGCTGACCCCGCCGAAGCCAGGGGCGTTGATCCAGGCGCTCTGCGTGGACCAGCCGGCGCGGGCCAGCGAGGCGGTGCTCTGGCGCAGGACGGCGTCGATGCCGGCCGAGAAGCTGTTGCCCTGGACGGCGACCTGCCCGTAGCTTTCGACGAAGGCGATGATGACATCCTTGCCGCGCAATCCGGTGAGCAGGTCAGAAGCGGGGATGCTGGCCTCAGGGTCGGATCCGTGGAGGGCCTGCTCGAAGTGGCGCTGATCGCGGAGCGCTGTCTCGGTGTCGCGCACCTGCGCGACGGCCAGACCCGCGGTGCTGGTCGAGGCGACCGGGGCTCCCTGGACGAGTTGCAGTGACAGGCCCGCGCACAGTGCCCAGACCGCTGTGAGGCCGGCGAGTGCGCGAACCGCGGCCCGGCGATGCCGGGCGGCCACAGCGGTGATGTGAATCGCTG
>JBEKKH010000431.1:0-6996 GCA_050010815.1 Streptosporangiaceae bacterium | reverse complement strand
CCGCTCGCCGCGGCCCGCGACATCCGCGAGACATTCCGCCGGATGGCGATGAACGACGAGGAGACGGTCGCCCTGATCGCGGGCGGTCACACGTTCGGCAAGACGCACGGTGCGGGCCCGGAGGACAACGTAGGCCCCGATCCCGAGGCGGCCCCGCTCGAGCAGCAGGGCTTCGGCTGGAAGAGCTCCTTCGGGACCGGCAAGGGCCGCGACGCGATCACCAGCGGTCTCGAGGTCACCTGGACCGCCACGCCGATCACGTGGGACAACAGCTTCTTCGAGACCCTCTTCGGTTATGAGTGGGAGCTGACCGCCAGCCCGGCGGGCGCGCACCAGTGGCAGCCGAAGGACGGGGCCGGGGCGGGGACCGTGCCCGACCCCCAGGACTCGTCGCTGCGGCGCCCGCCGACGATGCTGACCACCGACCTCTCGCTGCGGTTCGACCCTATCTACGAGCCGATCTCGCGGCGGTTCCTGGCGGACCCCGACGCGCTCGCGGACGCCTTCGCCCGCGCGTGGTTCAAGCTCACCCACCGCGACATGGGCCCGATCGTGCGCTACCTCGGCCCGGAGGTCCCGTCCGAGACGCTGATCTGGCAGGACCCCGTGCCGGCCGTGGACCACGAGCTCGTCGACGCGGCGGACGTCGCCGCCCTCAAGAGCCAGGTCCTCGCCTCGGGCCTGTCGGTGTCCCAGCTGGTGTCGACCGCATGGGCGGCCGCCTCGTCGTTCCGTGGCAGTGACAAGCGCGGCGGCGCCAACGGCGCGCGCATCCGCCTCGAGCCGCAGAACGGCTGGGAGGTCAACAACCCCGACCAGCTGGCCACGGTGCTGCGCACCCTGGAGGGGATCCAGCAGTCGTTCAGCGCCGGCGCGAAGAAGGTCTCGCTCGCCGACCTGATTGTGCTGGCCGGCGCGGCGGGCGTTGAGCGGGGGGCCAAGAACGCCGGCTTCGACGTCGCGGTCCCGTTCACGCCGGGCCGCACGGACGCGTCGCAGGAGCAGACCGACGTGGAGTCGTTCGTCAACCTCGAGCCGAAGGCGGATGGGTTCCGCAACTACCTGGGGAAGGGCAACCGGCTGCCGGCCGAATATCTCCTCCTGGACAAGGCGAACCTGCTCACTCTGAGCGCACCCGAGCTGACGGTCCTCGTCGGCGGCCTGCGCGTCTTGGGCGCGACCTACGACGGGTCCAAGCTCGGTGTCCTGACCGCGACCGCCGGGTCGCTGAGCAATGACTTCTTCGTCAACCTGCTCGACATGGGCACGACCTGGCATCCGACATCGGAGGACGCGACCACGTTCGAGGGCCGCGACGCCGCCACCGGCGACGTCAAGTGGACCGGAAGCCGCGCCGACCTCGTCTTCGGGTCCAATTCCGAGCTGCGCGCCCTCGCGGAGGTCTACGCCAGCGACGACGCCAAGGAGAAGTTCGTGCACGACTTCGTGGCGGCGTGGGACAAGGTGATGAACCTGGACCGGTTCGACCTCGTCTGACCTTGACGCCCAGGCCGGCCCGCACCGGCCGGCCTGGGCCCGTCAGCCGACCCAGCCGTCACGGCTGGTGGCCGCGACGGCGCTGTTCACCACGTCGGCCAGGCGGCCGGATTGACGGTAGGCAGCGCGCTGGAAGGTCGCGCCGTTGCCCCGGGCCAGCAGCGCGGCCAGCAGCTCGCGGACGACATCGGTCTCCCCGGCGTCGGCCAGCGCATCCCGGCAGTGGCCCAGGAGCAGGCCGATGACGGTCGTGGCCTCCTCGGGCAGGCCGGTCATCGGATCCAGCAGGTCGTCATCCAGGCCGGACCGGCTGGCACGCCACCCGGCCAGCCGCAGCAGCTCGGTTCGCGTGGGCGGGACCGGCTTGCCGTCGCGGGCGGCGCGCGCCTCGGTTTCCACCAGCGCACGGGTCAGGGCGGCGAGCAGCACCGCGTCATCGGCCTGCAAGCACACATCGGCGATCCGGATCTCGATGGTCGGGCAATGCTCGGACAGGCGTGCGTCGAAGTAGACCATGCCCGTGTCGAGCAGCGTGCGGGTCCGCTCCATCTGCTGCAGGGTCTGGTGATAGCGCTGCGCGCTGCCGAACGGTTCGGTCGGTCCCGAGCTCGGCCAGCGGCCCCAGGCCTGGTAACGGAAGCTCGCGTAGGAACTGTCCTGACCCTGCCAGAACGGGGAGTTGGCGCTCAACGCCAGCAGCGTGGCGAGCCACGGGCCGATCCGGTCCAGCACGGCCACGCCCTCGTCGTCGGAGGAGATCTCGACGTGCACGTGGCAGCCGCAGGTGAGCTGTTCGTGCGCGGTCAGCCCGAACGCCTCGGACATGCGCTGGTACCGGCGGGTGCTGACCAGCTCGGGCTCGACGATCACCGGCGAGGTGGCGAGCGCCGCCACCTGCGCTCCGGCCTTCGCCGCCGCGGTCGCGGCCCGGCACCTGCGCAACTCGCGGTGCAGGTCGTCGAGCGAGTGGCACGGCCGTGAATTGGTCTCCAGCTGCTGCTGCTGGAGCTCCAATTCTAGGCTATCCGCGTCGTCCCCGGCCGCGCGTCTTGCCTCCTGCAGCACCGTCCCTGCCACCGCGCGGGGCTGTCCGGTTTCCGGTTCGACCAGCAAGAGTTCTTCTTCTACGCCCACGCTGCGAGGATTCATCGTCCGACAATGCCCGCAGATCGGACTTTCCAATCCAATCCGCAGGCCGACTCGCAGAGTGTGACGCGTTACTCGTTCCTCAGCACGACTGAACGGCGGCCACGGGGCGCGGTCGGCGCAGGCGCGCGAAGCCCGCTACGGTCAGCAATGCCCCGAAGACGATCGTGAGCAGCCATGGGACGGCGCTGGCCGGCCCGTGCGCGGCGGTGCCGCCAAAGCCGGCAGCCGCTCCGCCCTTCGGCATCAGCTGGCTCCCCACCGCGTCGGTCAGGTTGGCAACCTTCAGCCCTGAGGAATCGTCGAGGACCACGATCGTGTGAATCGTGCCCGCGGTGAGCTCGACCGAGGTCGTGGTATGCACCCCCGGCGCCGTGACCTGCACCGTCTGCTCGCCGGACGAGACCGCCGCGTACGTGGTGGCCGCACCGAAATTCAGCGTGCGGGCCAGGACGTCGGATCCGAGGCTGACCGTCACCTGGCTCTGCTTCAGGGACGCCTGGACGACTCGGACGAGCACCTGCCCCTTCGCGGCGGCCATCCGGTCCTGCAGGATTTCCACCCGCAGGCCCGGGTCAGGGCCCAGTGCGCCCACCGTGTAGGCGGTCCCAGCGCCCACCATGAAGCTCGTCTGGAGCGCGGGGTGGCTCGATGCCGGCGCGCCGAAACCTCGCATCGCCACCGTGTACTGGCCCGGGCTGACCGCCATGTAGGCCGAGACATCGCCGTAGCTGACGTCCCTCAGCACGACAGGGTGGCCGGGGTTGCTGAACGGATACATATAGATGTCCATAGCGGGCGCGGCCGGGGATAGGTGGGCAATCCGGACCCACCCCTCCTGTCCGGCTACCGTAGCCGCGGACGCGGCGGGTGATGCGGCCGCCACCAGGACAGCGGTACTTCCGAGCAGCGTCGTGAGTGCAGCCAGCCGGGCCAGGTGCCGGAAAAGTTTCATGATTACGTGCCTCTCATCCGATCAAAACTGTCAAAGGAATGCGCCAGCGGTTACGGCTTGGGGACCGTTACGCGCTGGAGAATGCGGTCAGGACCGTCGTCAGCAGCCCCAGCGGGCTCGGCGCGGCGAACTCGATGCGCAGCGCGGACTGGCCGGCGGCCGCTGGGATGAGCGTGTCGTGAGCAGGCAAATACGGCGGTTCCTGTGCGCTCACCAGGGCACGAGCGCCGGCAAGCTCGGACCCCCCGGTCCTCTGGCCACGACTCGTGATCGTCATGTCCCGGAACAGCACCTGAGTGCCAGGGGAGGCGTCGCCGAACGCCGTCACCCGGAACGGGTACACCGCCGACAGCGCCGCGAGCGTGGCCATCAAGCGGGAATCGACCTCACCGGCCCGAAGCTGCGCCGCATCCTGCGCGGTGAACTCGATACGCGGGTTGGTGAGCAGTTGCGAGCCTGCGTTTATGCGGGCGGCAAAATCGGCCCGTAGCGCGGACTCGTAGGCGGCCAGTCCGCCGGGCGCGATTACGCGAACCGCTATCCTGATGCCGTCGGCCCTGAAGCTCGCGATCACCGCGGGCGCGTATTTATCTATCAGCTGGCGGTCGCCCGAATAGGACGTCACCATCACGGTGGCGCTACCCAGGTCAGCCGAGCCGAGCCCCAGCGGCACCAGCCGGCCGGCAATAACCCCGTGCGCCTGCAGAGCGGCGCACATGACGGGATCGCACGCGACCAGCGCGCTCGTGCTTACCTGGCTGGCGATCCAAGCCGCGGCCTCGGCTTGTGTCCTCGCCGCGGCCGTCTGAGCAGAGGCGCCGTGAGCACGGGCCGACCCCGTCGTGGCAGGCCGCCCAGCTCGAGCCACCGTCCCGGTAAAGATTCCGGTGGCATCCAGCGCTACCGCCGCGACGACCGTCAGGGCCAGGAAGAAGACGACCAGGTGCCGACGTCGGGGGGCAAACCGACGGAGCCGCCGCCGCCATACCCACAGCTTGATGGTGTCGGCCAGAACCCGGGCCCACGGCGGCTCCGCTCGGGCCGGAGCTGACCTAGGGACCGCAATCTTGCCGAGGGTAGGCACGGGATCGTCGGCTGGCTCCCTTTGCCCCTGGCCGCCTTCCTCTTCGGGATCAGGCGTGACCCTCGTCGCCGGTCCCGTCGATGGGCCGGCGGCCAGGAGAATGCTCACGGGCGTCGCAGGCCGAAGGTAGTTCTCGCCCACCGGTCCAACCCCCAACCGCAGCACGGCACCGCCCCTCTTGCGCGCCAGCACAGCACAGCAGCTGACCGTCATCAACCGATATGGCTGATTGGTTATAAAACAATGCTTTAGGCCGTACCGGGCTGGGTTCGGCCGTACGGACGGCCGATTCAGGCCGACCGGGGCGCGGGCCAGTATCCCGGGCGGCCTGGGGCACCGCCCGCCTACGGGCCCACCTCGTAGAGGTGGTTGAATGGGGTGTTCGGGTACTGCTGTGCGAGCAGGATGGTGGACGCGCCGAGCCTGCACCCGATGTCGGCGACCTTGGCGCCGGCCTGGAGTTTGGCCTCCACTTCGTCCAGCGCCGGGATCCAGGACGGGACGAGGTTGGCGATGTAGCCGGGACGGAAGAACTGCTCGCAGCCGGTGAAGACATCTCTGTCGTGCTCGTGCCACCCCATCCCGGCGCCGGTGCGGAACGCCTCGGTGATCCGCGGCTCGGCCTTCGGCGTGCCGAGCGCGAGTACGAACGCCCCGGGTATCGGATCGTCTGGGCCCGGCCACCGACGGCATCGACGGCATCGTCTCAGTGACGCGCATGCGTGCCGCGGACAACGCCTACATCGTCGTCGTCCTGGCCGAGAGCATGGACGTGTTCGACGTGGCATCGCAGGCGATCATGTCGACCGAGCTCACACGGCAAGCGTAACCATGTCGGCACCGCAACCACGGAGATGCCGTCGTCGAGGAGTTTCCTGTAGCGTTCACGGTTGCCGGGCCACAGGGACACGATGGGAATAAGGCGACGAGACGCCGTGCACGTTCGCCTATTACCCGCAGGAAGAGGCGTACCCATGAAGATTTGGCCGGATTCCGGCGCGGGGTAGAAGGTGCAAGCACAGAGCGCGGTCGCTCTTGCCCAAGCGATTCGCACCGGCCAGACGACGGCGCGGCAAGCCGTCGAAGCGTGCATTGAGCGCATCGAGGCCTTTGACCCGGCGGTCAATGCCGTGGTTCAGCGGCGTTTTGAGCAGGCTCGGCAGGAAGCTGATCAAGCCGACGCTCGCCTCGCGGCGGGCGAGCCAGCCGGCCCGTTGCACGGGGTCCCGATTACGATCAAGGACCAGTTCAACGTCGCGGGTCTGGCGACGACGGTCGGGCTCGCTTCCCGTAAGGACCTGATCGAGGGGTCGGATGGCCCCCTTGTCGGGCGCCTGCGCCAGGCGGGGGCTATCGTCCTCGGGAAGACGAACGTCTTCCAGCTGCTAGTCGGCTGGGAGACCGTTAATCCCGTCTTCGGCCCTACGAACAACCCTTGGAATCTGACGCGGACGCCGGGTGGCAGTTCGGGAGGCGAGGCCGCCGTCATCGCTTACGGCGGCAGCGCGCTCGGCCTGGGCGGTGACTTCGGGGGCAGCATACGCGTACCAGCGGCGTTTTGCGGCGTCTGCGGCCTCAAGCCGACCGCGCATCGTCTGACCCAGCTCGATACCCCGGGTGATCCTTTCGATAAGCAAGAGGCGATCATTCCCCAGCCGGGCCCGATCGCCGCAACTGTGGAAGATCTCGCCTTCGCAATGCGGGTTCTGACGGCAGGACGACCGGACGCCGTCGACGCTTCGCTGCCGCCGGTGGCGTGGGTGGATTCTGACGACGACCCGTCACGCCTTCGGGTGGGCTGGTTTTGCGACAATGGCCTGTTCACGCCGTCCCCGGCCATCCGGCGGGCGGTGCGGGAAGCGGCGGAGATCCTCGGCGGCGGCGGTGCGCGCGTTGTCCCGGTCCAGCCTCCCAACGGCGAGCTGACTGACAGGCTCTTTTTTCAGCTTGCGGGCGCCGACCGCTTCCTGACCTCACGGGCTGCGGCGCGGGGGGAGAAGCTGGTGCCCATGCTCAAGCAGAACTTCATGGCCGCCAGCATGCCCGCAACGGTCAAGCGCGCGGTGAGCCGCGGCCTCAAGAGCACTGGCCGGACCCGGCTCTCCCGTCTTGCTGGCACACAGATGCCCTCGACTCCGCACGAGTACTTCCGCCGCCTAGATGGATGATTCCAGGGGGAACGGTTACACTTGGTGGTCGTAGTCGGTTAGTGATCTCATGACTGGCTGGCCGGTTTTGTTGTTGTGCCAGATCGCGGCGGTCAGCGCGAGGATGCGGGCCAGGACGCGGGCGATGATGCCCTCGGGGGTCTTGC
>JBEKKH010000430.1:0-9626 GCA_050010815.1 Streptosporangiaceae bacterium | reverse complement strand
GAAGCGGACTACCTGGTCGAGGTCCCGCTGGTCGCGCTGATGTTCCTGGCGATGGTCTGGCACGGGCGGCGACGGCAGGCGGCGCTCCTGGAGCGGCTCGCGGCGATGGAGGAAGTGCAGCGCGTCTCGCGGGAGAACCTGCGCCTGCTCAAGCAGCAGCAACTGTTCCTGGTTGATGCCTCACACGAGCTGGGCACGCCGATCACGGTAGCGCTCGGCCACGCAGAGCTGATTGAGCAGTCGGTCTCTGACACGATGGTCGCCGAGGATGCCCGAGTGGTCATCGCCGAGCTGGCGAGATTGCGCAGGCTGTCGGGCCGCATGCTGCTGCTTGCCTCGGCCGGCAGCCCTGGCTTCCTTGACGTGGCGCCGGTCGGCGTCGATTCGATCCTGATCGAGGCGCTGGACCGCTGGGGCTACACGCCGCGCAGGTGGCGGCTGGGGGAAGTGGCCGAGGCGACCGTCCCGGGTGACAGTGACCGGCTGGCGGTGGCGCTTGACGCGCTGCTAGAAAACGCCATCGCGCACACCGACAAGGGCGATCGCATCGAGCTCAGCGCCCGTGTCGAAGACGGGCACGTCATCCTCGCGGTGGCGGACTCCGGTTGCGGCATCCCGGAAGCCGACCTGGAGCGGATCTTCGGCCGGTTTTCCCGCGCGACTCCCTACCGGAGCCGGGAGGTCGGCGGGTTCGGGCTCGGGCTGCCGACCGCGGCGGCGATCGCCGAAGCCCACCATGGCTCGGTCCGGGTGAACAGCACCGTGGGCAAAGGTGCGACGTTCGAGCTTCTGATACCCGCGGCGGCGGCGAACGGGCAGGCCGGAGCCAGCGGAGCACCCAGTGCACCCAAAGCCGATGCATGACCGGCTGGCATCTCGACGACGACACCCTGCGGCGCTACGTCCAGCGGGCCGATTCGCTGGCCGAGGGGGGCCTCGGCCGGGCAGCACCTGCGGTCGGCCCAGAACTGGCCTGGCTGGCTGCTCGTCCCGGTCACGATCGTGGCCATGGACGCCGCGAACTGGCCCCACTACGCCGACCACCGGTTCGACGCGCTGTGGCGCTTCCACGCCCGGCCCGGCCGTTCGTGTCATTGCCTGCCGGCCCGGTCCGGTTCACGCCTGCAGCGTCCGGGGCAAGCCGAACCGGGACAGGGCGCTGTTGTCGAACCGGGTCAGGGCCGAGATCAGATCGCCGGCCAGCGTCACGACCATCAGCCCGTTGGCGTGGAACACCCCGCCATGCGGGTCGCGGACGTAGACCCCGAACGCTGGCTGCCCGTTCGCCCGCGTCGCGACCAGCCGGTAGGGCCGGCCCCTGCCGAAGACGATCGACAGCGCCCGGACGGCGACATCCCTCCCCTGGTACTCAAGGGGAACCGGCGGCATCGACAGCCAGACGTCCTGGGTCAGCAGGTCCACGATCCCGTCGATGTCACCGTCGGCGAACGCGGCTGCGAGCCGGCCGACGAGCGCTGCTTCGGCCGGGGAGTTCGGCGCCGGGGGCGGTTCGCGATCCGCGGCCGGCGGCAGGTTCTCCTGCAAGGTGGCACGGGCACGCTGCAGGGCGCCGGTGACCGACGCCGTGGTGGTCTCCAGGATCTGGGCGGCCTCGCTGGCATGGAACCCGAGCACGTCGCGCAGGATGAGCGCCGCCCGCTGGCGGGGCGGGAGGAGCTGCAGCGCGGTGATGAAGGCGAGAGAGATGGCTTCACTGCGCTCGTAGCGGGCCTCGGGGCCCGCCTCGGCGTCAGCGATCCGGTCCAGGAGCACGTCGGGATAGGGCTCCAGCCAGGGTACCTCGCTCACCCTGGCCGGCTCCGGGGGGTTCGGCCACACCAGGGACGACTGCGTGACGGGACGCCGGCTAGCCGAGCGCAGCGCGTTCAGGCTGCGGTTGGTGGCGATGCGGTACAGCCAGGTGCGGATCGAGGACCGTTCCCCGAAGTCGCCGATACCCTGCCAGGCGGCCAGCATCGTCTCCTGGAGCACGTCCTCGGCGTCGGCCGCCGAGCCGAGGATCCGGTAGCAGTGGACCTGCAGCTCCCGCCGGTACCCGTCCACCAGCTGCCCGAATGCGTCGCCGTCGCCCTGCCGGGCACGGCCTACCAGCTCTGCGGTCACCATCTGATCCTCCCATCGTCGCGGCTCCTGCCCTTCTGCCAGTACTGACACCGGCCGGCCCCAGAACTGAACGGCGGCGGCTGGACGGCGGCCACCGTTCAAACCCGCGTTCCGGCGGTGTCTACCTCGTTGAGAGCCGGAGCGAGCGGCCTGCCGCGGCCGGCCACGCCACCGGGATAAGGAGACAGAGTGTCCCGACTAGCCCGCTGGTGCTTCGATCACCGTCGACGAGTCGTCGTTATCTGGCTCCTGGTCGCCGTCGTGCTCCTCGGGGTGAGCCGAGCAGCCGGCAGCAACTTCAATGCCGCCCTCAGCCTGCCGGACACCGACTCCCAGGCCGCGGTCAGCCTGCTGACGCAGAACTTCCCGGCCGCTGCCGGTGAAGGCGATCAGGTCGTGATCCAGGCCACCGCCGGCGCGGCCATTCGCTCGGCGCCGGTCCGGGCCGCGGTGACTGCCGCCCTGGCCAAAGTGGCCAAGGTACCCGGGGTGGAGTCGGCCGACGGACCGCACGTGCACGTGTCGGCCGAAGGCCAGTCGATCACCAACTCCGAACGCCCCACTCTCGGCGCCTCGGTCGCCGTCGGGATCGTCGCCGCGCTGATCATCCTGCTGATCGTCTTCGGCGGTGCCCTCCTGGCGTCGCTGCTGCCCCTGGCGGGGACGGCGGTGGCGCTGGTCATCGGGCTCTGCCTGGTGCGGCTGCTCACCCACGCCTTCGACGTGGCCAGCCAGTCCATCGATCTTGCCGTCCTGATCGGCCTGGGAGTCGGTGTCGACTACGGACTGTTCATCCTCAGCCGCCACCGCAGCGCGGTCAAAGCTGGCCGCTCCTACCGTGAAGCAGCCGCCGAAGCGGCCAACACCTCCGGGAGGACCGTCCTGTTCGCCGGGGCCACCGTGTGCATCGCCCTGCTCGGCCAGCTCGCTCTCGGGGTCAGCTTCCTCTACGGCCCCTCCGCCGCCGCGGCTATCGCGGTGGCTCTCACCATGGCCAGTTCGCTTACCTTCCTGCCGGCCACGCTCGGTTTCCTGGGCCCTAAAGTCCTCTCCCGCTCCGAACGCGCCGCCCTGGCCGGCGACGGGCCGGCCGGCAACGGCGCAGCCGGGCTCGGGCTGCGCTGGGCCCGGTTCGTCGAAGCCCGCCGGGCCCTGGTGGCCCTCGGCGCGCTCGTGGTCGTGGTCGTGATCGCCCTGCCGGTCCTCGGGCTGCTCCTCGGTACCTCGGACTCGGGCACCGACCCGCCGAGCTGGATCACTCACCAGGCGTACGCCGCCCTGGCCGAAGGGTTCGGGCCCGGTTTCAACGGACCCCTCCAACTCGCCGGCCAAGTCAGCTCACCGGCCGGCGTCGCGGCGTTCGGCCATCTCCTCACCGTCGTAGCCCACACCCCAGGCGTGGCCTCGGTCACCCAGCCGATCAGATCACCGAACGGCACGGCCATCCTCGCCACCGTCTATCCGGTTACCAGCCCGCAAGCCATCCAGACCGTCGACCTGGTCGATCACCTGCGGAACCAGCTCATCCCCCGAGCCGGGCAAGGCACCAGCCTCGTCGTCCACGTAGGCGGGGAAACGGCGACGAATATCGACTTCTCTCATGTCCTGGGCGGCAAGCTGCCCCTGTTCATCGCCGTCGTCGTCCTGCTGGCGTTCGTGCTCCTGGCCGCCGTGTTCCGCAGCCTGCTCGTCCCTGTAGTGGCCTCCGTCCTTAACCTGCTGTCCGTCGGCGCCGCCCTCGGTGCCATCAACGCCGTTTTCAACTGGGGATGGGGCGCATCCCTCCTCGGCCTCACCGGCACCGGGCCCATCGATGCGTTCCTCCCCGTCATCATGTTCTCCGTCCTGTTCGGGCTCTCCATGGACTACGAGGTGTTCACCGTCGGCCGGATGCACGAAGAATGGCGGCGTCTGTCCCGCTCCGGCACCGGTGACATCAAATCCGGGACCAGACCGGAGGTGCAGCGCAACCACCTGGCCGTCGCCGTCGGCCAGGCCAAGAGCAACCGCATCATCATCGCCGCCGCCGGCATCATGATCCTGGTCTTCGGGTCCTTCCTCCTCGGCGGCCACCGCCTCCTCCAGGAGTTCGGCTTCGGGCTCGCCTTCTCCGTCCTCATCGACGCCCTCGTCATCCGCAGCCTCCTGCTTCCCGCCGCCATGCACCTCATCGGCCCCGCCAACTGGGCCCTCCCGAACCGGCTCGACCGCATGCTGCCCCACCTCGACATCGAACCGGGCCAAGAGGACCCCGCTCTCAAGACCGGCGAAGAAATAGACGCCATCGGCATCGGTTGACCAGCCGGCCAGCGCCGGCATCTCCTTACCGGATCACAGTGAAGCGGCTGACGTTCGGGCTAGCGGAAGTCGCCGTGGTTATCCAGGGCACAGGGTTCTGCACCACCGCCCTGTTCACCTGGAAACTTGACGCGACCGACGTGTCCCGGATGGCCGGGCACGCCAACTACCGGATCACCCTAGGTCTGGCCACTGGCGGACAAGGATTGGCCTAGTTCAAGCTCTCATGCCGGCCCAAACCTGGCGCTAGGATCTGTGTCCGGATCGGAGGCGGGAGGCAGGATAGTGCGCTGGGCGATAGGCGAACGAACCGTTCAGTTCCTCGTCGACCGGAACCGTCTGGAGAGGCGGGTGGTGACGTGGATGGTGCCTTCGTCGCTGCTTACGACGCTTACCGGATGGCTGCGGAAGCACTTCTGGTCCGGCAAGCCCTGCGCGCTACTGGTGGCGACGGGTCGCATATGGCTGTGGAGGATGCTGTGTCGGCGCAGTTCGGCGGGGAAATCCCGGCATTCGCCAAGCCGACGTTTGAGCGGCTCCGTCGGGCCCGTCACTCGGCGCAGTACTTTGATCCGTCCGCGCCGCCGCTCACCGGGTCCGATGCCAGGTGGGCCATCGAGAAAGCGAAGGAGGCCCTGTCGGGAGTAAAGGCGCTGCTGGCGGCATCGCCGCTGGAGCGGTTCGGCTAGTCATCCGGCAGGGACAGCCTGACGAGGGGCCGGCTCGTGATGGTGTCGTGAAAGGCTCCGGACCCTGACTCCAGCCAATCGCGGCCGCGGATGGTGACCTGCACCGGCCGGGCTAGGCGTTGCTCGGCGGTGCTGAGGGCGGCATAGAGCTGGTCCCGGTCCGGGTCGCCGAGGATGAGCACGTCGATGTCCCCTACCGGCCGCTGTCCGGTCTGCCCTTCGTGCCGGGCGGCCCAGGATCCGTAGATGTAGGCCGCGGTGATCCTGTTGACGTCGCGCAGGACTTCGGCGAGGACCGCGGGGACCCCGAATGCCCTGGTCAGCACTTCAGCCAGCCCGCGGTAGTACGGGCTGGCGGTGTTAGCCCGGACGAGCCGCGTATTGCCGATCTTCCGGGATGTGACCAGGCCGGCCTGTTCGGCGCGCTGGATCTCGCGGTAGACCGACGGGTGGGGGGCGCCGGTCCGGGCCGCGATCTCGGTCAGGCTGAGTTCGAGATCGGGATCGCCGAGCAGCAGGGCGAGGATCTCGCCCTGCTGCTGGGACCGCAGGACGGGCAAGAGCGAGGGAGTGGGCTGTCTATCCATTAATAGAAGAGTACTCTTCAGTTTGCGGACAATTTGCTGCCGGCGCTCGTCCGACACCCGTCCCGGACGGCTGTGGCTGCCGTTCGGGCCGACCCGCGAGCCAGACCCTGCGCCGACAGGACAGTGCGGCTGTGGAACTGACCCGGCCCCAACAGGCAGCTGCCGACGGTGTGCGCAGGCCAGGCTGGTCTTGCGATCATGGTCTGCATGCCACCACGGGGACCGGAGCTGCCCTCGCGCCAGGTGGGAGCCGGGCGAGCAGCTTCCGGCCGTGGCCGAACTGGCGCAGCATTACGGCGTGGCCCGGAACACCGTCATGAAGGCACTGCGCCGCCTGGCCGAGGATGGCCTAGTCGAGATCGTGCCAAACTGGGGAACGTTCCGGTCGCAGAACTAGACAAGCCCGAGGGCTTCGCCCGGGAGCGGCAGGCAGCTCAGCCGACTGACATTGCCCTACCCGGTTCCAGGCCCTCAAAGACCTGTTGGCTGTCCTCGGTGGAGTTGCTATCCGCCCATGCTTGATATGCAGGTGATCGTGAGGCACCAGGATCGAGGTGCGCAGCGCCTCGATCACCGACATGATCAGGCATTATGCCTGGCCGGAGGCGTAGTGATCTGATCGTTGACCACCGGCATAATGCCGCTCCCAGGATGGGGAGGCTGTCAGCCGGTAGTGGCACCGCGGCGGAGGATGTCCTGGACGAAGGCCGTTTTGGACTGTGTGTAGGCGTCCCTGTCCCAGCGGAACCGTTCTGCCAGGTTGTGCTTGAGGCGTGCATACTCGGCGCGGGCTTGGTGATGGGAGCGCAGGTAGTCCCGGAACCGCAGTTCGTCGTGGAAGCGGGCAGAGGTAACGGGGACCAGGTGGAGGTGGTGGGTGCGGCGACTTGGGTGCGGCTTGCAGAACCAGTGCATCTCCTCGGCACGGTAAGGGGCGTACAGGTAGCCGAGCGGGGCCACCAGGCCGATACAGGGGCGCGTACTCCCCAGGTCTCTTACGCCGGCCATGATGTCGATGATGGGTTTGGAGTCCAGCCCGGGAACAGCTGTGCTACCCACATGATGGATGCCGCCTGTAACGAACTCTCCGAGCGCCTGCTGCAGCAGGTGCCGCTCGTCGTCGAACCGGGCCGGCCATTCCGGGTCATACTGCCAGACCTGCACAGGCTCATCAGCATCATCCCATTGGCGTTCCCCGCTGCTTCCACTGCCCACTCCATGACGATATCTGAGCCCACGAATCGTGCCCCGAGACACATTGTCATGCCGCAGAACCCGAATCTCGGCCCTAAGCCGCGAGACAGGGCGTCGCGGACATTCGCTGCGTCTACGCGTCAAGCCTGCCCGATCACGGTAAGTGATCAGGCTACCGTGGCAACCCGCACGCGTACCCGATATGCACGGCCACCGCGGCGAAGCTACCGTGACCGTGCTGGGACGCAGAGCCGGACGACCTGCGCCGTGGAGGCACTACCCGCGAGCCTCGATCATTCCGTGAGCGGGCAGTCGCCAGTCCCGACGTCAACGTCGAAGGCCGGAATCGCAAGACGCTGGCCTCACGCATCGGCTGACGCGGCAAGTGCCTCCCGCACTGTGGCGGCCGGGCCGCGGCCGTTCGCGCCGCCAGCATCGATGTCGGGATTGTAAATCGCTACCTGCAGGCCCACGGCGCGACCAGAACGCACCGCGATGCTCAGCGCCGACACCACCTCATCCCAGGCCAGGCCGCCCGGCCGGGGATCATCCACCGCCTGCATGATCGTCTCGTCGAGGACATCGGCGTCCAGGTGAATCCAGAACCCGTCGTCCGGGCCCCCCTTCCGCGCCAGGTACCGCACCGCCTCCCGGGCAGCCGTGTCAGCGCCGGCCAGGCGGACCTGGTCACGGTCAATGACGAGCAAGCTTTCCGGCAGCCGCTGGCAGTCCCGGCGTTCCCGGTCAGCAGCGTCACGGCAGGCGAAGACCACCACATCCTCAGCCCGTACCAGCGGCCGCCGGCCCTCGATGTCGGTGACGGCCTCAGGGCCGAAGCCGGTCGCAAACGCAAGATCGCTCGGCGACGCCGCGCCGTTGAGCGGATTTACCTCCGGCTGGTAAAAGTCGGCGTCGCCGTCGATGTACAGCAGCCCGTAACGGCCTCGCCGCCGCAGCGCCAGCATCGTGCCCAGCAGGATCGAGCAGTCTCCCCCGAGGACGACAGGGAACTCTCCTTCGTCGAGCACCGCCGTCACCGCATCGGCCAGCAGCGGGGAGTAATCCCGGATCGCCTGCGGATTCATGACGTGCGTCCCGGAGTCACGGTCCGCGCTGTATCCGGCCGCCTCGACCCGGCCTGCCCGGCGAGCGGCCAGGCCGTCCGCCAATCCGGCTGCGAGCAGGACTTCCGGGGCGCGCTCGACGCCCAGATGCTCCGGGACGTGTCCCAGCGCAGATGGCGCCTCCACGATCGCGTATCTGGGCATGCGCGCCCACCTCCTGCATCAGCCGCGGCAACCGCAGCGCGGCTCTGCCGGATCGATTACCCAGGCATTCTTCCACCGGCAGGACGACTTCCCTCCGCGGGCGTCTACCGGCCCACGTGGAGCTCAGAGATCCTGGCCGAACTCGACCGACGTGTTCGTTAACTGCGCGCTCTGTTCCGTACGGATCGAACATCCTGTCCCCTGCTTCAGGCCCGTGCGCATTCGCGGCTTTCTCCAGCCTGCTGGCCGGTTTACCGCACATGCCGAAATTGCCCGCCGTCATTCCGCGCGTATCTGCCCGGCGATCAGGGATGTCCGCGAGAGCGATCTCGGGTTTCGTCAAGTGCTGTGATCCCGACGTTGGCAGGCGGATTCCAGCCAACGTCGCAACCGCGTCCCTATCCGTTGCGAGCACGAGGTGGCCGCACAGGTCGGGACGCCGAGGTCAGGCGGTCAGTCCTACGTAGATGCGCTCACTCGCTGGCTGGCCGAACGTGATGTCTTGCTCGTGCTCGACAACTGTGAGCACGTGGTGTCCGCCGTGGCCTATCTCGTGGATGGCCTCACCGCTCGGCTCCCTCGCCTTCGTGTGCTCGCGACGAGCCGGGGAGCCGCTGTGGGTCTTGGACGAGGTGAGCTACAGACTCGCGCCACTGCCGGTGGTGGGCCTGGACGCGAGCCGTGCGGAGATCGATGCGAGCCCGGCGGTGCGCCTGTTCCGGGAGCGAGCAGGTGCCAGGACGCAGGCATCGCTCGACACCGATCGCGCGGGTCGTCCCCTGGGAGAGATCTGCCGCCGCGTCGATGGCCTCCTGCTCGCTATCGAGCTTACGGCGGCGCGGGTGGCCGGGCTCGATCTGGAGGATATCTCCCTTCACCTTGATGATCTGTTCGATTTGCTCCCGCAATCGGCGCGGCGGGCCGATGGTGCGCAGCGGTCGCTCCGCGCCACGGTGGAATGGAGCGACGCCCTGCTCGCCGGGGAGGAGCGGCACCTCCTGCGGCGGATGGCAGCCAGCTGATGCGAGGTCGGCTTGAAGACCGCTACCCGGGCGGCGCGGGTGTGCGGACCCGGTCCCGGGTGAAGGCGGGGTTTGCCTTGATCTGCTCGCGAAGCTGCGGGATCCGCTCGTCCTCCAAGGTCAGCTCGGCGAGCCGGTCGAGCCAGCCGTCCTCGGCCGCGTCGGGCTCTGGCGGCGGCTGGGCCAGCTCCCACCTGTCAAAGGTAAACCGCTCGTCCTTGACGAGGGCGGCGGCGTCGGAGAGCAGGCTGCCGCGGAGCTCGGGCCAGCCCCACCCCTGCCCGATCCCGCAGGAGCCGGGGTCGTCGCCGTCCCGCCGACAGGCGAGCCATGCCCTTCCGGCGGAGCGGAAGGCCCCCGCGTCCAGGTCGTGCCGACCGGTGTCCGCGTCCTCGCAGACCCAGCGGCCGCCGTCCCAGCGTTCGGTCACCCAGTGGCTCACCC
>JBEKKH010000429.1:0-7046 GCA_050010815.1 Streptosporangiaceae bacterium | reverse complement strand
CATCACCTACCGGTTCTGGGCCGAGCAACTCGGCATCTCCTTCGACTCGCTTTCCGTGCGGCTGGAAGGCGATCTCGACATCCGCGGCTTCTTCGGATTCGACGACGCGGTCCGGCCGGGTTTCTCCGCGATCCGGGTGGAAGTCACCGTGACCGGACCGGAGAGCGACGAGCGTTACCAGGAGCTCGCGGCGGCCGTGGACGCGCACTGCCCCGTCCTCGACCTGTTCACCAACCCGGTCCCGGTGACCCGCACGCTCCACGGGAAGGCGGCATCGTGACGACGTCGATCGGCACGAGGCTCGGCCTCCGCGCGGGACGCAGCCGCCAGTTCAGTCGAACGAAGGCTTGCGGTCCCGGCTTCGCTTGAGCTCGAAGAAGCCGTCGGCCTCGGCCACCAGCGCCAGGCCGTCCCACAGCCGCCCGGCGGCCTCGCCGCGGGGCGCAGGCGTGATAACCGGGCCGAACAGGGCCCTGCCGCGAACGCGGATGACCGGCGTTCCCACGTCCAGGCCCACTTCGTCGAACGCCTCATGGTGAGAGCTCTTGACCAGCTCGTCGAAGTCCGTGCTCTCAGCAGCACTGGCCAAAGAGGCGGGCAATCCCGTTTCAGCCAGGGCCTCGGGGATCACCTCGGGGTCCTCCCGGCGGCCTTGGACGTGAAGCCGGGTCCCGATGGCGGTATACAGCGGCCCGAGGATGGCGGGGCCGCTGTACTGGGCGGCCGCGGCGCAGACCCGTATCGGTCCCCAGGCCCGGCTCATCCGTTCCAGATATTCCTCGCTCAGCCCGCTGCCCTCGTGCTGGACCAGGTTCAGGTAGGCCAGCGACATGATCCGCCAGTCGACCCGTACCGGCCGGACCTGCTCGACCTCCAGCATCCAGCGGGAGGTGATCCAGGCCCAAGGACACAGCGGATCAAACCAGAACGGCACGTCTTCCCGCGCCTGCAACTGCGACTGTTCTGTCACGTCCACGCCAACGGTGCCCCTCATTTCGGTATTCCCGTTATTCCCGGCTTTCTTAGGGCGCCGTTCCCCGCCAGCGGCTCCTTCTTCCCGGCCATCTGGCAGCCAGGGAGCGCAAGCCAGGCACGCTGACGCGGCACCTATCAGTCGAGATGCACCGAGGGGTACAGCGGGAAGTGGGCCAGGAGGTCGGCTGCCTGCCCGGCGATCTTAGATGCCAGCGCCTCGTCCAGGCTGTACCGCGCCCGCGATGTCCCGCCGTCCGGCCCGGCCGCGGGCCGGGTGCTGGCCAGGACCGTGTCGATCAGGCCGGCGATGTCGTCCATCTCGGCCGGGCCGAGGCCGCGGGTGGTCAGGGCGGGCGTGCCGAGCCGGATGCCGGAGGTATACCAGGCGCCGTTCGGGTCCCGGGGGATGCTGTTGCGGTTGGTGACGATACCCGCGTCCACCAGGGCGGACTCGGCCTGGCGGCCGGTGAGCCGGTACCCGGACACGTCCATCAGGAGCAGGTGATTATCGGTACCGCCGGTCACCAGCGTAACCCCGCGCCGCAGCAGCCCGTCAGCCAGCGCGGCGGCGTTCTCCACGATCCGGCGGGCATAGCCGGCGAACTCGGGGCGGCGCGCCTCGGCCAGCGCGACCGCCTTGGCCGCCATCACGTGCGGCAGCGGCCCGCCCAGGACCATCGGGCAGCCGCGGGCCACATATTCCGCCAGGTCCTCCTCGCACAGCACCATGCCGCCCCGCGGCCCGCGCAGCGACTTGTGCGTGGTGGTGGTGATGATCTGGGCGTGCCCGACCGGGCTGAGATCCCCGGTGAGGACCCCGCCGGCGACCAGGCCGGCGAAGTGCGCCATGTCGGCCATCAAGGTCGCCCCGGTCTCATCGGCGATCTCCCGCATCCGCGCGAAGTCGATCAGCCGGGGGTAGGCGGAGTACCCGGCCAGCAGGATCAGCGGCCGGAACTCCCGCGCGATCGCCCGGACGGCGTCGTAGTCGATCAGGCCAGTGACCGGGTCGGTGCCGTAGCTGGCCTGGTCGAACATCTTGCCGGAGATGTTCGGCCGGAACCCGTGCGTCAGGTGCCCGCCTGCATCCAGGGACATGCCCAGCAGCCGCTGGTTACCCAGCTCATGGCGCAGGGCGGCCCAGTCGTGCTCGCTCAGGTCGTTGACGTGGCGGGCCTGCGCCCGTTGCAAGGCCGGCTTCTCCACCCGCTGCGCCAGGACAGCCCAGAACGCCACCAGGTTGGCGTCGATCCCCGAATGCGGCTGCACGTACGCATACGGCATCTTGAACAGCTCCCGGGCGTGCCCGGCGGCGAGCTCCTCGACGGTATCGACATGCTGGCAGCCCGCATAGACCCGCCGGCCCGCGGTCCCCTCGGCGTACTTATCCGACAGCCAGTTGCCCATCGCCAGCAGCACCGCCGGCGAGGCATAATTCTCGCTCGCGATCAGCTTCAGCGCCGTGCGCTGGCTGGCAAGCTCCGCGCCGATCGCATCGGCGACACCAGGCTCGACGGCCCGGACCACCTCCAGCGCGGCGGTGAACGCGGCCGACTCCGGGCTACCCGGGAACGGGACCTCAGGCACAGTGATCTTCTCCAGGGAGATAACGGGACTTACCGGATAACGTGACGGCGGGCGGCCCCGCGAATGCGCCCCGGCACGCACCAGTACCGGGACGGCCACCAGCGCTGCCCGCGCTGCTGATGATAGTGACAACCCCGGCACGCCCGGTAATGCCTGGCATGACCCGGATGCCGTCCGGCAGATCGCCGGCTGCGCATCCTATGCCCCGCAGCCGGCTCTACGCCGGAACATCAGACCTGGCATCGCGCACCTCGCCGATCGGGCCGGCAGCGGGCGCCAGTCCCCGCTCGGCCGCGTCGAAGCGGGCGCAGAATTCCTCGGCCCCCACGGTGGTGCCGGCCGCCGCGCGAACGAGGCGGAGCCGGTTCAGGCACCGGATGGAGGTGACGCCCGCTTCAATGGCGAGCAAAGCGTCCATGGCCGCCTCGACCGCATCCTGGCGGGCGCCCTGCCTGAGCAGGGCGTCAGCGAGCCCGGCGCCGTAGCTCGCCCGGTTACGCGCGGACAGCCCGCCGTCATCGAGCACCCGGCGGTACAGCAGCACGCTATGGCCAGCCTCGCCCAGGTTCAGGTACCCGCGGGCTTCCACCCCGGTGATCTCGGTCTCGCTGACGAACCGGAGCCATTGCGGCGCGTCGTCGTCCCGGGGACCGCGGTCCAGCTCACGCCGCGCCCGGGTGATCGCCGCCCCGAACCCGGCCTTGTCGCCCAGCAGCGACGCCGCGCTGGCATGCCGCAAGCCGATCAGCGCATGCAGCCGGGGCACCGGCAGGTACCGGCCCTCCTCGGCCGCCTCGCACGCCAGCCGCAGCGCCTGCCGGGCCGGTTCCCGGCTCGGGCCGGTGCGAGCCATCTCCGCCCACAGCATCGAGGAGTTCGTCAGCGCATGCACCGCCAGCAGCGTGTCCCCCGTGCTTGCCGCCAGCTGCCCTGCCTCGGCATACAGCGACCGCGCCAGCGGCACGCAGCCGCCATCCAGCGCGATCCAGCCGGTGCACAACGCCAGGTTCCCGGCTGTCACGAGCAGCTGGCGGCCGGTTCCGCCCCGGCCCGGCGCCCTCACCGCCTGCCGGACACGCTGCCACTGATCCAGCGCCGGCTGGAGCAAAGCGGTCCCGCCGACCACCCGGTCCCGGACATACAGGGCATCCGCGCACGCATCCCAGTACCGCAGGTGGGAGCTGCTCACCCCGGGCGGGGCAACCGCCCCGGGCAAGATCGCCGCCACCGCAGCGCCGACGGCCAGGCCGCCGAACCCGCGCCGGTCCACATCCATGCCCGTTCCATTCCCGCCGCTGCCAGCTGCCAGGCCGGCATCGGGGTCAGCGAAGACCAGCGGCAGCAGCGACTGGCGCGGCATGCCCACCGAGTCACAGAACTGCAGCAACGTACGGATATCGAACACGCCATCTCGCAGGCCGCGCTCGTAACAGCTTAGAGCCGACCGGCTCCACCCCGCCACCCCGGCAAGATCCCCCTGCGTCAGACCGCAGGCCGCCCGCACGATCGCCGGGACCGCCGGCAGGTTCAGGTCAGCCAGAGCCTGGCGCAGCAGCGGAGAATCAAACACCCACAACGGCCAGGACACCACCTCCTGCGCCGCCCGCCCGCAGGCCAGGCACAGCGGGTCACGCTGCCGGGCCAGCTGCCCCGAAGGGCACGCCGGGCACGCCAAGGTCCCCGCCACCTCTCACCCTCCAGCCCGGTAGGAGCAAACGGCTTCCTCGCCTATCCGGTACTGCTTGCCGGCGCGGACGTAATCGAGTTTCCCGGTCGAGCACAGCCTGACTTCCGAGCAGTGAGTAATCTTCAGCAGGGCTGCGGCCTTGGCGGTGGTCAGCAGCAGCCGAGGGCTGTCCTGCGCCCCGCTTACGGCCGACTCCGCAGGCCCGTGCGTGTGTGGCGCGCTCCCAGCCGTCGCACGCTTGGTCACTGGTCGGCCCCTCGCCGGCTCGGTAATGCTCCGGTCACGGCCAGGGCTCAGTGCCTGTCGACAGCGAACAGGGCGCCGCGGATCACGACCGCCACTCCGGAGATACGCCGGGCCGACTGCCGCAATCAGCTGCTCCGGGGTTCCCTTCGAGTTGGCGGGCCGCCATTCAGCGACGGCTGCACGGACTCTGGGCAGGTCACCAAACTTCTCCTGACGGAACCTCACGAGGAATGACGCTAGCGTGACGCTGAGGTGAACAGACAGGTACGGCGGGTACCGGAGGCGAGGATTTCTTCTCCCGATCAGGTACTCTCCGTACCTGATCGGCTGCTATCCGGCTGGCCGGTAGTACCGCGCGTACCCTTCCGCGTCGGTCGCCGCCGCGAGTTCCCGCAGCGGCCGGGTAAGCCGCTGCTGCCGCTCCAGCAGTTCCGAGACGAGCTGCCGGGCCACGCCTTGATGGCGGAACCACACGGGCGCCATCTGGCGGGCCTGGGACAGGACAGCGACCGCCGCCCCGCCGTGGCGGGCGTCAACGTGCGCCTGCGCGACGTCAAGCAGATGCCGCCCACGGGAAATCGTGCCGGGCAGGTCCGCGAGTTCCAGTCTCCTCGCCGACTTCAGCGCCTTAGCCGGTTCCCGCTGCACAGCGTAGGCGTAAGTGGCCTGCATGTGTACAGTCGCGGCGGCGAAGCTGGTCCCCCAGACGCGCACCCGGTGACCGATTCTCTCAGCAGCGGCGCTCGCGGTCCTGATGTAGCCGTCCACGTCACGCCCGGCGGCGGCAGCGGGGCCGAGCGCCGTCATCAGGAGGCTCCCATAGGCCGCGACCGACAGCTCTGGCGCGGTGAACGACGGCTCGATCCTGGCCGCGGCGTCCGCCGCGATCGCCTCCGCTTTGGCCAGCCGCCCCTGATGCAGCAGCGTCCAGGCGTAGGTGCCCTGCATGGTGGCGTGAAGCCTCTCGTCGTCCCCCTGGGCCGCCGCCGCGATCGCCCGCTCTGCCGCCATCGCGGCAATATCTTCTTTCCCGAGGTGGACTAGAAGCGCCGCCGCCTGGTCGTAGGCCAGGGCGAGCGGTTCGGCCCCGGCTGCGCCGTGCTGCCGCTGCGCCGCCCGCGCGGAACGGATCAGGCCGGGTAGTACCGCGGCAAGACGCGCCAGGTCCCCGTCCCAGTACGACGCGGTCGCGTCGTCCACGGCAGCCCGTATCTTCCGCAGCGGTAGCGGCTCCGGCTCCTCGTCGTCGCTACCCATGCCGGGGATCGCCGACGGGGACAAGATGACATCCCTGAGTGCCAGGACGCTGGCGCCGTCCCCGCCTCCAAGCCGTGGCCGCCGGTCCGCTAGCTCCGACACGGGCACGTCGAGCGCTTCGGCGATCCTGGCGAGGACCGGGTAGCGCGGGTAGCGAGTGCCCTGCTCGGTCTTAGCAACCATCTCCGCACTGATCCCGGCCCGTGCGGCGAGTTCCTCTCGGCTGATCGTACGCTCGCGACGCAACCGACGGAGACGGGTTCCGAGCGTGCTGTTCTCGTCCACAGACCCACGTCCTCCTCTGAGCAGCCTTGACAATTCCCAGGATACGCAGGGTCCATCACGCGGCATGCTGTAGGTCGCGAAGGCGTCCTGTGGCCCGGAAGGCGTGGGCAGACTCCCGCTTCGGGCATCTGCTCTAGCCGACGCGTAGTGCAGGCACGTTATGCGATCCCGGGGCGCCGCCAATTGCTGGTTCGCCGCAGATTTCCGCGGTCATCAAGTTGCCGTGGCGGTCCGAGGCAGTCACCCCTATGGAGGCGGCGAGCATTTCACCATGCCTGGTGTTGGTATCCAGGCAACAACACGGAGGATCATCGTGGCTGTGGCGCAGTGATGGACCTTGCGCTGTCCTAGCAGTGACCTTCGATGTACCTCGGGTCGGCCTCCAATGTACCCCGGCCGCCCAGCCAGGGCGCTGACCTGCGAACACGCCGGATGTTGATCACCTGTAGCGGTTGCGGAAGATCAGCGCGAGCAGGTCACGCTGTGCCTCGGTCAGCGGCGGAAGCGCGTCCACCACCTTCTTGACGTGAGCGTTCAGTTCGTCCTCGTCGTCGCGGCGTGCGGCACCGCCAGCGCGACGCTTGCGTAGCCGTGCCATGGCATGTGAGGACCCGGATTGATCGGAGCCACGAGCGGGACGGGCCGTGAAACGCTCACCTCCGCTCGGGACGACCGCCCAGAGGCAGGGCGGGACGGCCGGGATGACGTCCTAGGCCAGAGACGGCCGTTCTGTCCCCTACGGCCGGGACAAACCATGAGGTAGCGGTAGCGGCCGGTCCCGTCGGCGCGTATCGTCGCTGGTGACCTGGGGGTGACGGGATACCCGGGAAAAGAAATGTCATTTTCCGAGATTCGGCTTGTCGGCACCGGTGCGGATCCTGTATCCTGTACTGCCACTTGCCGCACACGGTCCAGCCCACTTGACACGCTCACTCCGGCACTGCGTCCGGGACGTGTTTCACCAGCCGTGTTCCCCTTGGTTCGCTCCCTTTCCTCCCCCGCCTCCGCA
>JBEKKH010000428.1:0-7061 GCA_050010815.1 Streptosporangiaceae bacterium | reverse complement strand
GGACCCATGTCGCGATGCGTCAGCTTGAACCACGCCCGCGCAAAAGCGTCCGCAAACTCCTTCGGATTCTCCAAATAGCGCCGTGAAATCTTCTCGTACGCCGGGTCGATCCGCAGCGATAGATCGGTGGTCAGCATGGTCGGCGCGTGGCTCTTCGCCGGATCGTGCGCATCCGGAATCAGTCCCGCGCCCGCATCGCCCTTCGGCTTCCACTGGTGGCAGCCTGCCGGGCTCTTGGTCAGCTCCCATTCAAATCCAAAAAGATTCTCGAAAAAGTTGTTGCTCCACTGCGTCGGCGTCTTGCTCCAGGTCACTTCCAATCCGCTGCCGATTGAGTCTCCACCCACGCCCGAGCCGAAGCTGCTCGTCCAGCCCAATCCCTGTTCCTCAATGGATGCGGCCTCGGGCTCAGCTCCCACGTGGCTTGCCGGTGCGGCGCCGTGCGTCTTGCCAAAGCTATGTCCGCCGGCAATCAGCGCCACTGTCTCTTCGTCATTCATCGCCATGCGCGCAAAAGTTTCGCGAATGTCGCGCGCCGCCGCCACCGGGTCGGGATTGCCGTTGGGGCCTTCCGGGTTCACGTAGATCAGGCCCATCTGCACCGCGGCCAGGGGATTCGCCAAGTCGCGATCGCCGCTGTAGCGCTGATCGCCCAGCCACGTGGCCTCCGGACCCCAATCGGTATCGAGCTCCGGCTCCCAGATGTCCGCGCGTCCGCCGCCGAAGCCGAAGGTCTTGAAGCCCATCGACTCCAGCGCCACGTTGCCGGTGAGGACAATCAGGTCGGCCCAGGAGAGCTTCTGGCCGTACTTCTTCTTCACCGGCCACACCAGCCGGCGGGCCTTGTCCAGGCTGACGTTGTCCGGCCAGCTGTTAAGCGGCGCGAAGCGCTGCTGGCCGGCGCCGGCGCCGCCGCGGCCGTCGCTGATGCGGTAGGTGCCGGCGCTGTGCCACGCCATCCGGATCATCAGCGGGCCGTAGTGGCCGAAGTCGGCCGGCCACCAGGCCTGGGACGTGGTCAGCACCTCCGCGATGTCCCGCTTCACCGCCGCGAGGTCGAGGGTCTTGAACGCCTCGGCGTAGTTGAACTCCTCACCCAGGGGGTTGGCCACGGCTGGGTTCTTGGCGAGGATCTTCAGGTTGAGCCGGTTCGGCCACCAGTCATGGTTGGCGTCACCCTCGGTGGGATGCGTGAGACCGTGCACGACCGGGCATCCCCCGGCCTCCGGGGTCGCATCTTCGACGACTACTGGATCATGGTTCTCAGACATGGGAATCCTTCCGGGCTGGGCAAATCACGATGCTCAGGAACTGCTGCTGGCGGTGGAACAGTCGGGGCACACGCCCCAGTAGATGACCTCGGCCTCGCCGATGGTGAAGCCGTGGTCCTGCGACGCGGTCAGGCAGGGCGCCTCGCCGACCGCGCAGTCGACGTCGGCCACGACTCCGCACGACCGGCAGACGACGTGGTGGTGGTTGTCCCCGACGCGTCCCTCGAACCTGGCCGCGCTGCCGGCCGGCTCGAGGCGGCGCACGAGTCCCGCCGCGGTGAGCGCGTGCAAGGCCTCGTACACGGCCTGAAAGGAAACATGGCCGATGCGATCCCGCACCCCGGAGGCGATCGCCTCGACGCCGAGGTGGTCACCGTCCCGGACGGTCTCGAGCAGGGCGACGCGGGCGGCCGTTACCCGCAGGCCGGCCCCGCGCAGCTCTTGGGCGGTGGTCGGAGTCCGGGAGGCGGTCATGACGCCAAACTTATCTTCCTGAATGCGAACGATGCAAGGGGATGAATGATTCAAGTTTAGCCATATCGCCCGGGGCTGGCGTGACGTGCCGTACAGATGATGCTCCTGAGGCACGTTCCGGGTGGGCTGCTTCGCGCGGCTTGCCCTCGGCTGTCCTAATTCGCTGCGGCGCCTGCCGGGACGAGGGGCCAGCAGACCTCGGTCCGCCACTGGGTGACGTCGGGGGTGTCGAGTGGGTCAGTGAGGTAGCGCTCTCGCACCGGGCCGGTGCCGTCGCGGCCGTACGCGCCGGCGTACGTGCCGAGCGCGGCGTAGGTGCGGTCGACGTCACGGTGCGGGCCGGCGTGCAGCGCGACGGCGAACCGCCCGGCCGGAAGCTCCCAGCGCGCACCCGTGCCGTCGAGCCCCGGCGAGTCCCTGACGGGCAGGTAGACCCGTGCGTGCCCAGCGTCCTGGGTGAACAGCTCATCGTCGAAGAGGCCGCCGAACGGCCCGGTCTGCTCGAGCCCGGCCGCTGCCGCCATCGCCCGCAGGCCGGCCATCACGTCCCACCACCAGGAAGCGACCTCCTCCCGCCTCAAGTCGGCCGCGGCGGAGATCGTAGGCCCGCCTTCGATCACCCGCTCCTCGATGGCGATGGCCGTCGAGCCGCCTTCGAGCATCCGGTGCAGTGAGTCGACCGCGGCCTCGGTCTGCCGCAGCTGCTCGCGCATCCGGTCGAGGTGGCCGGCCAGGATCGCGTCGCGGGCGGTCAGGTCGGGGGCCGCGAGGACCGCCTTCACGTCGGCCACCGGCAAGCCGAGATCGCGGAACCGCCTGACCAGGTGCGCGGAGTGCGCCTGACCCGGCCGGTAGTAGCGATACCCGCTGTCCGGATCGATCACGGCGGGCTCAAGCAGGCCCACTTCGTGGTAGTAGCGAAGCGTCTTGATGCTCAGGTGGGTAAGGCGCGAGAACGCCCCGATGGTCAGCCGCTGCATAAGTAAAGTCTCAGCCGTCCAGTAAGGGGAGAGTCAAGCGACGCGGCGGGGCCGGCACGGGCGCCGCGAGGCGTGTTGACTCTCCCCTGGCCGGAGCCCTGAGGGTGGTTCACGAAGCACCCGGACCCAACCTCGGAGGCCCCTCGTGAACGCTTCTGCCCCGCTACTAACCGGCCCCGTGACCCGCCCGCCGGGCGACGCCCCGCCAGTGCGCGCGAACACGTTGCTCGCCGTGCTCGCGCTGGCCGGGACCGTTTTCGCGATGATGCAGGCGCTGGTCATCCCCGCCCTGCCGCGGATCCAGGCCAGCCTCGGCACCACCGCGGACGGCGCCGCGTGGATCTCGACCGCGTACCTGCTGAGTGCCAGCATCCTCACCCCGGTCATCGGCCGGCTCGGTGAGGTGGCGGGCAAGAGGCGCATGATGCTGGCCAGCCTGGCCACCTTCGCGGCCGGCACCGTGGTCTGCGCGGTCGCGGGCAACCTGGGTGAGCTCGTCGCCGGGCGGGTGATCCAGGGCGCGGCGGGCGGCATCTACCCGCTGGCGTTCGCGATCATCAGGGACCGCCTGCCGCGCGAGCGGGTTCCCGGCGGCATCGGCCTGGTGTCGTCGCTGCTCGGCATCGGCGGCGGCCTCGGCCTCGTGCTGCCGGGACCGATCATGACCCGGCTCTCCTATCAGTGGCTGTTCTGGCTGTCGCTCATCGTCATCGCGGCCGCGCTCGTGCTGGCCGCCCGGTACATCCCGGCCGACGGTCCCGCCCAAGCCGGGGCGCGGGTTCCGTGGCGTTCCTCCCTGCTGATGGCGGCCGGCCTGTCGGCGGCGCTGATCGCGGTGAGCGAGTCGGCCAGCTGGCACTGGGCGAGTATCAGGACGCTGGGCCTGCTGGCGTTCGGCGCGGCCGCCCTGCTGGCCTGGGGCCGCGCGGAGACCCGCAGCAGCAGTCCCCTGGTGGACATGAGCCTGATGCGGCTGCGCGGCGTGTGGCCGGCGAACGCGGCGGCCATGCTGATCGGCATCGGCATGTACGCCTCGTTCCTGATCATCCCCGAGCTCGTGCAGGCGCCCGTCCGGCTCGGCTACGGATTCGGCGCGTCGGTGACGGGGGCGGGCCTGTTCATGTTCCCGACCGCCGGAGCGCAGCTGCTCCTCGGCCCGGCGTCCGGCCTGCTGCACCGCTGGCTGAGCCTGCGGGCGCAGCTGATCGCGGGCCAGCTGAGCTGCGCCGCAGGCTTCGCCAGCCTCGCCCTGTGGCACGACGCCCCGTGGCAGGTCTACGCGGCCACCTCGGTGCTCGGCGTCGGGTTCTGGCTGTGCCTCGTGGCCCTGCCGAACCAGGTCGTCTCCGCCGTGCCGCCCGCCCGCACCGGGTCGGCCACGGCGGTGAACACCGTGGTCCGCAACGCCGGGGGCGCCCTCGGCGGTCAGCTGGCCGCGGCGATCATCGTGTCCTCCGCGCACGCCGGCACCGGCACCCCGGCCGCGTCCGGCTACATCGGCGCCCTCATCCTGTGCGCCGCCGCCACCTGCGCCGGCGCCTTCGTAGCCTGCGCCACCCCGCGCAGGAACCCCGCTAACCACGCCCCCGCGCCCGCGCCCGCGATTCGATCACGATTCGATCACGATTCTCATGCCGCTGAGCGCTGGGAACAGATCGTGGACCGCTGACCTCCTCATCGGGCGGCAGCGGTCCCGGTCTTTTCTCGTAGTCGCGCGAAGCTCCGCCGACCCGTCCTGGCCGAGACACCCGGCGTGAGGACGTGATCGGCAGCGGGCCTCCCGCGCCCCACTGGATCAGCTCGGCAGGCATCCGCACGGCACGACGGTGTGAATCGATTTCGTAGCTAACCAAAATATCTTCGAGCCTAGCCAGGAGGCGTCCGCCTGGCTGTGCACCACGCAGCAGCCTAACCACTCGTCCGGGGTATCCAGTCAAAGCCGCTCCCGCTCCGCCCCAATAATCCCGCACGTCCCAACTGTCTCCTCCTCCGGGGCTCTCCCGTGATTGTGGATCGTTGCTACCCTCATAGAGTCGGCAAGTATCCACGATAATTCGAATGCCTGGGCGGGAAGCCGGATTGGTGTTTTTTGTTTGGTGACGACGACTGGCGGGGCTGCTCCGGGGGGCGGGGATACGCCAGTGGGCGGCATGGTTGCGGGTGGTGGCCGGGCGCGCAACCGGCAGAAGGCCACTGGCAGCGCAAACTCGCTCGCCCCTACATAACTGTCGCGCACCCGTTGCACGAGGCCACTTCAGAGCACGCATTTAGTGCGTACATTTACTCACCGCGAGCCAAAGCTGGCCCCTCGTGCAGGCCTTCCACCCTCGCAGGGAAATGCCACTGCATTTTGCCAAGACTTAGCTGTTCTTGGTGTCACTTGAAGAATCTGGCCGATCTTACGGACTTGCCATGTCGACAAACCGGCTATAGTGCCCCTGGAACGCCACGGTCACGGTCATGGTCGGGCCATTTCTGTGCTTAGCGACGATCAGATCCGCCTCGCCAGCCCGGGGCGACTCCCGCTCGTAGAGATCCTCACGGTGCAAAAGGATCACGACGTCCGAATCCTGCTCGATACTGTTATGGGCGATCAGGCCGTCCGCGATGAAGTTATGCGTGCCTTTCACAGTCGCGTCATAAACTGGTTGGGGCCCCAGCGGCTCGATGCTCACGATCCGGTCCCAGTAGACGTCACTGCAGGCAATTTCGCGTAGCGTCTCAGAGCCGAGAACCTCCGCGCATCGCATGAGGCGCTCCCTCGACGGACAGGCCTTGTACAGCGCGGTCCCGCAGTAATGGGTGCCGATAGCCGCCTGGAACTGGCGATCGTTTAGCCCGGCCCGGATCCGCTCAGCCTTGACGATGTTCCAGACGCCGATCGGGATCGTGTCCACGTTCGTGTTAGTAACTCGCCCTTCCAGAGCGGTAGCCAGTGCTTTCGCCAGTTCGCCGCGTCGCCCGTGTACGCCGACAAGTTCGCAGAAGATTCGCAGGCTGGGTGTGTCGGCCACAATGACGTGGTAGCCGGGCCGGTAACCGGCCTTCTGCACCTGCCGGATACGGGCGACTATCCCCAGCCGCGCAAGCAGGTCCGCGACGCCGTAGGCGAGTTGACGGCTCGAGCTGGCGTAGTACGCCTTCGGCGCTGATTTACCCTTTCCTAGCCAGACACAGCCGTCGGTCGCCCAGAGATGACGCAGGAACAGGCGGATCTCGGTATCGCTGGCCGAATAGATGGCAGCTGGAAGTCGCTTCTGGTGTGATCGCAGGTCTTCGATCCCGAGTTCGCGGAACCAGGCGTGCAACGGGTTCCCGCGGCCGTGCGTGCAGTGATAGGGCGCGGGCAGGTAGGTGTGCCACCATGTTTTCTGTGCCACCCGGCGCGGCGATATGCCGAATTCCGCTGCTGCGGCAGCCTCCACGAAGGCCAGGTTCTCTTCGTCGTTCGAGGTGTAGTGCACAGGCTGGGAACGAACGACGCAGCCGTCTCCGATTAGGTGGGCGAGGAGCCCGAGCCGGTATTCGGACCAACCAAGCCCGGCATTGATTGGCTCAGGGACGTGGCGGGGTATTGCTAGCCGGTCGCCGAGGCTTAGCTTCCCCAGAGGCGTCCAGCCAGAAATGGTAAGGAACGGGTGGTTAGCCGATGCTTTCACCTCACGTCCGGAGGCCAGCCGCAGCAGGTACACCTCCTTTGTTCCCGAGGCGAACACCTGGGTGATAGGCGCTGGGACCAGCCGGTGCTGCTCGTCAACCGACCAGACAGCGATTCCCTTGCCGCCGTCGCGCATCAACTCGCCGAAGGTAACCGGTACGCCCGTATCTGCCCGGAGAAGTGTGGTGTCTTCGGTCATGCATCCCGATTCACGCAAATCGGACAATAGGGGCTTTTTGTCGGTACGCTGCTCGGGACCGCGGTTGAGCTGTGACAGGGCGACGACGGGGACATCCAGTTCCTTGGCCAGCAGCTTGAGTGACCGGGACATCTCCGAGACTTCCTGCTGCCGGTTCTCCACTCGCTTCGGTGAGGACATCAGCTGCAGGTAGTCGATGATGACGAACTTCAGGTCATTCCGCTGCTTCAGCCGACGGCACTTGGCCCTGATCTCCATCATCGACATGTGCGGTGAGTCGTCGATGAACAGCGGCGCGTCGGCGACCTCGCTCATCCGCCGGGCCAGCCGGGCCCAGTCGTCGTCGTTCATCTGCCCGGTGCGCATCGTGCTCAGGGGCACCCGCGCCTCCGCCGACAGCAGTCGCATCGTGATCTCGTTGCGGCCCATCTCCAGGCTGAACAGCACCGTGGCCATGTTGTTCTTGATGGCGGCCGCCC
>JBEKKH010000427.1:0-7062 GCA_050010815.1 Streptosporangiaceae bacterium | reverse complement strand
GGCCACCCCGTTCACCGCCGCGATGACGGGCTTGTCGACCTTGAGCGTCCGGCCCAGGTAGACCATGAAGTCGCGAGGCGGGATCCGCAGCGAGGTGTCAGCCATCTCCTTGAGGTCCCCGCCCGCACAGAACGCCTTGTCCCCGGTGCCGGTCAGCACCGCCACCGCGGCGTTCTCGTCGGCGGCGAAGCGCTCGAAGGCCGCGCGGATGCCGTCCCGGGCCGCCCGGTTCAGCGCGTTACGCGCCTCTGGCCGGTTGATGGTGATCCACGCGACCTGATCGCGGATCTCGTACAGGATCACCGGATTCGCGGACGTCATCGTCAACTCCTTGTCGTTCTGGTCGGGGCTCAGATGCGCAGCACGCCGCCGGGGGTGCGGGTGACCGGGGCGGACAGCGCCGCCGACAGCGCCATGCCCAGGGTGTTCCTGGTGTCGGTGGGGTCGATCAGGCCGTCGTCGCGGAGCTCTGAGGTCAGGTGATAAGGATTCGCCGTCGCCTCGAAGTACTCGCCGACCTCGGCCTCGATCCGGGCCAGTTCCACCGGATCGGGTTCCAGGCCCTGCCGTTTCATGCTGGCCACCCGGACCTGGGTCAGGGTGCTGACCGCCTGCTCGGCGCCCATCGTGGCCGAACGCGAGTTGGGCCAGGCGAACAGGAAGCGCGGCCCCCAGGCCCGCCCCGCCATCGCGTAGTTGCCTGCGCCCTGCGACGCGTGCACGAGCAGCGAGAGCTTGGGCACCGTCACGTTGGCCTGCACCATCAGCATCCTGGCGCCGTCCTTGGTGATCCCGCCCCGCTCGTACTCGCGACCGACCATGAAGCCGGTGACGTTGTGCAGGAAAAGCAGCGGGATCCCGTCGCGGTCGCAGAGCTGCATGAACTGGGTCGCCTTGTTCGCCGCCTCGCTGAACAGGACCCCGTTGTTGCCCAGGATGCCGACCTTCATGCCCCAGATATAGGCCCAGCCGGTCACCAGGGTGTTGCCGTAGGCGGGCTTGAACTCCAGGTACATGCTGCCGTCGACGATCCGGGCGATGACCTCGCGCATGTCGAACTGCTTCTTGATGTCGTCGGGGATGATGCCGTAGAGCTCGTCCGGGTCGTAGTAGGGCGGTTCCGGCTCGCGCCAGTCGGCTGGCGTCTTCACCGGGCGCGCCCACAGGCCCGCGATGTCGCGAGCCAGGGCAATGCCCTCCTCCTCGGTGTCGACGGCGTAGTCGGCGGTGCCGGACACCGAGGTGTGCATGTCCGCCCCGCCCAGTTCCTCGGCGCTGACTTCCTCGCCGGTGGCCGCCTTCACCAGCGGCGGGCCGGCCAGGAACACGTGGCCCGTGCCCCGCACGATGATGGACTGGTCGCACAGCGTGGGCAGGTAGGCGCCCCCCGCCGTGCAGTTGCCCAGCACCACCGCCACCTGCGGGATTCCCGCCCCGGACAGCAGGCACTGGTTGTGGAACGTGTGACCGCCGAGAGCGTAGATCTCGTCCTGCAGCGGCAGGAAGGCCCCGCCGGAGTCGATGAGGTGGACGACGGGAAGCCGGTTTTCCAGCGCGATGTCCAGCGCGCGGACGATCTTCTTGACCGACAGCGGATACCAGGAGCCGCCCTTGAGCGAGCTGTCGCCCGCGACGACCATCACCTCACGCCCGCTGACCAGGCCGATACCGGTGACGACGAGTCCCTGCGGCGCCTGGCCGTCGTAGGCCCGGGAGGCGGCCAGCGCGGACAGCTCCAGGAACGGCGTACCGGGATCGAGCAGCAGCTCCAGCCGCCTGCGGACGGTCAGCTTGTGCTGCTCAGCCAGCCGACGCAGGGCGCGCTCGGGCCGCTGCTCCCGCGCGACGTACAGGGCGTCCCGCAGTTCCTTGGCCAGCCCGAGGTTGTGCTCGCGGTAGGCGCGGTAGGTCGGCGAGCTGGTGTCCACCGCGGACACGATCCGTCTCAACTCAGTTCCCCTCCGGGTGCGTCCGCGGGCACGAGCGTGACCAGCGGCGCTCCCCGGTCACCGCCACGACCTGCCCGCGGGCGACCGCGTCACCCGCCGCTACGGTCAGCCTGACCAGCACTCCTGGCATCTGGGCGACCGCCGCGTCGGCGTCCGCGGCGCCTCGCAGTGAGTTCTCGACCGGGTCGTCGACCCGCAACGTCCAGACCCGGCCGAAGGCGTGCACGAACACCGTGTCACGTTCGGTCACATACCAAACGGTCTCCAGCCGGCCGTCGAGGTTCAGGCTGGTCGCAGCCCCCTCGGACGCCAAGGCCACGGGGTAAGGCACGTCGTCGATCCAGACCGTGGCCTGATCCCGGCTGCGCGTCAGGGCCACGTCGTGCGGCGCGCCGCCGTCCCGGGTCACCTGCAGGGTCACGGCCGCCACCGGCCCATCGCGGCGTGCGCAGCCGGTATGTCGTGCCGGTGATCGAACCGCGGGCTGTGCAGGACCGCGGCCGCGACCAGCGTCCGCTCGCCCGCGGCATCGGGTACTGGCGCTGTGGTCAGCTCGCGGTGCTGGTCGATGAACCCGGTATGGGTGGCGCCGGCCGCGAAGGCCGGATGCTCCACCACGTCGGCCAGGAACCCGCAGTTCGTGGTCGTGCCGAGCAGCACCGTGGCTCGCAGCGCGGCCGAGAGCCGCTCGATCGCCTCGGTCCGGCTGTCCCCGTACCCGGGTGTTCATCTCCAGGAAGTAGGCGTTGCCTTCGGGGTCCACCACCATCTCGACCGTCCCGGCCGAGGTGTAGCCGACCTGGCGGGCCAGCGCGACCGCGGATTCGCCGATCTGCTGACGCAGCCGGTCACCGACGAACGGCGACGGTGACTCCTCGATCACCTTCTGGTAGCGCCGCTGGATGGAGCACTCGCGCTCGCCCAGGTGGATGACATGGCCGTAGGAGTCGGCCAGCACCTGCACCTCGATGTGCCGGGGCTGCGTAACGTAGCGCTCGAGAAAGATCCGCCCGTCGCCGAAGCTCGCCGTCGCTTCGCTGGAGGCCTGGCTGAACGCCTCGCGGCACTGCTGCGGGGTACGGGCGATTCGCATCCCCTTGCCGCCACCGCCGGCGCTTGCCTTGAGCAGGATGGGGTAGCCGATCCGTTCGGCTTCGGCGAGCGCTTCGTCCGCGTCGGACAGTGCTCCCCGCGACCCCGGCAGCACCGGGACCCCGGCCGCGATGGCCAGCCGCTTGGATTCGATCTTGCCGCCCATCGAGCGGATCGCGTCGGCCGGCGGCCCGATGAAGGTCAGGCCCGCCTCGTCCAGCGCCTCGGCGAAGCCCGCGTTCTCCGACAAGAAGCCGTACCCCGGGTGCACGGCTTCGGCTCCCGACCGCTGGGCGGCGGCGATGACCGCCGGACCGTCGAGATAGGCGGCCACGGGGGACGCCGAACCTCCGGGCAGCTCGACGGATTCGTCAGCGTCACGGACGAACCGCGCGGCGGCGTCGACCCGGTGGTAGACGGCGACGCTGCCGATCCCCATCTCCCGCAGGGTGCGCATGATCCTGACCGCGATCTCGCCGCGGTTGGCCACGAGGACCTTGCCGGGCAGGCTCATGCTGTTCCACCCGCCGAGGGGGCGATCAGTCCCGGGCTGAGCCACCCGGCTGGGACGGTGACGGGCATCGTCAGCAGCATCGCGGCGTAGGACTTGCCCTGCGGGTCGTACCGCAGCGTGGAGGTCCCCCCGGTCCCGCCCAGCACCTCGTCGAGCACGATGTTGATCGCGTGCAGGCCGGGCAGCGACCAGCGGGTCACCGCGGCCGGGCTCAGGTGGGCGAAAAATTCCCGGACCCGGGCCGCGGTGACCTGGTCGCGGAGCACGGGCTCGAATTCCGGCCGCCGCGCGATGAGGCCGATGTTAGCCAGGTTGCCCTTGTCTCCGCTGCGCCCGCAGGCGATGGCCAGCAGCGGGACGGTGGCCCCGTCCGGGTCGGCCGGCGGGGGGTTCTCGGGCAGTGGCGGGGTCGACGTGCGGGCGGCGGCCGAGCCGGGCGCGATCGCGACCTTCAACACCTTGTCCTCCAGCCGCACCCGTACCGGCACCGTTCCCTTGCCGGCCCGCAGGTGGTAGACGGCGATGGCCGGGGCGACCCTCGGCCTTCCCGCGAAGAACCCGGTCAGCCCCTGGGCCACCAGCGACATCGACGCGAACTCGGCGGAGAAGATCTCCAGCGCGGTCCGTTCCTCGCTGCGGGCGCCGATCTTGACCACCGCCTCGGTCGCCGCCGGGTCGGCCTTGCCCCCCATGATCTGGCCGGACCCGACCACCTCCACCGAGGTCTCGCGCAGGCCGGGCACGCCGCGGGCGGCGCACAGCCGGTCGGTTCTGGCCAGCACCGCCTCGCCCACCCTGGCCGCCTTGCCCGCGGCGCCCGCCCCGGCCAGCATGGCCGTGGTCAGCACCCGGAATCCCTCGGTGCGGGTCGCGGTCACCTTGTACGTCGTGGTCGGCGGTCCGCCGCGGGCGCCCGAGGCCCGCACCCGGTCCGGACCTTCCTGGGTCAGCCGGACCTCGCGCCAGTCGCAGCTGACGTCGGCCATCAGGTACGCGCCGGGATCCCCGATCTCGTACAGCACCTGCTCGGCCACGGTGGCCACCGACACGAGCCCGCCGGTGCCGGCCGGCTTGGTGATCACGGCCGTCCCGTCCGCGAAGCACTCCGCCACCGGGTAGCCCATGTGGTCCCAGCCGGGCACCTCGGCCCAGTCCGTCACGTTCCCCCCGGTCGCCTGCGGGCCGCACTCCAGGATGTGGCCGACGAGCGATCCCGCGGATAGCAGGTCGTAGTCGGTGTCCGTCCAGCCGAACTCGTGCATCAGCGGCCCGAGCACGACCGCCGCGTCGACACAGCGCCCGGTCACGACGATGTCGGCCCCGGCGGCCAGGGCCGCGGCGACGGGACGCGCGCCGAGGTAGGCGTTCAGCGACTGCGGCCCGGGCGGCACCGCGCGACCGGTGACCATGTCGGCCGGGGACGCGGCCAGCACGGCGTCCCGCTGCGGCATCAGGTCATCACCTTCGACCGCGGCCACCCGCAGGTGCAGTCCCTGCTCCCGCACGACCTCGGCCAGCGCCCGCGCACATTCCGCGGGGTTCAGCGCGCCCGCGTTGGCCACGATCTTGATGCCGCGATCGGCCACCTCGGGCAGCACCGGGGCGACGGTGGTGATGAAGTCGGCGATGTACCCGGCCTGCGGGTCCTTGGCCCGGGCCCGGGCCAGCAGGGCCATGGTGATCTCGGACAGGTAGTCGGCCACGAGGTAGTCGACCGGCGCGCCGTCCAGGATGTCGCGGATCGCGGCCGGCGTGTCGCCCCAGAAGGCCGCGAAGCACCCGACGCGCACGACGTCTTTCATTGCTCTCCTCCGTTGGGTCACGTGATCACGAAGCCGCCGTCGACCACGATCATCTGCCCGGTCACGTAGGCGGAGGCGTCGCTGGCGAGGAACAGGACGGCGCCGGACAGGTCCTCCGGTTCGCCCAGGCGGCCCGCGGGAATCCGCCCGACCAGCGCGTCCATGTCGCCGCGGTGCCCCGCGGTCAGCTCGGTCGCGAAGAAGCCGGGCACGATAGCGTTGACCCGGATGCCCCGGCGCCCGGTCCATTCCTGGGCGAGGTCCCGGGTCAGCGCGAGGATCCCGGCCTTGCTCGCGGCGTAGGCGGCCTGCGGGCTGCCCGCCGTGCTCAACGCGAGCACGCTGGAGATGTTGATGATTGAGCCGCCGGTGCTCATCACGTCGGCCGCGGCCAGGCTCATCCAGTGGGTGCCGTTCACGTTGACATCCATGATCAACCTGAATTCGCCGCGAGCGGCCCGTTGCGGCTGATCAGGCGGGCCAGCTCCAGAGCCCGGGGCAGCACCTGCACCTGCCCGGCGGGCAGCACCTCGTTGACCAGCCCGGCCGCATACGCGCGCTGGGCGTCGACCGGCCCGGCCGTCAGCAGCAGCTGCATGGCGATCGCCCACGGCACCTGCTGCGGCAGCCGGACATGCGAGCTGGCGCCCGGGATGATGCCCCCCGGCGGGGTCCAGGACCGTGTCGACCTCCAGGCCGCAGGCCTCCGGAAGGGCGCCCGTACCAGCTGACCACACGTCTTCTAGTCACCACCTCGGCCCTTGAAGTGAATCACTGTTAACTAATTTAGAACGCTATCCGCCTGGACCTTACGATGTAAAGGCCTCGGCCCCCGCTCTTCCGTCCCCGGATCGTCGTCGTATTGCCGCATGGACACGCCGATTCTGCGGTTCATTGCAGATTACTCATTCACTAACGGACCGCAGAGCCCCGATTCACCACGGAAATGGCCAGTGACGAGGCTGGGCACGGCTTCTACGGATGCAGCCGGGACAAGCGAGATGTACGGGACGTCAGGGATCCTGCCGGCCAGCCGATAGGAAGGGCGGCGCCGCCACCAGCCCGTGCAGGAAGATCTCGACGAACACGGCGGCGACGTCGTCAGGGGCTACGCCCCGGTCCGGCCTGAACCACCGGTGTGACCAGTTCAGGGCACCCAGCACGGCGTTGGTCGCGAGGGCCGGGTCGAGGCCGGCCTTGAACTCGCCGGAGGTGATTCCGGCGGCCAACATGGCCTCGACCGCACTGGTGAAACGCCGGGCGAGCCGGCGGAGCGTCTGGGCCGACGGATCGTCCTGGCCGAGCTTGGTCATGTCTTCCTGCACGTAGACGTACAGGTAGGGGTAGTGGTCGGTATAAGCGCGCATCAGCTCGCCCACCAGGGCCTGGACCTGCGCGGCCGCGGTCAGGTCGGCGGCCGCGATGGCCTCGGCCGCGTCCACCAGGTGCTGGACCGCGTCGATGATCACGGCGTGGAAAAGCTCGTGCTTGCCGTTGAAGTAGTAGTAGACACTGGCCCGGTCGGCGCCGGCCTCGGCGGCGACGTCGCCCATGCTCGCCCGCTCGTACCCGCTGCGCTGGAACACGCGCGCGGCGGCTTCGATGATCGCGGCCCGCTTGTGCGCGTACCCGGCGCTCGGCCCGGCCTGGGCGTGCTCGCGGCGTTCGCCGATCCGGCTCACCGTTGCTGGTGTCCCGGCTCGTC
>JBEKKH010000426.1:0-7066 GCA_050010815.1 Streptosporangiaceae bacterium | reverse complement strand
GATCGCTGCGCACGAATACGAGGCCGTCATGGCGGTTCGGGCGGAAGGCGTGCCCCCGGCTTCCTGAATCCCGGCAGTGTCCCGCGCAAAACGCCCGGTTCTGCTCGACCGAGTCGACTGACCTGCCAGCAACCGAGGCGGGCCAGAACGGCGGTTACTTGAGCGGTTGCCAAGGCGACCCGAACACGTACCGTGATCGGCGTCAGACTCCACACGTAACCGCAGCGAGCATCCGCGATGCCCTGCCTCGTGACTTGAAGCCTAGATTCGGGTCCTTGTAGCACAGGGCGCACCCGCCATGGCATCGATGGTCTCGACGTGCCTCATCGCGGCATGACCGGATGTTGGCGCTTCGCTTGACCGGCACGACCGGACCGTTGTTCGCGCCGCAATAGCATCCATCGCTCCCGTTAAGCAAGGAGGCATGCAGAGCAATCTGAGCAGCGAATAACGGCAGCCCTGGATGTGTCGCCCTCGGTGGCCTGGGCCGGGTTGCTCGCGCTAATGCGATCCCATGTGCCCGCATCGGGATGAGTAATCCAGCCCCATCCGTTCTTGGGTTCCAGCACCCATTCCTCAGTGAAGTGATCGCATGCGCCGGGGATGTGTGCCATGTTCCGGCGTGAGATCAAGAGTGCATCAGGGCCAAAGCGGATCCACCGGTAGCTGGCCGTGTACTCGGCCCGTGTACTGGTACGCGCAACATTGCAGGGGCAGCCTTCCCCGATGATAAGGTCGCACTTTTCGCACCGTTCGGCGCTCATCCGATGGGGCCCAGGGAGAACGACACATACTTCACAGCTCACCTACCTGGGGAGCATTATCGAGCCGTCTGTGGCGCGCCGACCGCTCCCACAGAGTCGGTGTCATCGCAGAGCCCTCCGATCGGTACCTCGCTTGTCAGCGGGTGCACGTCTTTGCATGCCGGAGCCCCTGCGTGCAACTTGCTGTGCTTGCTGGCATGCGTTCCTCACGGTACGCGCTCGGGTATGGACCACTTGGCCGTGGATCACGATAGTTGGGATCGTCGTGGCCAAGTCGCTCAGACATCTCGCCCGGTATCCGGCATGAGAGGACGGGCAGAGGGCGTAACGATAATGGATAGGTGCGCCAGCCTGGCAGCGTGCGTCGGCGGCTTACCCTCCGGCTTGGTATACCGTGCCGGATATGGACTGGAAGATCGAGCTGGTGGCAATACCGGTGACCGATGTCGACCGTGCCAAGGCGTTCTATGTGGAGCAGGCCGGCTTCCACGCCGACCACGACCACCAGGTCAGCGACGCGCTGCGGTTCGTGCAGCTAACCCCGCCCGGGTCCGCGTGCTCCATCGTGCTGGGCACCGGGATCACCCAGATGCCGCCAGGCTCGCAAAAGGGCGTGCAATGCGTGGTGGCCGACGTCACGGCCGCCCGGCAAGAACTCATCGCGCACGGCGTGCAGGCCAGCGAGGTCGACGTTCAGCCGTGGGGCTCGTTCGTCACCTTCAGCGACCCCGACGGCAACACCTGGGCCCTACAGCAATTGCCGCCACGACCGTAAACGCCTTCCCACGGCCCGGGCTGCGGCGACCGCAAGGGCCCACTCGCTCACCGGCGCCGCGGGCCCGAAGGCACGAATCGCGGCAGATGAGCGCATTCTTCAGTTGGCCATGACGCCATACTTGACGACACGAGCGAACCTGACGCGTAGGATCCGGGCAGTCCCAGGAACCGCGACTGGATCCGGGAGTCCAACGTCAGATACGCCGTCTGCTCATGGAATGGGATCCGATCGATGTGGCTGGCATTCCGGAGGCGGAGGATGAATGCGACTGCATGATCAGTCCGCTACTGCATCATTTGTTCGAGGGCGCGGACACTCGTTCGCTTGTCGGCTGGATCAGCCACGAGCGGTCCTCTCATTTCGGCCTCGGGCCTGACGAAGCCGCGGACACGCGGCTGGTCGAATCGCTGGCCGCGTGGTGGGAGAGGGGACGAATCGAAGCGACCCGACTGCCGGGGAAGCGCGTGCCGAGGAACGACCGTTTCGCGGAACGCGCTCGACGAGACGAGCTGCTCGTCCATCCGCGAGCAGCGGAATAGGCCGGGTGGCGCTCGCTGCCGTCGGGCTATGGTTGTCAGGTAAGGGGCCGACCGAGGGCGGTTGGGCGGGCTGGATTGGAAACGTTCCACAGCTGGACTCTGCCGGCCGCCCCCGCCGTGCTGGAGCCACGCCGAATCGGCGCTCGACAACCGTCAGGTGCGCCCGGAGGTTTGCGCCGCCTCATACCGGCGGCGGCGGCTCAAGCGGGATTGGCGGCGGCTGCGGCTCGCCGAACGCTGCCTCGGCCGCTGACATGGCGCCGTAGTCGGTTGCAAGGTTGGCGTAGATCGAGTAGATCAGCGTGATGAAGATGCCGAGCTTGACCCACAGCGTGGGCGTGAGGAAGAACAAGCAGCAGACTAGCGGGAAGTTGATCAGCCAGTAGATCGCGCCCCACATGTGGACCTTGTACTGGGTGTACGGGTTGGTGGACAGGTCTTTGAAGAGCGGCTTCATCCAGCCGTGCCGCATGTGCACCGCCGTGTGCACGGCGGTCAGCCGGGCGACATCGGCGCGCAGTTGGCGGACCTCGGCGATCAGGGACTCGATCTCTGTCATATTAGCCAGTATCAGCGAGCTCACGCCGATGAGCACGACGCGGGCGGCAGCACCCGCGAAGGGACAAGGGAAAGCGATAACAGCCAGCACCAGGCCAGCCATGATGAGGGAGGACCCACAGCCGGATCGGTCACACGGCGTAGGACGCAGACGTGAATCCCGCCCGAACACCTAGGTCGGGGTCAGGCGGCGCCCAAAGGAGACGCTTATCCGTTCGGGCTCAGTTCTGACGCCGCCGACCGACCCTGTCCGCGGCAGGTGAGTGCGTCCGGTCAGGGCGGGATGAGCGCGATCCGCAAGCCTTTCCTGGTTGAGGCTGCCGTAGCGAGCACGCGGACTTGGCACCATAGGCAACTATGAAGAGGGTGATAATTACAGGTCCTGGCGCGGCAGGCAAATCGACCCTCGCGGTCCGCCTGGGTGAAATTATCAGCCTCCCCGTCATCGAACTGGACAAGCTCTTCTGGCGGCCGGGCCTGACCGCGACGCCCCGCGACCAGTGGGCAGCTACCCAGCTCGAACTCGCCGCGCACGAGTCGTGGATCATGGACGGGGACCTCGGGCCCTATGACGTCCTCGATGTCCGGCTGCAGGCCGCAGACACCATCGTGTTCCTGGACTTCTCGCCAGCCCGTTGCGCCTGGCGCGCCATCCGCCGGTCGCGGGAGCGCGCGGACTTCTGGCGGTGGCTGCTTACCTATCGCCGGCGGAGCCGTCCGCTGCTGCTGCAGGCGATCACCGCACATGCCGGTGACGCCGAAATCCACGTGCTCCCGACCCCGCGTTCGGTCAGACGATTCCTCGCGCAGATAGCCTCCGATGCGCCGGATCTGCCGTGACGGCTCGCGCCGATACCGGGGCGTGGGGAACCGCCTTCGCAGGCAAGACCGCTCGACTCGCGGCAGGTCAGGATATCTGGCTTCGGCTATGACACAGGAATGGGCCCTTACTGCGTACGCCACCCGGTGCCCCTTTGCCGCATATTCGCGTCTGCCCCTCAAGCGGGGCGATTGCCTTCGACCGGCATGATAAGCGTCTGCAAATAGCTGGCGGCGCCTACGCGCCGGTAAAAGCGCAGCGCTCCTTCGTTGCCTGCCATAACGGACACTGTCATGACCCGGATGCCCCACCCCACCCGGCCAGGCGGCTCCGCGCGGCCTCCAGTAGCGCCTGGCCTACGCCCGCGCCGCGATCATCGCTGCCCACTACCAGGGTCTCCAGGACGCCAACCTCGTCCTCCCACCGCCACGAGCGGGCCGCCTCGACGACCCGGACCACGGCGTAGCCTGCATGGCGGCCAGAACTCCGCGCGACCAGCGCCGCAGCCGTAGGCGCCGCCAGCCACTGCAGGTACTGCCCGCGCCGCACGCGCCAGGAATCCTCCGGAGCTCGCGGCCGGCCCAGCGCCGCCAAGTGCGGAGCGCCCTGCAGATGATGACCCAAAAGCTCCCGCCACAGCGCTTCGAGACAGTCGATTTCAGCAGCGGGGAGTACCTCGATCACATAACCCACACCGGCAGCCTACCCAGCGGCACAGGAGCCTCAGCGACCACCAACTGGCCGTATCCGATAACTTCGTAAACTGCGTGAACCAGCTTAGGCCAAAAGCGACAGATGCGATAACAGTAACGTCTGCAAAGAAAAACAATACCATGCAAGCTCGCCAGATGTGATAGATGCTGTGATCCACATCCCATACGTTCGGCGCATTGGAATTCTTGGGCATAGCATCGTCAACCTGGAAATCTCCGCCGAGGAGTTGCTTAAGCGAAAGTATAGAAGAAGTTCTTCTAGCCAGCTCAGCCTGGTTTATGGCTCGACCGCGCTGGGTGTGCATGAGGCGCCACGACGCCCATGCGATTATGACGGAAAGGGCAGACGCGGCGATCCGCGCATCATCGCTGATGCCCGTACCCAATGCGATAGTCATTAGGAAGGCTTGGGCGGTGAGCCCGAGCACTGGGACCTGCCATAGCAGCGTCGTGTAGGAACCGAACTGAGTGGTATAGACGTTGAGCAAGGTTAGCAGGGCATCCGGTCCGAAACCCGTCTGAGCTGGCACCTCCAAGATAACCTTGAGGCGTGTCAAATTCACGCCGATGCCCGGCGTGCGCTGGCCCATGCCGAGTGTTGCCAGCCATATGAACCAGCCGAGCGGCTTACGGGTACGCTCCACCGTGCCCTCAATCTTCGTTTGGTTCTCTCCAGCAGAACTTAGCTTCCAGGTGAAGTCGTCTGTATAAAGCCACCTCCGCCGCGTTTGGCAGGTCAATTCATGGTCTTTGCATTTCAGTCCAGTACAGGGTGGCGCCCATTCGTTCAGCCTGGCTTCGCTGGCGACCACGGCCCAAGCATCCTCAAGCTTGGCGCATACTGTTTGTTCCATCCCACCGCCTCCACCCATATCGCAGCACGGCTGTCCGCGCGTGAAAGGCTTGCCGAGCATTCTCCCTGTTCGGTAACAAACGAAACACCTGCTGTTCCCGGACTGATTGCGGGCGGCCTAGTAGGGAGGATAGCATCTACATGCGAGCAAGGCTTCTTCATCGCTAATCTGCAGAACACAATCATCCCCGGGTTCGGAAGGCGCTTGGGTCTGCTATACCAGCGAGCTTCACCCGAAGCTCCAGCAATCTGGCGAATCGTCGCCGCCAGATCTCTCGCTGGATCTCACTCATTTCGGCAGATGAGGTCGACGGGGCAGTAGGCCAGCGATCTTGAGCATGATGCGGATCGGCGCAACGTGACAGAACATCCTTCTCGCGCGCCTTGGCTGACCATCTTGGTCGCCCGCCAGGACGTCCCGAACGACGGATATTGCACGCTCGTCCCGCATTTTTGGTGGCTCTCTGTTATAGCTGTCGATGCCTACTGGCTCGCCCGGGTAGGAGCTAGGACGCGTACGGCAGGTCACAGTGCGGAGACTCGTAGCCGGCAGCCCAGGCGATGTCAGCTGGGGCATGAGGCATGCGCTCGCTCCTGCCGGAGCGGCGCGGTACGCCGGGAGGGCCCCGCGGTGTCGGGTTGCTGGATGCCTGGCCCCTCCGGTGGGGTGGGCTTTCCTAGGTCTTCCGCGACTCTGCCCGTCACGTAATCTCGTGCTACACTCATTTACGTGTGAAATCGAGCCGTCTGAGGTGGATTGTCGTGGGCAACCAGAACATCACGCTGTCGCTTCCTGAGGAGGACATCCGGGAAGCCAGGATCCTAGCGGCCAGCCGCGGCACGTCGGTGTCACAGCTGCTTGCCCGGATGCTGAGGCAACTGGTCGAGCAGGAGACCGGATATGCCAGCGCCCGTGACCGGAGCCTTGCCCGGCTACGCGAGGGGATAGATCTCGGCACCGGCGGCCACATCAGCTGGAGCCGGGACAGCGTTCATGAGCGGTAACCGCCAGTTCGTCGACACCAATATCTTGGTGTACGCACATGACGATTCGGCGGGCGCCAAGCGGGACCGGGCACGGGCTCTGGTCGAGCAGCTCTGGGAATCCCGTGACGGCTGCCTGAGTGTTCAGGTGCTGCAGGAGTTCTTCGTGAGCGTCACCCGGAAGATCGCCAAGCCGCTCGATGCGGAGACAGCGAAGGAGATCATCGCCGACTTGTCACGCTGGCATGTGCATGTCCCGGCAGCTGACGACGTCCTTGGCGCGATCGGCATCCACCAGCGCACCGGGATCTCGTTCTGGGACGCGATGATCGTCCGCAGCGCAGCTGAAATGGGCTGTACAGGGCTCTATTCGGAGGATCTCAACGCTGGCCAGGAATACTCCGGGGTCCTTGCGGAGAACCCGTTCCGGCCGCCGGCCTCCGGCCGCGCGTAGCAGAGTGCCACAGCCGCCCAGAGCGCGAGTGCCCTTATCGATGCTCCTATTTGCGGCCCTCATCGTTCGGGCGGCGGCGCCGTTTGACGGACAGAACTGGCAGTTCGGGCGTCATGGACATCTGCCCAGGGTGCAGCAAGATGGGTCAGCCCCGACCCATTTCGCCGCTTGCTGCGAAGATGCGCGCATAGATGTCGTCGATGACGTCGTTCTTCGCCAAGCTGTAGTCGCTAGGTTGATGCGCGGTGTCCCGCGCGAGGCGCCGCTTGGTCGTGGCGTACAGGTCCCGGTCTTCTGGATGCGAGCGCAGCCAGTCGCGGAAGAGCCTGTGCCGTATGGGTTCAGGCGCAATCTGCGGCCAGACGTGAAGATTGACGTCCTCCGCAGGGCTGACGAGCATCCGGTGCCCGTGCCACCACGGCTCTCGAAGAACGAGCCGGTACCCGAGCCTTTCCAGGGCGGGGATGTAGCGGTACTCCTGCGCCGTGTCCTCGATAAGGAGATCGATGTCGATGATGGGCTTGGCCGCCAATTCGCTGGGGGCTCCCCTACCAAGGCGTCAGCCATCTGCTCGGGGGTGCCATGGAAGCGCTGCGTTACTTC
>JBEKKH010000425.1:0-8942 GCA_050010815.1 Streptosporangiaceae bacterium | reverse complement strand
GAAGTCCGCGCCGGCGGCGTGCATCTGGTGGACTGCCTGGCGGGACGGGAAGCCGCGGTCGGCGAGCGAGATCGTGTCCTTCCCGAAGGCCGGCAGCAGGTGGGCGGCGAGCTCAGCTTCGGACGTGGCGTCCTTGCCGAGGGCGACCGCGACGACGGTCCGGTGCCACGCGTCGGTGACCGCGACGGCCTTGGCCAGCGGGCGGCTGCCCGCGGCGGAGCCGAAATGATGGCAGCTGGCGCTGGTATCAGCTTGCCCGCGCAGCGCGAAGTGGGTCCCGTCGGTGACCAGGACCCGGTGACCGTGCCACAGGCCGCCGGACCAGCCGCCCTCGTCCTGGCACGTCACCGGCCCCGACATCCCCCGCTGCCCCGCGGCGCCGGGGCCGGGGCCGGGCTGGCCGGGCGGCGGCGGCCCGCCGATCACCGCGGCCAGCAGGAACGCCGGCACCTTGACTCCGAGGAAATGGGCGGCGTCGCTGATGGAGGACTTGGCGGGCGGGTCGTAGCCGGCGTCGGTCTCGCGGCCGCGGGCGGTCACTGCCCGCCACACCTTCTCCATGCTCGTGCCGCGGTGAAACGGCGCTGCCAGCAGCACCTCGGCGGTCAGCTGCGCGGACGTGCTGCGGACTGCGCGGGCCGGGACCCCGGCGGCGGCCAGGGCCGCGGCGATCCGGCCGGGGGTGAACACCGCCGACAGCAGCCCGGCGCCGGCCCCGCCGGTCACCCCGCCCGGCGCGGGCACCTGCCCGGCGAGGCGGGTGACATCGGTGCCGGGCGCGTGCGCGCCGGCCGCCGCGCCTATCACCACGGTGCCGTTCCCGGGCACCGGGCCGGCCGTGATCGTCCCGTCAGCACCCCGCCACAGGCATCCCAGCTCGGCGACCATGCCCAGGCTCGCGGCGGCGTCCCGCGCCGGGGCCCTGCGGCGGCCGGCCCGCACCTGGCCCCGCGGCCGGGTGCTGAGCGCCGCAGGGACGGCCGCGCTGGTGCCGGCAGGAACGTGGACAGGAACGCTGGCGGCGTCAGCCGGAACGCCGGCGGCTGGTAGCGTCGCACACGGAAGCATCGGAGGGCCCCTCTACGGAGGTGGGTGAAGACCTCCGATGCTTCCGTTATCAGCGGTGCTGGCGAGGGACCCGGCGCGCGTGTCACCGGATTAACGCGGAAAAGCCCGTTTGCGCCCATCAAGCCCGGTCCGGCGGGCGCCGCGGCTGCTAACTTACGGTGACACCCGGCCCCGCATCAGCGGTGACTGCCTGTCACCGGCGCTCTTCACGCAACCACGGCGCGATCTTCGGAATCACCGCAGGTCACAGGCCCATCCGCCCAGCGCTGCACTCAACCGAACGCCAGTGCAGGCGGGGCCGGCGGCCAAGCTTGGGCGGCGTCTGCGCTGCGACGGCCGGAGATCCGTCATCATGGCCAGAAACGGTCATATATAACAGGACCCATTTCTGGCCATGATCATGAAAGCTGCCTAGATGCCGACGCGCGCCCGCCGCCAGCTCACGCCGTCGCACGTTACCCTCCGCGCACGGGGTGAATGCTTACGCCGCCCGCACGCCAGAATGGTTCCGGATATTCGCCCAGGTGCAGGATCTCCATTCCGGCCGCCGCGACGGCGGTGACGATCTGGCCGAGGGTCCACTGCCACTCCACTGCCCCGCGAGCCGGGAACGTATCGCCCCGGTCTAGCCGAGGTGTCTGGAGAGCGGATCGAATCGAGCCGCCGTCCAGAGCGGGGGCAACCCGGGGGCAACCCCGGACATTGCCGTGCCTTAAGCGTCGGCGCCGCTGCTGCCACGGGGCACCCCAGACCTGAATCACATCGCGCATCGCTATTTGCAGCTATCATTGATGCATATGCATAACATGCTCTAAACTGAGAAGCAGATTATGTATCATCGCGCAAAGGGGATCTGCCATGACGGTGTCCCGGCTCACGGAACCAGCCAAGACCCGCAAGAGCCTCCCGCTCACCGAGAAGGATCTGGCCGACGTCGCCCGCCTGCGCCAGGAGACGCCGGAACGGGAAGCGCTCTCGGAGATGGCCGGCATCGTCGTGGAGGGCGTTGCGGAGGCGGCACTGCTGCACATGATCTTCGAAGCGGGGCTGCGTGCTATCCGCGAGAGAGCGGAGGAGCGGGCTTATGCGAGCGCAGCCGAAGACCGGCTTGCCAGCGGGGACACGGATGAAGCACGCCGGATCGCCCGGCGCAGGCGGCCTGCCTGGGCCGACGAGGGCTGAAGAGGCAGCGCGATGACAGACCTGGTGCGCGGCCGCGTCTACCGTGCGCACCTGAGCCACATTGAGGAGGACAAGTACTTCCTTGTCGTCTCCAACAACCGGCGGAACCGGGCGTTCGAGCAGGTGCTCGGGGTCCGGCTGACCACGACGAAACCGCGCGACAGCCGCCCTGCGATGGTCGAGCTTGGCTCAGGGGAGGTCATGACCGGCTGGGCATCCTGCGACGATATCGAAACTGTCTACGACGACGAGGTGCGCGCCGACATGGGCGCGGTCACAGCGCAGACGATGCGCCGCGTGGAGGCCGGGCTGCGTGCGGCTCTCGGCATGGCCGACTGACCGTCCAGGCCGAGCCGAACGGCAGGCCATTGCCGGTAACCGGTAACGGTGCTCAGTGTGCCGCGTGATGACTGGTGCGTCCTGTGAGTACCGGCAAGAGCCACCGTGCCGTCATCATCATCTATGTAAACAGGCCGAAGGCTGACGGCTTGACAGCCGGCGGCTGTGCTTGTCCAGGACTTCCACGTCGATGGCGGGTGCTGGCACGGTGAACTACATGCTCGCCGTCTGCCGCTTCGCGGCTGGGGCTGCCGCCGCAGCCGTCACCCGCAGCCTCGCGGAACAGTTCACCGACGATGTGCCCGCGCAAGTCGAGCGCGACCCGGCTTGTGACACGTTAGGCCGCACGGTCACTCCTGACAACACGTCCGGCTCGGCGCGCGTTTCACAGTCGGTCTTGTGGTTGCCTAACCCCAGATTGCCAGGTCAACTTCGTTTCCCTCGGGATCGGCGAGAGTCCACCAGCCGGGCGCGTAGGCGTCGCTGACGATCCGGCCGCCGGCCGCGAGCGCGGCGTCGATCCGGGCTTGCACCTGGTCGTGCGGCAGGTAGATGTCGATGTGGAAGCGATTGCGCCCGGTCCTGGGCGAGCCCATCTGCTGGAACCAGAGCGTCGGCCCCTGGCGGTGTGCGTCCAGCAGGACTGCGTCGCCGCGGCCGGCGTAGCCGAGTACCGCGCGCCAGAACGGCCGGACCGTGGCGATATCCAGGGCGTCGATCGCGACCTGCACGTGCTGTACGGCCGCCGGGTCGGCTGGCGCCTGCAGCCGGGCCGCGGCAGCCGAGATCTGGCTGGCCAGTCCGGCATCGGAGCTGGTGAGGCCCTGAACGTCGGCCGTGCGCAGCCGGACGGTCACGCTCTGGGGCCGTAGGTCGACGTCCGGGTCGTGACCGCAAGCGGCCGCCAGCTCGCCGATGGCGGCGACCAGGGCCAGCCCGGCGGCGAAGGAGCCGGTCAGGAAGCGGGTCGTCGCATACCCGCCGCCCCACAGCACCCGCCAGTCAGCGACACCGGGACAGGCCGCGAACTGTGCCGCAGTCAGGCGGCCGCTCACGGTTGTCTCGCAGGCATCCCGGAATCGGTCATGACGGCCACGGTAGGGCATGTAGCAGGCAACCCTCTTCCGGCATGGCACCGGATGCTGCCACGATGAATCACATGCTCGCCGTCCGCCGCTTCGCGGCCGGGGATGCCCCCGCCGCCGCAGCCATCATCCGCGGCCTCCCAGACCACTTCACCGACGATGTGTCCGCGCAGGTCGAGCGCGACGCCGCCCGGCTGGCAACCCGGCAACCCAGCGGCAATTTACGTAGCCGCAGTCCGCCCAACCCGATGACAGTCACCGAGTTTGACGCCGGCCTGCACAAGTGGATCAACAAGTGGACACGAAGGCCCCCGCGCGATATCGGAGGTAGCGAAGCCCCGGCGCACCATCGGCTGGCCGGGTCGTCGGTGAACACCACCCTTACCGTCCTGCGCGCACCTGTTCACCGTCGAAGCCCTTACTGCCTATTGCAGATGTACCAGCAGGTGATGTCGGGGCTAGCGTGGATCCCGTGTTGCGACAGCGCGGGGTGGTCTACGACGTCGGGCGCGCCATGGGCGCGCGGTCTGCCAACTGGCGACCCGACTACTCGCCGGCCCTGATGCGCCGTGAGCTTGACATCATCCGGGCCGATCTGCATGCCAACGCCGTGCGGCTGGGCGGCCGTGATCCCCGTCGCCTGCTGGCAGCGGCCGGATATGCGGCGTCCATCGGACTCGACGTGTGGCTGGGCCCCGAGTTGTGGAACGCCACGCCGAAGCGGACACTGCACTACATCACCGAGGCTGCCGCCGCCGCCCAACCGCTGTTCCGGCGCTGGCCGGACCGACTGACCTTCTGCCTCGGCAACGAGCTGACCCTGTTCATGCGCGGCATTGTCCCCGGCCGGAGCCACGCGCAGCGCAGTCGCTCGCCGGGCCTCCGCGAGCTAGTGCTGTCCGGGCAGGACACGCTGCGCGCGTTCCTTGCCGATGCCGCAGCCTCGGTGCGCCGTGTCTACCACGGCCCGGTCAGCTACTGCGCTCTCCCGTTCGAGCGCGTCGACTGGGACCACTTCGACGTTGCCGGCGTCAACTTTTACCGCCAGCAGGGCTTCACCACCGACCGGTACCTGACCAAGATCAGCCAGCTCCAGGCCACCGGCAAGCCCGTCGCGATCACCGAGTTCGGCTTCGCGGCCTGCCGGGACGCCGGCAACCCCGAGTTCCTCGGCGCATTCAACGCCACGCCACTGTCCCTGCTGGGATCGCAGCTACCGGTGATCAGGCGGCTCATCCGGCCGCGGGTCCGGACGGTCCACCCACGAGACGAACGAGCCCAGGCCGGACTTCTCATCGACCAGCTCCGGCTGCTCGACGAAGCCGGCGTGGACGGGGCGTTCGTCATGAGCTTCAGCTTCCCGCTCGCACCTTACAGCGAGGACCCGCGCCACGACATCGACGCCACCGCACTCAGCATCGTGCGCACCCTTCCCCGCGGCCAGGAACCCGGGTAAACCAGCACGCAACCGAAGCCTGGCTCGGACCCAATGCCGATTAGCCATGTCCGACCCCCCTCATAAGCTGGCTCACCCCGGCAGATAGGGGGCCCGGGACACGTTCGCAGGGCAGTCCGGCGCTTGCTCCCGGACGGCCAGCCAGAAGTTCAGCGGCAGGGAGCATCGGGCGTCTGGCTAGCCGACCCTGCCAGCCAGTATGGCGACGTGGACGTGCTCGGTGACATGTTCATGCGGTGCGAGGGCGGCACGGACCTGCTCGGCGAAGGCGGTCCGCTGATCTGGAGCGGGCAGCCGGCTCACGCCCAGCGCTGAGTAGACGCCGCCGACGAGCTGGTCGAGGTCCAGGTCGGCGTCGTAATCGACCGCGGTGCTGAGCACCTCAAAGCCGGCTGCGGCCAGGCCTTCCCGGTACCGCCGCTGGCTGTCCTCGTCGGTACCGCAGGGATAAGTCAGCGTGGTATCCAGCCATCGCTCCATCACGCCGCGCAGGGCCCGGGACCAATCGGTGTCCTGGAGCCACAACGGCGTCCCGTTGGTGACCACCGCGATGCCACCGCCGGCCCGCACCATCGGTATGACCGAACGGAACAGGTCTGCGTGATGCATCCAGTGCAGAGCCTGCCCGACCGTCACCGCGCCGGCCGACCTGTCCCCCAGCAGGCCCCGCAGCGCCGGGATGTCGGTGTCCGCGCCCAGCAGCCAGCTCACGTTGGGTACGTCCATGTCCTGGGCAGCCTGCCGCGCGCGCCGCAGCATGTCCGGCTCGGGGTCAACGCCCACCACCGCCCGCACCCGCCGTGCCGTGGGCAAGGTCAGCTGACCGGTGCCACAGCCGAGGTCAACCACCACGTCTTGGCCAGTCAGGCCGAACGCGCCCGCCAGCGTGTCGATGACGGCACTTGGGTAACGGTGCCGGTACCTGTGGTACAGGTCGGCCACCTCACCGCTGAAGCCCAGATCCACGCTCTCACCATGCCAGCACAGCTTCGCGCCGGGAACTCATTCAGCTCACCGCGTCAGTCAGACCCGGTCCGGCCGGGGATCTCCACTTCCGCCCAGGCCGCTTCCCATAGCGTGCTGACGGTGACCCTGATCCGTTTCGCCGCCGGAGCGATCGGCGGCCAGAACCAGAACTCCTGGCTGCCCTCGGGGCAGCCGCCGCCGCTGCCTGCCATCCCTTCGTGCCCGGCGCCGGTGTCATCGGTAGCCCGCACCTGGAAACACGGCGTGATCATCGGCCAGTACTCTCCGGTCACCCAGGGATGCCCGTAGAGCTGGATCCAGACCAGGTCATCATGCGCGGTGATGCTCTCGATCACGGCCGTGGCCTGCCGCAACGGCAGCCCGGCGGCCAGGCCGGCCCGGTCCGGCTCGCCGTCGCGCGCCCGCTGCCACGCATGTCGGCCCCACAGGTCCGCCAGGGACTCCTGCCATCCGGACGAACCGCCCCCGGGCGAACCGCCGGGCGAGGCACTCCCGGCCAGCAGCGCGCTGCCGGGCGGCAGCGCACCCACCGAGAGCAGCGCATCCGCCACCTCCGCGACGATCTGCGCGACATCAAGCTCCACCCCATTGATCGAGGAGGACGTGACGCCAGCCAGAGCCGCCAGGTAGGAGTCCGCCGGGGTCGGCCAGGGCGGGTCGGCGATGCCGGTCACCAGGTCAGCGGGCGGCGACATGACGACGCGGGCCGGCCGCCCGGACCCGACAGCCAGCTCCAGCCAGCGGACCCCGGCATCAGTCGCGGCCGGACGCGGCTCCGGCTCCGGCTCCGGCTCCGGCTCCGGCTCCGCCAGGATCTCGCCCTCCCACCAGGGCGCCTGCGGCCCTGACCAGCGCGGGCCGCTGCTGCGTCCGTTCACCGGCTGGACCCGGTACCTGCGGCTCCTGTCGTCGGTCACCGACAAGCCGGACAGAATCACATCGCGGAGCCACAGACCAGGACCCCGGCCGCCGCGCCGCCGCGATCCTGGCGTCAGGTTCTCGTCGGGCTGCCCGGTGGCGCGGAAACCCAACCGCGCGCCCCCGGGAGTCAGCGTTACCCAGGTCACGCGCACGTCCACGCCATCGAGGGCAAGAGGCACCGGACCCGCGACCGCCGCCAGCGGGATCCGCGTCAGCTCATCCCGGCCACCGGCCCGGGCGTCCTGGAAGCCATGCGCGCCCGGACGGACACTGAGCTCACCGGTCAGGGTTCCTATCCGGAAGCCCTCAGCCTCCAGCCCCGGCTTGTAGTCAGACAAGATCTCCTCGGCGAGCGGCTCTGGCAGCAACCCGAGCATCACGAAGGCGTTAGCCACCGCCTCCCGGCCGAACGGGGTACCAGGCAGCGGCTCACCCCGCCGTGCCGCCTTCAGCGGAGCCGCCAGCGCACGAAGGAAAACCTCAGGATCTTCGCCAGCCATCTACGCACGCTATATCGCGAAGATCCGCCCAGCAATGCGCGCCGGGCCCCTTGTAGGCTGAAGCTGTGGATATCGAGGCCCGGATGCGCGAGGTCGAGCAGGAGATCTTCTCCCGTCGGCCGGAGCATTCCGTTGATCTTGCCCTGGACCGGATGGCCGACCTCGTGGGACTGCTCGGCGATCCGCAGCGTGCCTGTCCTGTCATCCACATCACGGGCACGAACGGCAAGACGTCCACCGCCAGGATGGCCGATGCGCTGCTGCGCGGTCGCGGCCTGCGGACCGGGCGGTTCACCAGCCCGCACCTGGTCTCGATCCGTGAGCGGATCTGCGTCGACGGCGCGCCAGTGAGCCCGGAGCGTTTCGTCGAGGGCTACGAGGAGATCCTGCCGTTCGTCGCGATGGTGGATGAGCGGCATCCGGTCCCGATGTCTTTCTTCGAGGTGCTGACCGGGATGGCGTTCGCCATCTTCGCCGATACGCCGGTCGACGTGATCGTCCTTGAGGTGGGTGTGGGCGGCAGGCTCGACTGCACCAACGTGGCCGATGGCGCGGTGGCGGTGATCACGCCGATCGCGATTGACCACACCAGCCTGCTCGGCGGCACGATCGAGGAGATCGCGGCGGAGAAGGCCGGAATCATCAAGCCCGGAGCCATCGCGGTGCTCGCGCAGCAGCCGCTGGCCGCGGCCGAGGTGCTGATCGGCCGGGCCGCCCAGGTCGGAGCGACGGTGGCCAGGGAAGGCATCGACTTCGGCGTGCTGAGCCACGAGCAGGCCGTGGGCGGTCAGCAACTTGTGCTCCGTGGCCTGCGGGGCACCTACGAGGACCTCTTCCTGCCGGTGTTCGGTGCCTACCAGGCCGGGAACGCGGTCTGTGCGCTCGCCGCGGTCGAGGCGTTCGCCGGGGTCTCCGGCGAGGGCAGCGAAGCGCTCGACGCCAATCTGGTGCGCGAGGCGTTCGCCAATGTCAGCGCGCCCGGACGGCTGGAAGTCATCAGGCGCAGCCCCACCATCATCATCGACGCCTCCCACAACCCGGCCGGGGCGGCCGCCACCGTGGCCGCCGTGCAGGAGACGTTCACCTTCACTCACCTGGCCGGCGTCTTCGCCGCCAGCGGGGACAAGGACGTGACCGGCATGCTCGCGGAGCTGGAGCCGCTGCTCGACGAGATCGTGGTGACCCGCAATTCCTCCGACCGGTCCATGGACACCAGCGAGGTCACGGAGCTGGCCATCGACATCTTCGGCGAGGACCGGGTGGTCTCCGCCGACCGGCTCGAGGACGCGATAGAGACCGCGGTGGCGCTGGCCGACGAGGCTGACCAGACGGGTGTGCCCGGCGGCGGCGGCGTACTCGTCACCGGTTCGGTCATCACCGCAGGGGACGCCCGCAGGCTGCTCG
>JBEKKH010000424.1:0-7087 GCA_050010815.1 Streptosporangiaceae bacterium | reverse complement strand
CAGCGCACGCACCTCGGCGGGCCCGCGAGCGCCCAGCACCTTGACCTTGGTCCGCAGGTCATCGACCATGATCCGGGCCGGTGCCACGCCCACGTCGGCGGTGATGAGCACCTCTTCGATCTCGTCCCAGGTCTCATCGTCGAGCCGGTCCCTGGACAGCAGGCTCAGCAGGGCCGAACCCACCGAACTCTGCGACCGGGCCAGCCGGGCCCGCAGCCGCACCATCCGCCCCGCCGACGGCGGGGGCCGCTCGAGGTCGAGCACCCCGGTCGCGGCCGTGGCCGCTGCGGCGTTGGCTTCGGCATCGGCTTTGGCATCGGCCTTGGCCTTGGCCGGTTCGGTGGCGCCACCTGGCGGCGAAGCCGTGGGAACGGTGCGCGGCGGGCTGGGCGGTGCGATCGTGCCGCGCCCGCGGCGCGGCCGCACCAGCAGCAGCCAGCCGCCGGTGACGACGGCCAGGACAGCGATGACAACGATCAGGATTACGTATTCCATCAGGCTCACAGTCTCCCAGACCCCGCGATGCGTCGCAGCTGGCGGGGTCGAGCCGGTCCGGGTCGAGCCGGTCCGGGTCGCGGCGGTCCGGGTCGCGGCGGTCCGGGTCGCGGCGGTCCGGGTCGCGGCGGCCACGGCGCGCGCCTCGTGTGTCCGCCCCAACTTACCGTCCGCCCGCGCCTTTTACCGCTCCTGCCTGTTCCTGCCTGTTCCTGCCTGTTCCTGCTGTGACGCACGATGTAGGTGAGCCCTGTCGTGTCCTTGTGGCAATTCGGCGGTCTGTAGATCTGTCCCAACCCGCCAATAACCCGAAGAATTGGGGAGGATTTGGGCTTCCGGGAGAGTTTTGTGCATCCCGGTACCCAAAATCCTCCCCTGAGCCCAAATACTCCCCGAAAGCTGTTGGTGGCGGGACGGGGGTGCGGGGAGGTGCAGATGGGACGACGGACGTCATCGTTGACTGGCTAGCGGCGCAGCGCGGGGTCTTCGGCGGGGGCTGGCGGGGCTAGGCGGGCTGGCGGGTGGCTAGGTGCTGGCTGATCACGGTGGAGACGCCGTCGCCGCGCATGGTGATGCCGTAGAGGGCGTCCGCGCATTCCATCGTGCGGCGCTGGTGGGTGATGATGATCAGCTGCGAGCTCTCCCGCAGTTCCTCGAACACCGTGAGCAGGCGCTGCAGGTTCGTGTCGTCCAGCGCCGCTTCCACCTCGTCGAGCACGTAGAACGGCGAGGGGCGGGCCTTGAAGATCGCGAACAGGTACGCGATGGCCGTCAGCGACCGCTCACCGCCGGACAGCAGCGACAGCCGCTTGACCTTCTTGCCCGGCGGCCGCGCCTCGATCTCGATCCCGGTGGCCAGCATGTCATCCGGCTCGGTCAGCACCAGGTTGCCCTGGCCGCCCGGGAACAGCCGGCCGAACAGCTGCTCGAACTCCCGCGCGGTGTCGGCGTACGCCGAGGCGAACACCTCCTGCACCCGGTCATCGACCTCCTTGACCACGGTGAGCAGATCCCGCCTGGTCTTGCGCAGGTCGTCCAGCTGGGTGGCCAGGAAGGTGTGCCGTTCGGTCAGCGCCTCGTACTCCTCCAGGGCCAGCGGGTTGACCTTGCCGAGCCGGTCGAGCTGGCGCTGCGCGTCGGCGAGCCGGCGCTCGGCCACGGTCCGGTCGTACCGCGAGGGCAGCGCGTTCTCGTCGCCGATCACCGGTACCGGGACTTCGGGACCGTACTCGGCGACCAGGGCGTCCGCCTCGACCCCGAACTCTTCCAGGGCGTGCTCGGCCAGCTGAGCCAGCCGGAGCCGGTGCTCGGCGCGCGCGATCTCGGTGCCGTGGGCGGTGTCCACCACGGTGTCGAGGTCAGCGGCCAGGACACGAACCCGGGCCCGGACCGCCTTGAGCTCGTCGGCGCCGCCGGCGCTGTCCGCCTGGGCCTGCGTCCGCCGGGCCAGGGCCGCTTCGACCGACTGCTCGGCCGCCTCGACCGCGTAGCCGGCCCCCAGCGCGACCGCGCGGGCCACGGCGGCGTCGGTGACCCGCTGGGCACGCCGCCGCGCGGCCTGCTGACGCGACTGACGCTCCGCGGCGGCCGTGGCGGCCAGCGAGTCGGCCCGGCCCGCGATCGAGCGGAGCCGCTCCTCCGCGGTCCTGACCTCCAGCCTGGCTTCCATCTCGGCGTTCCGGGCCGCGGTGCAGCGCTCGGCGAGATCCTCCCGCCGCCAGCCGGCCTCTTCGGGCAGCTCCGACGGCTCCTGCGCCGCGTCCTCGGCGGCGTCCAGGTCGTTCCTGAGCATCTCCAGTTTGGCCAGGTCCTTCTCGGCCGCCTGCCGGGCCGCGGTGATCGCGGCGTCTAGCCGGCCGGCCTCGTCCCGCGCGGCCCGGGCCGCGCCCGCCAGCCGGCCGAGCCGTCCGGAGATCTCCGCCGCGGCCGCGTCCGCCTCGTGCCTGCGCGCGAGCGTGTCCGCGGCCGACTGGCGGGCGGCCTCCTCGGCCTGCACCGCCGCGGTCAGCTGCCCGGCCGCCTCGTCGCACCGCCGCTCCGCTTCGGCCAGCCCGGCGGCCGCCTCGTCCGCCGCCGCCCGGAGCTCGAGCAGGCTCTGCGGCCGCGCGCCGCCGCCGTGCGCCCAGTGCGCTCCGAGCACGTCCCCGGCCCGCGTCACCGCCCTCAGTTCCGGATTTTCCCGAACGATCCGGCGTGCGTGCGCCAGGTCAGCCGTCACCACGACATCGCGGAGCAGCGCCACGGCCACCTCGCCCAGCCCGTCCGGGCCAGTCACCAGCGTGGCCGCCCCGACCGCCCCCTCCGGGGCCGGAGGGGCGCTTGAGGCGGGAGGGGCGGAGGGGGCTGGAGAGGCCGGGGGGGCTGGAGAGGCCGGGGCGGCGATGACCAGGCCGGCGCTGCCGGCGTCGTCGCGGCGCAGGGTGGACAGGATCTCGGCGGCGGCCTCCAGGTGAGTCACCGCCACCGCGTCGGCGGCGGCGCCCAGGGCCGCGGCCACCGCGACCTCGTAACCGTCGGTAACCTTCAGCCGCGCAGCGAACGAACCGAGCACGCCGTCGAAACGGGCCGGGTCGGCGAGCAGCGCCGCGGAGGCGTCGGCGCCGCGGCGGACCGCCTCGGCCAGGGCGTCGGCCCGGGCCCGCAGCGCGGCCAGCGCGCGGGCGGACTCGCGTTCGGCGGCCCGGAGTACCTTCGTCCGTTCGGCATATCGGGAAAGGGTCTCGACGGCCTCGGCGTGCGCGGCGGCCAGCCCGCTACGGTCTTCGTCCCGGCCGCCGGTCAGCTCCTGTACCTGCTCGTACTCGGCTTGCGCCCGGACGGCGCGCTGGCCGGCCTCGGCGGCGGAGACCTCGAGGCGGTCCATCTCCTCCTGCGCGGCCACGCTGCGGCTGTCGGCCGCGCCGACCTGCGCGCGCAGCCGGGCCACCCGCTCGGCACGGGCGGCGGCGGCCCGGGCGCCCTCGGCGAGCTGACGTTCGGTCGCGGTGAGCTCCGCCTCGGCCGCAGTGCGCTGCGCGATCGCGGCGGACAGGACTTCGCGACCCGCGTCCAGCCGGGTGGACAGCACGTCTTCCTCTTCGCGGAGCTCGGCGGCTTGACGGTCCAGCTCGTCGGGATCGCGGCCGGGACGTTCGGGCTCGCCCCCAAAAGTCACCTCGGTCAGCAGCCGGTGCCGCTGCGCGGCCAGGTTCTGCGTCCCGCGCAGCCGCTCGGCCAGCGAGGACAGGGCGAACCAGGTCTCCTGCGCGCGGGCCAGGGTGGCCGAGGCCTGCTGGGCGGCCTGATCGAGCTCGGCTTCCGCGGCCCGGGCCTGGGCCAGCTCCTGATCCAGGGCGGCGCGCCGAGCCAGTACGGCCGCCTCGTCGGCCTCGTCCCGCTGCAGGTCGGCGGCGAGCGTCAGGTAATCGTCGGCGAGCAGCCTGAGCCGGGCGTCCCGCAGCTCGGCCTGGATGACGGCCGCCTTCCTGGCCACCTCGGCCTGCCGGCCCAGCGGCTTGAGCCGGCGGCCGAGCTCGGCGGTGAGGTCGACCAGCCGGGTCAGGTTGGCCTGCATCGCTTCCAGCTTGCGCAGCGCCTTCTCCTTGCGCTTGCGGTGCTTCAGGACACCGGCTGCCTCCTCGATCAGGGCCCGCCTGGCCTCGGGTCCGGCGTGCAGGATCTGATCGAGCTGGCCCTGCCCGACGATCACGTGCATCTCCCGGCCCAGGCCCGAATCGGACAGCAGATCCTGCACGTCGAGCAGGCGGCAGTGATCGCCGTTGATGGCGTACTCGCTCTGCCCGGACCGGAACATCAGGCGGCTGATCGTGACTTCGGCGTAGTCGATGGGCAGCGCGCCGTCGCTGTTGTCGATGGTGAGCGTGACCTCGGCCCGGCCCAGCGGCGGCCGCGAGGTCGTGCCCGCGAAGACGACGTCCTCCATCTTGCCGCCGCGCAGGGACTTGACCCCCTGCTCGCCCATCACCCAGGACAGGGCGTCGACGATGTTGGACTTGCCCGAGCCGTTCGGGCCCACGACGCAGGTGATGCCGGGCTCGAGGCGAAGTGAGGTGGCGGAGGCGAACGACTTGAAGCCGCGCAGGGTGAGGCTCTTCAGGTACACGGGCAGGCCCCTCCTCCCTGCTGGCTAACCTGTGCTCCACGCACCTTACCGTCCCGCGGCGGGCGGGAGGCGGAACTGCGGCTGGATCGCGCGCGGCCGCGGCCGCCGCGGCCGCCGGGTACGGCACCGGGCCGGGAAGAACCGCTAGCGGCGGACTGGGCACGCCGAAGCGGGCATGAACGAACCACAGAAGGCCCGAATGGTATCTTCTGCGTCGATGTCACGCCTTTGATGCCCGTGTGACTTACGACATATTACGGGCAGATAAATAACGAAGAGGGGCGCCGCCATAGGCGCCCCTGATTCGTTCTTTGCCGTTGTGCCTCGTCCGCCTGCGCTCGTCAGACGAGCGCGGGCTGGCGTTCCGCGACCAGCATGTCCTCGTGGGCAGTCTCAACCGTCAGCGAGTCATTCTCTGCCTGGAGCCGAACAAGCTCGGCTTCCAGGTCGCGTACTCGCTGCTGGAGACGGCGCATCTCGGAAACGATGCGGGGATCGGAACCGCCTACGTGGCCGAATAGAGCCTTCGCCATTGTAAAAGGTCCTCCACGCTGAGTGACCAGAGTGGGCACTTGACTTAGCACACGCGAGATTCGCGCGCGCAACCAACGTCAACCAGTTTCTCACCTTGGCGTTTGCTGGTCAAGTTGCGTGCCTCACCGGTCCAACCGATGCCTGCTATACACCTTATCTTCTGCAACAACCATTTTCAGTGTACTCACTCATCCAAGGAGCCGCCGCCGGATCAGCGGGACCGCGGCTGGCTTTGCCTACCAGCGAGCCCGGCGGGGCCTGGGCTGGCAGCCAGGACAACTGTACGCGGACCGGTTCATGAACGAATCCCGCCGGACCGGGGTCCCGCACCGCGGGCAGGGCAGGCCTTCCCGCCCGTAGACCGCGAGCGACCGCTCGAAGTACCCGCTCTCCCCGTTGACGTTGACGTACAGGTCGTCGAACGAGGTGCCGCCGACGGCCAGGGCCTCCCCGAGTACCTCGCGGACCGCGGTCAGCAGCCGGCTGATCTCCGGGCCGTTCAGGGTCTCGGTAGGCCTGGCCCAGTGCAGCCGGGCCCGCCAGAGCGCCTCGTCCGCATAGATGTTGCCGATGCCGCTGACCAGCGACTGATCGAGCAGCGCGCGCTTGACCCCGGTGCGGCGGGTGCGCAGCCGCCGCACCAGCAGGTCCGGGTCGAAGGCCGACTCGAACGGGTCGGGGGCGATGTGCGCGATCGGGCCGGGAAGCTCGGCGCCATCGCGCACCACGCACATGTGGCCGAACGTCCGCTGATCGGTGAAGCGCAGGTCAGGGCCCTCATCTTTGAAGCTGAACCAGATCCGGACATGCGGCGACAGCGGCCTTTGCGGCTCGCCCACCAGCAGTTGCCCGCTCATGCCCAGGTGGGCCAGCAGGGCGTCCTCGCCGACCGACAGCCACAGGTACTTGCCGCGGCGCCTGGCGCTGTCCAGGGTGCGCCCGGCCAGGGCGGTCTCGAACTCGGTGGCCCCGGCGAGCTGCCTGCGGACCGCGCGGGGGTGCAGCACGTGGACGGCCTCGATGGGACGGCCCAGGACATGGCGCTCCAGGCCGCGCCTGACCGTTTCGACCTCGGGCAGTTCGGGCACGGCTCACGCCTCCAGGGCGGGACCGGGTGCCTCTCCCCCGCGGTTTTCTCCGTTGTAGCTGGAGGTGGGCTGACCAGCCACTTCGGCCGTGATCGCGTTCCAGGCCGCCTCGGCGGCTTGCTGTTCGGCCGCCTTCTTCGAACGTCCCTGGCCAGAACCAAGGACCCGGCCGCCCACCCGGACCACGGCGTGGAACGACTTCTGGTGATCCGGCCCGCTCTCTTCGACCTGGTACTCCGGGACCCCGAGCAGGTGGGCGGCGGTGAGCTCCTGCAGCGACGTCTTCCAGTCAAGCCCGGCGCCGAGGCGGGCCGACCGGGCGATGACCGGATCGAACAGCCGGTGCACCAGCGCGCTGGCCTCGGTCAGGCCGCAGTCGATGTACACCGCGCCGATGACCGCCTCCAGCGTGTCGGCCAGGATGGAGGACTTGTTCCGGCCCCCGGTTGCCTGCTCGCCCCGGCCGAGCCGGACGTAGGAGCCCAGGTCCAGTTCCCGCGCCACCTCGGCGAGCGCGCCCATCTGGACCACCGCGGCGCGAAGCTTGGCCAGCTGTCCCTCGGGCAGGCTCGGATAGCCGCGGAACAGCGTGTCGGTCACGACGAGGCCGAGCACCGAGTCGCCGAGGAACTCCAGCCGCTCATTGGTGGGGGGGTTGGAGTTCTCGTAGGCAAACGAGCGGTGCGTCAGCGCGCGGTCAAGCGACTCGGGCATGATCGGCACATCTAGGGCGCGCCGAAGCTCAGCGGGATCTTTTCCTGCGTTCACACCGCCGTCCCATGACCGGCTCACGACGCCCACCGCGTCCTCCTCGTAGGATTCGCTGATCATGCCCGACCGGGCGGGGCCTCAAAACCCCGCGCCCGGC
>JBEKKH010000423.1:0-11762 GCA_050010815.1 Streptosporangiaceae bacterium | reverse complement strand
GACCGGCATCCGCCGCTTGAGCTCCGACGCCGGATGCTGGATCTTCCCGCAGCCCACGCACTTGAGGTTGCACGCGAACAGCGGCTCGACCTCCACGATCATGGGGAACTTCTCGACCCCGCGCAGCTTCATCTTCATCAGATGCGTGCCGAGCTTGATCGACAGGTGCAACGGCAGTCCCATCGTCCACCCCGTTTCATACTTAGTGTTCGCTACATACAGCTTGTATGTAAGACAATACATCCATGAGTCCCACCCGTCGAGATGAGCACGTGGCCGATACGCGTCAGGCCCTGGTCGACGCCGCGCGCATCCTGTTCACCGAGCAGGGCTACGCCGCCACCGGCACCGAGGAGATCGTGGCCGCCGCCCGCGTCACGCGCGGTGCGCTCTACCATCACTTCCACGACAAGTCCGACCTGTTCCGCGCCGTCATGGAGCAGATCGCCCGGGAGGTCGCCGAGCACCTCATCGACGCCGAACTGGCCCGCCCGGCCGCCCCGTCGCAGCCCCACGCCGACGCCTGGGACGAAGTCCGTGACGGGCTGCGCGCGTTCCTTGACCTGTGCGTCGTCACCGACGACTTTCAGCGCATCGTGCTGGTCGAAGGACCGGCGGTGCTCGGCCACGAGGCCTGGGACGAACTAGTCGCCCGGCACGGCTCGAACCTGCTGGCCGAATGGCTGTCGCGCGCCGTCAAGCAGGGCCGTATCGCGCCGGTGCCGATCCAGCCTCTCACCCGTCTGCTGATCGCCATGATCTCCGAGTCCAGCCTCTACATAGCCCGCGCCGACGACCGCTCCGCCGCCCGCGACGCCATGGGCGCGGTCCTCGACCGGCTCCTGGGCGGTCTGGAAGCACCCTCCGATCGCTAGCCGAACGTGCCGCTCCCGCAGTTCAGCGGCCCGGGCGGTCGGTGCGAGTCACGCTCAGGAAGACGATCAGCACGACGAGCAGTAGGGCGATTACTCCGGGTGCTATCGTGCCGGCCCAATTGAAGCCCTGGGCGGGGGGAAGAGGGACCGATATGCCCTGGCGGGCCGCCATGGCCTGGAAGAACTCGCGCTGCGCCAGGGTGGGGCCGCTGCTGATGGCGGCGGATACGGCGGCGGCAGCGAAACAGGTGGCAGCGATGGACGCGCCGATGACGATCCGGGGAGCGCGGATGCGCTGGGGTCGCTCCAGGGCGGTGGCGCGTGCCGCTGGGACGCGATCTAGTGGCGGCAGGTCGGCGAGCGGGACGGTCAGTTCTTTCCCGGTGCGGGCGTCCAGGACCTGCCCAGACCGCTGGTCGAATTCGCCGGCTGTGATCCGGCCGGCCTGCAATGCCTCGCTCAGTTCGGACAGCGCCCGGTCGCGCTCGGTGTCAGAGACCCGAAAGTCGCCCGGCGGATAGTAGTTCCTGTCGGCTGTGCCCATGATTCGTGCCCCCTCGGCGCGGAGTCCCGCACATACCTGATGGTAAGCCCAGGCGGGCGGTAAAGCGCCGGGCGCGCCGTGCCGAGAGCGTCAGCGCCTGGGTGAATGACGCGTTGGACTCACGCAGCGCCCGGCAGCTGGTGCACGGCCGCGGTAAGCAGGCAGTGCCCTGTCAGGCGACGAATCCTACCGCGCCTTCGCCGGCGTTATGCCTGGGCGCGACGCCGAACCGCGGTTAGACCGGTAGAACCGAGACTTCGTACTTCTGACAGTTTGAATTCCTGGTTACCAGGGTGAGGTCTTCGCATTTTGCCTGGGCGACCAGCATCCGGTCGAACGGGTCGCGGTGGATCAGCGGCAGGCGCCCCGCCGTCATGGCGTGCTCAAAGCTGATGGGCAGGGCCGCGAATCCACTGTCGCGGATCCGCTCGGGCAGGTCAGCCGGCACTGCGAGCTTGCCGATGGCCTGCTTGATGGTAACTTCCCAGATGGTGGCGGCACTGATGTAGATGCCTGGGTCATGGTCGAGCCTGGCCTTGATGTCATCTGGCAGCGCAGGATCGTCGGTCAGCCACCACAGCACGACGTGCGTGTCGAGCAGCAGGCTCATGGCAGGGTGCCGAAGTCGCGGGCGATGGCCTCGTTGACCGCATCGGTATCCCAGTCTGCGGTGACGGTGAGCTTGCCGCGCAGAGAGCCGCGCCCCGTCCGGTTGATCCCGTGCGTCAGGGGCACGACCTTGGCAATCGGAGTGCCCGCCCGGCTGATGATGATCTCCTCGCCATGCTCAACCCGCTCGAGAATCCGCGACAAGTGCGTCTTGGCGTCGTGGACATTGAACTGGGCGGCCGTGTCGCTGGACATAGATCCTCCTTAGCTAAGAGCTTAGTCCACCCTCGATGTCAGAGCCAGCCGGCCGACAGGTCGGCCAGGAGCTGGCGTCACCTAGAACGGGTATATCCCCGGTTTCCCTGCCTTTCCGGATGTCGGCAAGCCGTAGTATCGAGTGTCATGGCGGACAACCGGATGAACCGGGAAGAGTTCTACGCCAAGGTGTCTCCGCTGGACGCCGAGCAACTTCGCAAGGCTCTGTGGACCCTATTCGCCTCCGCCAGGCCGCGCAGGTCGCGCACGATGTCGGAGAACACCAGCCGGGACAGGTTCGCGTCCTGCAGTCGCGCCGCCAGCACGCCCTCGACCGCCGTATACGCGCGGTGCCCGAGCTCGGTGAACTGATAGACCGACTGCCGGTTCCGGTACCGCGCCAGGCTCCCGGCCCGTGACGCGTCCTCCAGCCGGTGCAGGACCCCGTCGTCGGACAGGCTGTCCAGCCGTTCCCGCAGGTTGCCCAGCCATAGCGGGACGCCGTCGTGCACGGCGGCCAGTTCGTTCAGCATGGCCGTCACGTCATCGGTGTGGGACTGCGCCACGTGCATCCCGCGCAGCCGGTCCATCGCACGCAGCACCCATAGGTACGCGAGGTAGTCGTCGCGGCGGGTGAAGTTGAACAGCCGGAACCTGTCGCTGACCGCCAGCGCATCAAGATCGTAAGAGTCGGCTGAGCCGGGTTTCGCCACGGCCGCAAGCGTAGAGCACCAGGCAGGCCGTGCGCCCCGCTCATTCCATGATCCCGAACGAACAGTGGTTCCCCCTTTCCCGTGAGGCGAAACGATCGAATCGCCGCGCTCTGCCTATCAGAGTCAGGTACGGTCGTCTATGCACGGGTATAGGAAAGGAGTCACGGGCATGGGCGAGTCGGGCAAGCGCGAGCGTCACCTGGTCGGTTTCGAGAACCGGCTGAAGGACCGTGACCGGGTCAAAGGCAAGGTCGCGGAGAGCCTGGCCGCCAAGGGCCGCACCGTGGCGGAGGCCATGCAGCTGCTTCCCGACGCCATCAGGTACACGTTCCAGTACGGCGAGGCCGATTACGGCAGGCACCTCCTGGCGGATGTCGCGCTGACGGAGCGGCAGGGCCACGAGCTGATCAGGCTGAGGAACTTCTGGCCGGGAGACCAGTACAAGGGCATCAGCAGCCTGTGGCGCGACCAAAGCACCGGTCAGCTCTTCGAGGTGCAGTTCCACACCGAGGTCAGCTATCACGCCATGGTGTTCACCGCCGGCCACTCCTATGCGCGGCTGCGTTCGGCCCAGACCTGCGCGCAGGAGGAGATTGACCTCGAAGCCTTCCAGCGCGAGGTCTATGCGCACGTCCCGGTCCCGCCGGGCGCCGGCGACATACCCGGCTATCCGGCCGACGCGGCCTGGCAGGTGCCCGGACGGCGAGCCCATCCCCGGCCGAACGGGGTCGCCCATTATGCCCTGGTCGATGACCTCAGCCGCCCGGACCGGCCAGCCGGCCTGCTCAGGCGCAGCTACCGCGACGGCGGCAGGCGCGACGAGGCGTTCACCCAGGATCTGGTCTGGCAACGCAGTTCGCTGCTGATCTCCGCCGAACGCGGCGACCTGGAGAATGAGTTCCTCCAGATCACCGCCGAAGATGCGGCCCGCCTCGCGGACCGCCTCAGTCACTCCGTCCTGAGCAAGCCCGCCCCCTAGCACGCCCTACGATGCCGATGCCTCACCCAGACCCAGGCGATGGTTCGCTATCAACCGGAACCCCCCGCTCAGGAGTCAACCGGCTGCCCACCCCAATGCTCGCGAAAATACTGGATGACCTTGTCCGCCTGCTCATGGCTGACCTCAACGAGTTCGTCGTCAAAGTCCCCGCGTTCCCACTCGACGATCACCGGTGTGAACTTCCAGCTGAAGTCGTCGCGCAGGGCTTCGTCGGATGGACCGTCGTCATGCTCAAGCCGCCGTACTAGGCCTCGGGGATTACCGATGCTGTTGCTGCCGCCGACGATCGCGTAGTACGTGATCTTGTTTGGCACCTAGAACCCTTTCTTCCTGTAATCAGGGATGTCTGCTGCACCTTCCGGTACACGGATATGCGAGCACACCTCCCTTTGGAACGCGTGCAATTCGCGAAGCTCGGATCTACTGGTCGTAGGGTCACGGATCCGTTCATAGGCGGTGTGGGTCACGTGATGCTTGGCGTGGAAGCTTTCCGGCGTGTGGAACTGCACCTCGAATCGTTGCCCGTCCGGGGTTATCCAGCGCGTGTTGATTCCCTTGTACTCGAGATCGGTCCACGAGTTCTTGGAGTAGCACATCTCGTAGCCGCGACTTTCGAGCTGTTCTTTGATCTGATACTGGCCTCGGGCGTAGCTCTCCGGTTGGAAGCAGAATGTATCTGCGACCTTCTCCTTGAGGCGGTCGTCGCCCTTGATCCTGCGATCGAAGCCTTCCAGCCAGCCGCCATGCCTATTCTCCTGCTCGATCGTCCGCATGTCCGCCGAGATGGCCGGCTCGGCCTCGCGCACCCGGCCGATCGCCGTGACCGCCTCGGCGTGCCGGTCCGGGTTCAGGTAAGAGCCTCCGTCGCTGCGAAACGACCCGGGCGGGTCGGCCGAGCGGTCCGGGGCCGGCTGCCTGTCCGCCGGCCAGCGCTTCAGGCAGACCGCCGCTTGCTCGACAAACCCGGGTGCCTGGTGCCAGTAACCACCCTCAGCATGCCGGACGGACCTAGCCTTATCGGCCGCTTCCGCGGAAACGTGTGCCTGCGTGGCCTCGTACGCATGCCTGCGTGCGTCCGGGTCGGGTACATCACGCGCCTTCGGCTGGTCCGCGCCGCGGTCACGGGCATGGTCGGCCCGGCCCGGTTCCTCCGGCTCGGACGGCAGGTCCAGCGCCCCCACGGCACTCCCAAAACGGCACTTAATGTAATCGGATACTCATCGTAGGTAATGCCGATTCCCGGTGAGCGCCGTAAAAACGAACGATCTGATGACGTTGGCCGATGTGAGCAGTGACCTGACCGGCCCACCGGGCGGGGGACCGCGTTAGAGATCCGCCACGGCCAGGGCCGGATCGGCCTGGGGCGCGCCGCTAGGTTCCCATTCGGAGTCCGATCGTGCGTACGGGTACCAGCGCAGGTCGCGGCCAAGCCGGAGTTGCAGGCGTCCTGCGGTGATCCGGTTGCCTAGGACGGTCGCCGCGGTGCCGGACTTGGCGCGTAGCGCGGCCCGCGCGGCCCGCAGCAGCTCGGCAGCATCCGGATCTTCGGCCGCCGGGTCCCACTCCGCGCGCAGCAGTTCGAGGCCCGTGAGGCCGCCCTGCCGCCAGGCGAGCGCCTGGCGAGCGAGGTCTCGCGGGGGCACCCCGGCCCGTGCCGCGAGCGCCGCGAACGTCGGCGTGCCCAGCGTCCGGGCGGCCCGCCGGACCAGGTCGGCGTCGGGGTCGAGGGTCAGCCCGGCATCGGCCGACCGCCCAGACGCCAGCTCCCACGCCCGGCTGGCGGCATCCGCGGCCAGCTCGACCAGGTCTTCCCGCAGGCCGGGACGCCACGGCGGCGGATCCACCGGAAGCGCCGCCGGGGACCCGGGCCGGCCCGGTGGCAGCGGCACAGCCGGGATCGGCACCCACGGAACCGGCGTGCGGAATGCCGCCCGTGCGTCCACGCCCGCATCGCTGGCCGGCCAGCCGGCGCCTTCCGCGGGTGACGCACCGGATGCGGCTCCGGCCACCGCCCCGAGCGTCGCGCCGCGGCGGCGAGCCCGGATCCCGGCTAGCACCTGATCCCGCGTGCGCCCGCGCAGGAGGAACAGGGCGAAGGGGTCGGCGTCGAGCGCGCCGGCGATGAGATAACAGGCCGCCGCCGAATGCTTGCACGGGTCGGCGTCGTCCGGGCAGTCGCATCGCGGCCCGACCTCGCCGCCGCCGGGAAGCAGATCGAGCCCGGCGGCGGCCGCGTCGTCGGCGATCTCCGGCGGCAGTTCGCCGTCAAGCAGCGCTGCCGCATGACCGAGCCGGGCCGCTATGGCCCCGAGCACTCGGTCCCATTCATCGTCGGCGAACGGCCGGACCCGGATCCTGACCTGGTACGGCTCGGTCTTTCTGCCCCGCACCCGGGCCCTGGCCTCGCCCGGCGCGAAGGTAAGGTCACCGACCGCGCCGGAGCTCGCGTACGCCCGGCCACGGGGCAGCCGGTCGGGGTCAAGCCGCGCCCGTTGCTCCAGCGCCTCCAGCCAGGCTCGACCCCACCAGGTCCGGCCGAACTCCGGCGGCTCGGGACTCGCCGGGCCGGTCCCGCTCCAAGGGCCGCTCACGAGGCCGCTCGCAGACTGACGAGCTCGGCGAGATCGGCGTCGGTCAGCTCGGTGATCCAGCCCTCGCCCGAGCCGATCACGGCGTCGGCGAGCTCGCGCTTGGTCTCGAGCAGGGCCGCGATGCGGTCCTCGAGCGTCCCCTCGGCGATCAGCCGGTGTACCTGCACGGGGCGGTCCTGGCCGATCCGGTACGCCCGGTCGGTCGCCTGGTCCTCCACGGCCGGGTTCCACCAGCGGTCGTAGTGCAGCACGTGCGTGGCCCGGGTCAGCGTCAGGCCGGTGCCGCCGGCCTTGAGCGACAACAGGAACACCGGTACCTGGCCGGCCTGGAACCTGGCCACCATGTCCTCGCGGCGCGGCACAGGAACCCCGCCGTGCAGGAATACCGAACCGATCCCGCGGGTGTCGAGATGTCGCTGCAGCAGGGTCGCCATCTGCGTGTACTGGGTGAAGACGAGCATCGATTCACCGCTGGCCATGATCAGGTCGGTCAGCTCGTCGAAGGCGGCCAGCTTCCCCGACCGGCCGTCCAGCGGGCCCGGCTGCTTGAGGAACTGAGCCGGATGGTTGCAGATCTGCTTCAGCGCGGTCAGCAACTTGAACACCAGGCCCGCCCGCTCGATGCCCTGCCTGGTCCTGATCGCCTCCATCGTCTCCCGCACGATCGCCTCGTACAGGGTGACCTGCTCGGCGGTCAGCGGCACGAACAAGTCAGTCTCGGTCTTGGGCGGCAGTTCGGGCGCGATGCCGGGGTCGGTCTTCTTCCGCCGCAGCAGGAACGGCCGGATCAGCGCGGCGAACCTGGCGGTCGCCTCGGCGTCGCGGTACCGCTCGACCGGCATCGCCACCCGGCTGGTGAACGCCTCCAGGTGGCCGAGCAGCCCTGGTGTCGTCCAGTCGAGGATCGCCCACAGGTCCGACAACCGGTTCTCCACCGGCGTCCCGGTCAGCGCGATCCTGGCCGGTGCCGGCACCGCTCGCAGTTCCCTGGCCGTCCGCGACAGGGGGTTCTTCGCATGCTGGGCCTCGTCGGCGACGACCAGGCCCCAGCCGACCCCGGCGAGGCGCGCGGAGTCGCGCAGCACCACGCCGTAGGTGACCAGGACGACCTCATCGACGGCCAGGTCTTCCAGGTGCCGGCCGCCCCCGTGATACCGGCGGACCCGGATCTCCGGGGCGAACCTGCGCACCTCGTGTTCCCAGGTGCCGAGCAGCGACGCCGGGCACACCACGAGCGTGGGGCCGGCTCCCGCCTCCCGTCGGTGCAGGTGCAGCGCGATCACCTGGATCGTCTTGCCAAGCCCCATGTCGTCGGCCAGGCAGCCGCCCAGCCCCGTCTCGCACATCCCGGCCAGCCAGGCCAGGCCACGCTGCTGGTAGGGCCGCAGCACCGCCTTGAGTCCCGGCGGCGGGCCGACGGGCACCGGGGCCGACGCGATGCGGGCCACCTGGGCGGCCAGGTCGGCGAGCGGGCCTTCGGCCATCACCGGGACCGTCTCGCCGTCGATGTCCGCCGAACCCGCCAGCACCGCCCCAAGCGCCTCGGACGTGCGCATCCGGGTGCGCGGCGGGCGGCGCAGCCGCTCGAGCAGCGCCGGGTCGAGGATCACCCAGCGCCCCCGCAGCCTGATCAGCGGCCGTTTGGCTTCGGCCAGGGCGGCGATCTCGTCGGCGTCGAGGAGGGCGCCGCCGAGCGTGAGCTGCCAGCGGAAATCCAGCAGGGCCTCGACCCCGAACCCTGCGTCCGTCAGCTTCTCCGGCGCGGGCGTGGCCACAGCCTTCAGCTCTAGGCCGTCGCCGAGCAAGCTGGAGGGCCACAGGACCTCGATGCCGGCGCCCGCCAGTTCTTCGGCGGCCGGGCCGAGCAGGCTGGCCAGCGCGTCGTCGTCCAGGTCGATCACCGACGGGCTGACCTGCTGCAGCACCTCGGCCAGCGGAGACCATATCGCCGCGCCGCGCCGCAGCGCCAGCAGCAGGTCGGTCTCCGCCTGCGCGCCGAACCTGGACAGCACGGTCTCGGGCTGGCTCCACAGCGCGGCGGCGTCGACGATCAGGCTCGGGTCGTCCTGGCTGCGCAGCTGAGGCACCAGCCTGAACGCGGGTTCGAGCTCATCCGCCTCGGCTTCGTACTCCTCATCCGCGATCTCACCCGCCTCACTGATCGGCCGCGGGACGGCCTCGATCCGCAGCCCGAGACGTGCCCCGGCCGTAAGGCCGTCGGTGGTGTCGGCGAGCCATTCCGCGAGATCGCCAACCTGCGTGGGACTGCCCGCGGCGAACGCGGGCGACGCGGTCGCCCTGGCCGCGGCCGGCGAGCGCGCGATCAGGTCGGCAATCGCGTCCCACAGATCACGGATCAGCGCCTCGGGAGTACGGAGCCGCATCGGGCGCGAGCCTGGTACCGCCAGGGGATGCGCGGCCGGCGGGAAGGCGGCGGCGAGCTGACGCATCCAGCTGAGGTCGGCCGGATCGAGCGGCCCGGCTCGCCAGACGTCCGTGCCGTCGGCTCCGACCGTCGGCAGGAGGCGGCCCCGGGCGATCAGTCCCACGCCCGCCGCCGCGGCCGCGGCCCAGGCCTGGCCGCTGAGCCGCATCTGCTCACGTGCGCCCACGGCGAGCAGCGCCGGCAGCGCCTCGGCGAGCGGGATGAGATCCGCGGCGACCAGGCGCTTACGTATGCCGTAGGTGCCGCCCGGGAAGACCAGCTCGACTCGGGCGGACCCGGTGCCCCGGCCCCAGTGCGCGAACATGCCCTGCCGGGGAATCTTGCCCGGTACGAAGACCAGCTCGCCGTCTAGCACGGCAACGTACGATACCGGTCGCCCGGCCCGGCTCGCTGGAGAAAGCCAAGAAGCCGTCCGCGCGGTGCCGGCCCGGATCGGCCAGCCTGAGCGGCTCCGCGGGCCCGGTCATATGCGTCACGGCCGGCCGCTGACGGTGAAAGACTCCTGCCGTGGCAGACCTTGGCGAGCTGAAGATCCCGGTGGCGGTGCGCCCTGCGGCGGAGGCGATCATCGCGCTGACCGACCGGGTGTGTCCGGAGCTACTGGATGAGGAGTATGCCGTCCTTGCCCGCAGCGTGGTGGCGAAGCTGGCGCGTAAGCGCCCGTCGCCGATCCAGTCGGGCCGGGCGCCGACCTGGGCCGGCGCGGTCGTCTATGCGCTGGGGCAGGTTAACTTCCTGTTTGACTCGGCCACTAAGCCGTATGCAACGGCGGATGATCTGAGCACGGCGTTCGGTGTCGCCAAGTCCACGCTGGGTGCCAAGGCCAAGCAGGTCCGTGACCTGACGAAGATGTCCTGGGGGACGGCAGAGTTCTTGCGCGAGGACATGATCGAGGCCAGCCCCATGATCTGGCTCATCCAGGTAGACGGCCTGGTCGTGGATGCCCACGGGCTTCCGCTGTCGGTGCAGGCGCAGGCCTTTGCGCTGGGCATCATCCCCTACATTCCGGCGCTCGGCCGGGACGGCACCGCCGCCTGGCTGAGCGGGAGCGCAAATACGCAACCCTGACCGCACGCGGGATCAGGGTGCGGTACAGGAGCGCCCACCGAGAAGCGCCGGTCACGGCGGTCGTGCGTGTGACCAAGCCCGCGCGGGGATCACCCGACCCGGGCGCTGACGCGACGCGGGAGAGGGCTACCCTGGCCGGCGGGCTGGTGGTGTCAGGAGCAGGTCGGCGCACAGTCCGATGTGATCTGAGGGGTACCCAGGGCCGCCCGGCAGGGCCACCTTGCCAGTGAACAGAACCCCCGCGGATTCGGCCGTGACCCCGGTCGTGGTCAAGATGAAATCGATGCAGTGCGGCACCTTGCCGACCGGGAGATACTCGGCGCGGAACGTCGGCGCGCACCTGCCATCGAACGCGTCGGCCAGTCCTGTCTCTGCCATGAAATCGCCGAACAGGGAACTGTCACGGTCCACGTTGAAGTCCCCGCACACGACCGCCGGGACGCCCATGCTGCCCACCATCCGCGCCAGGGCGCCCAGGTGAGCGCGGTGCAGCGGGTAGAACCGGCCCGTCCGCGACCAGTCCCCGTCCCAGTTGGCCACGGGATGCGTGTTGACGATGCACAGCCCGGGGCACGCCAACCGGGTCACCAGGGCGCCTTTCGCCCGCGCCCTGAACCTGATCCTCCGGGGGATGCCGGGAACCTTGGGCGGGGTGCCGAAACCCCGGTACGCCGTGACGGACACCGGCCGACGCGAGAACGTCACCAGGCCGCCGGCTGGCCCAGCCGCCGAGGGCCGGTAGCTCACGTGCCGGAACGAGGGCATCCGCCGGGCGAGCAGTTGCAGCTGCCAGTCGCTGAACACCTCCTGGAAACACACGACATCAGCGCGGCCTGCCTCAAACTCGGTGCCGATCGCCGCGTACCGCGCGGCCAGGTCCGAGCCAAGGATGTGGATGCCCCAGGTGTTGAGGGACGCGACGCTCAAGCGACCCGTCAGTCGTTCCGGCATGGCGGTGACCATCCCGGCTAGCCGATGTGGCGGTACCGGCGCACGGCCAGCGGCGCGAAGACGACGGTGATCGCGATACTCCAGACGATGGAGTGCCACGCCGGGGCCGCGACTGGTCCGCCCAGCATCAGGCCGCGGGAGGCGCTGGCCAGCGCGGTCACCGGGTTGACCCTAACCCATGCTTGCAGCCAGCCGGGCAGGGTGCTGGTCTGGATGAACACGTTGCTCCCGAACGCGAGCGGGAACATGACGATGAACCCGAATCCCTGCAGGCTCTGCGGGGACTTCACGTACAGGCCAAGTAGCACCCAGATCCAGCCGACGGCGAAGCCGAAGACGAACATCAGTCCCGCCGCGCCGAGCGCGGACAGCGGATTGGTGGCGATGCGGAAGCCGAGCAGCGACCCGTACCCGAAGACCATCGCGATCGAGACGAGATAGCGGACGAAATCGCCCATGATCGTCCCGGTCAGCGGGGCCGACCGGGAGATGGGCAGGCTCCGGAACCGGTCGAAGATGCCCTTGGTGACGTCGGTGTTCAGCCCGATGCCGGTGCCCATGCTCGCGAACACCACCGTCATTACCATGATGCCGGGCAGCACGTACTGCAGGTACGTGTGCCTGCTCTCGCCCTTGATCGCGCCGCCGAACAAGAACACGAACAGCGTCACGAAGACGATCGGCTGCAGCGTGACGTCGAGCAGCTGCTC
>JBEKKH010000422.1:0-7098 GCA_050010815.1 Streptosporangiaceae bacterium | reverse complement strand
CGCCTCGGTCCGGGATAGCCGCCACGGCCAGGAGGCGCGTCCCGGCCGCCGGAGCGTGCCCGGCAGCGCGGTGTCGGGCAGGTCCGGGTCGCCGTCCCCCGGCGCGTGCCAGTACTCGCGCGCGTACAGGCGGCTCACCGTGTCCTCGTCCGGGAAAACCCCGGTGTGCAGCCAGGTCCTGGTCAGTACCGGCGGCAGGTCGGTGGTCCGGTCCGGGTCCGCGAACTCGCCGGGGCCGGCCGGCCGGGACTCCAGGACGGCCAGCTCCTCGGTATCCCACTGCTCGACCATGCCGAACCCGCGGAACTCCCGCTCGAACCCGTCGAAGTACCCGTGATGGTAGGCGTGCCTGGTGGTGAACTTGTTCCGGTTGACCCGGTCGAAGACCTCGACGCGCTCCACCACCTGCACCGGGAACGGCAGCCGGGTGATCCACGGCCGCCCGGCCGCGGCATCGGCGAGATAGAACGTGGTAGACGGGGTGTAGCCGATCACCGTCTCGGCGCCGAGGTTGTTGACCACCTCGGTGAGCAGGTACGGCTTGCCCGCGGCCATCAGGTCGACGTACCGTACCTGGCGCCCGGCGTCACCGGGCAGCGGGGAGGACCAGACCAGGCAGCCGGTGCCGTGGCCGAGCAGGTCGGCGACCATGACGTGGGTCAGGCCGTCTGCCTGCGGGAATGCCTGCGGCAGCGGGTGCGGCTCGCCGTAGCCGTTGCCTGACTGGTTCAGGTACACGCGGACCCTGTCGGCGCCTAGGTAGACGAGGTCCATGCACCCGGTGCCGTCGGTGTCTGCGAGCCGGACCCGCCGCTGGTCGAAGAGGTTGGGCGGGTCCAGCCACGGGCTGTGGTCCATCGTCACCTTCGCGCCGAACCGCCCGAAGCCGGTGTTGGGCCAGTAGCACACCTCGCCGTTGCGGACCCGGACCAGGTCGGACAGGCCGTCCCCGGTCATGTCCCCCAGGTAGATGGTCTGCTCGGGGTCGGCGAGCAGCAGTCGCGGTCCCCGCTCCTCGGTCCGCGGGTCGGCGGAGAAGGCCCGCCGGCCCTCGCCGAAGCCGTCGAGGCCGAGCGAGGGGTACCAGGTGAACGCGTCGTCGCCGGTGATCAGCACGTCAGCGAGGCCGTCACCGTCCAGGTCGACCATGCGCAGGTTGGGGTCGTCCCAGGAGATGTCCGGCCACGAGCGGAACGAGCGGAACGGCTGCCAGCCGTCGCCGCTGCTCCGCGAGTAGTACCCGGGCACCGGGCCGCCGAGCTCGGTGAGATCCAGGTGCCCGTCGCCCGCCAGGTCGAGCAGTTCCCGCCGGGCACCCGCCTGCGTCCCGGCGGGCTGGGCGGCCAGCATCCGGGCCTGCGCGAACCGGCCACCGCCGAGGTTGTGCTTGTAGAACCAGGCGCCGCCCTGCCTGGCCAGGATGCCGGACAGACCCTCACCGTCGAGGTCCACCCACTGGTAGTCCGTGCCTTCCACGCCCACGGGCAGGTTCGCCAGTGCTTGCGGGCTCAGGTCCCGGACCTCGCTGCCGACGACGGCCTGGCTGTAGCGCAGCTCGAGCGGCGGCAGCGACTCGGCGAGGTACCCGCCGTCACGCCGCCGGTAGCCAGTGCGGGTGACCGCCGTCACCGTCGTCATGCCGCTGCCGCCGGTGCTGGCATAGGTCAAGTCGGTCGAGGACACCAGGCAGTCCGCGCCCACACCCGGCTCGGCGGGGAAGTGGTGGAACATCAGGATCCGGTGGCAGCGGCGGTAGGTGCGCACCTCGAAGCCCGGCCGGTAGGTGGAGAACGGGTCTTCGCGCACCGGCCACGGCCGGTCCGGCTCAGGCGGCGGGCCGTCCGCGCGGTGGTCGCCGTAGTCGAACACCGCCTCCAACATCCAGCCGCCGTCCGGGTCCTGCCCCGACCGGATGGCCTCAAGGCCGGGCCGCCAGGGCCGGATGTTGCCGTAGCGGACGCGCTTGGCGTACCGGTTCGCCGAACGGGAGCACGCGGTGCGGTTGCGCTCGCTGGGCCGTGCGGTGTCGACGCCCGCGCTGTCTTCCGGCAGGTACTCGTAGCGGGCGGCGTTGCCCTTGTCGTCGTAGGTCACGCAGATCAGCCAGCTGAACACGCGGGAGGGATCGGCTGGATCGGCGATGCGGCTGGCCGCGGTCGCGCCGTAGACGGTCGTGACGTTGGCGCTGGAGATCGTGCGCCAGTGCGTCCCGCCGGAGGCCAGGTCACGCCAGCGCTCGATGCGGGCGAACAGCCCCTCGACCCGCGGCCGGTAGGCCTGGACCAGGAAGTCGCGGCCGCCCTCGGCCCGCCGCCCGGGCGCCTCGAGCCAGGCGCCGTCCCGTTCGGCCCGGACCGGCACCAGGTCCTCGGCCCCGGACAGCAGGAACGTGTCCGCGTCCGGGTCGTCGGCATACCGTGGCAGTCCCTTGTCGGTCTTGCGCGTGATGGCCGGCAGCAACATCTTCCAGCCCAGGCCGAACGGGCCGTTGCCGCTGCCCGAGTCGTAACTCAGGCTCAGCGTGGGGCCGAAACTCGCGCGCCCGTTGCTCGTCGCGACCGGGACGGTCAGGTTCGCCGTGCCGGTGGCGGCGGTGACCGAGAACTTCTCGCCGATGTCCCTGATGGCGCCGCCGCCCTTGGGCAGCGAGACCGACGGCAGGGGAGGAGGGCCGCCCTCGGCGGGCTGCCAGCCATGGCCGGCGGCCGCGGCCGGACCGGGATCGGCTGGCGCGCCGCCGGAGCCGGGCGGCGTTGGCCCGGGGGCCGCTCCGCTCGGGGCCGGTGCCTGGTCCTGCGGCCTCGTGGGGTCGGCGGGGAACACCGCTTACCTTTGCGGTCGGCGGGACGCGGTCATGTCGTCACGCGAGACGTCGTAGCTGGCCAGGATGAAGGCGGTGCGGATCTCCCCGGCGTCGGCGGGCAGTTCGAACTGGCAGTAGGCCGGCCGGTCCGCCCGCAGCGGGCCGAGCGGCCGGTCGCGCAGGTCGATCACGCCGCGGAAGAACCCGGGCCACGCGGCCTCGGCGACGCATTCGATCTCCTCGCTGTGCCCGTGTGCGTCATGCCCGTCCCCGTCATGCCCGTGCCCGGCGACGTCGGTCAGGAACCGGACCACATGGTGCCGTCCCGGCTCGGCGCCAGGCGCCGCGAACAGCAGCATCAGCCGGTCGATGACGCAGGCGGGGCGGCCGGGCACGAACGGGAACATCGCCGGGGTGAAGCCCAGCCGCAGCCGTCGCGGTCCCCGGGTCCGCGCGGTGTCTTCGGCGCTGCCGCCAGGACCGCCCAGTCCCGGCCAGGCGTCGGGGAAATCGTGGCGCACGTCGAATATCCGCAGCCCGTCGCCGGGCAGCCGGCCGCGGGCCTGCTCGCTGGCCGCCTCGCGTAGCGCCGGGCCGCCTTCCCGCGCCGTGTAACTGAGGTGCAGGACAAGGTCGGTCACCGTGTCCAGGTCGAAGTAGTTATTCTCCGGCGGCAGTTCGATCCGCCACCGGCTGACCGCGCCCTGGTATTCGAACGGCAGGTACCGCTCGTCACGGAAGCTCAGCTCGAACAGGCCAGAGTCGTCGTGCCCCTCCGATGTCGCGATCGCCTCCCGGGCGGCGTACTCGCGGATGACGCGCGGGTCGTCGGCACATGGCGGGTACTCGCCGCGCGGCCGGGCGTCCCGGCAGCCGTGCCGGGCGGGCGGGCGCACCTCCGGGCTGACCCGCGTCCTGCTGCTCAGCAGGGTCAGCCGCGCGTGCACCCCGGTCAGCGGGCTGGCGGTCATCGGAACGGTCATCTGGACCGCCCGCAGCCGACGCAGGTAGTGACCGGGGTAGTCGAGGTCGAACATCCACTCGGGAATGTCGATTTCGCAGTGGCCGGCGACGCGCAGGCGCAGGTAGTCCAGGGGGAAGGCGAGCCGAAGCGAGAGGTGCTTGGTCAGCTCGAGTTCGCGCTTGTTCTGGTCGAGGTAGGCCTGCTCCATGCGGTGCAGCGCGAGGTCAAGGCGCTCGCCTGCCAGCAACCCGGCGTGGCGGTCGTCCCAGGCATCTTGCGGCAGGAACCGCTGCTCGCCGTTGCGCAGCTCGAAGTTGAAGGCCCGTTCGGCCTCCCGGGCCGCCCGCAGCGCCAGTTCGTACAGCTGCCGGTACAGCGCCGCGGTCTCCTGCTGCAGCCAGAGGTAGAGTTCGGTGGCGGTGAACTTGTCGCGCAGGAAGTCGAGCACCTCGGTGACTCCTTCGACCTGCCGCTGCTGGTTGCTCAGCTCGCGCAGCGCCTGGTCACGGCGCCGGTGCGCGCCGAGGATCTGCAGTTCAATCTGCTGGATCTCGATCGGTAGCGTCTGCGTCTGGTGCAGCCAGTCCACCGCGCGGCGCTGCCAGTCCGCCTGCGTCAGGTCAAGCGCCGCGGTGGTGCTCATGATGTCGGCGACCGCGTTCACGATCCGGCCGATCGCCTCGAACAGGTTCGCCAGCTTCGTGCCTGCCGGCACGGCGACGCCGCTTGACAGCGCCCCGACGAATGGGTCGGGGATGATGTTCATGGCCTCGCCGACGGACTCGATCAGGTTGGCGGCCGTTCTCGTCGCCAGGGCGTCGGTGGTGAGGTCGATGTGCTGGTTCTCGTCGTTGAGCAGCCCGCTGTTGTACAGGCCGGCGTAGTAGAGGAGGTTGGCCTGGCTGACGTCCTTGGTCTGCTGCAGCGCCTGCACCTGCCAGTCGGCGTCCCGCCACTGGTCTTGCCTGATGGCGATGGTCAAGGCGGTCAGCTCCCGCTCTTGCTCCACGCGCATGGACGCGAGGTACTCGGCGTCGCCCCTCTCGTAGCCGGACAGCAGCGCGGCACCCAGTTCGCGCACCCGCCCGGCCAGCTCGATGGCCTGCCGGATCTGGGCCTGGAACCGGTAGGGGCTTGGCCGCCCGGACCAGTCCGCCGGGGCGGGCTCCGTGGCAGGCTGGTCGAAGTACGGCATGTCCAGGCCGGGACGCCCGTTCCTGAGCCGTTCGGCGTCGACCGACTGGCGCACCAGCTCCCGCCGGTCGGCGACGAGGTCGTACAGGTCCACGAGCCGGGGGTTCAGCGGCGCGTAGGCCGGGACGAACGCCGCGACGGTGGCGGGCACGTCCGGCTCGGGCGCCATGACGGTCCGCGGCCGCGGGCCGGCGATCCGCTCCGCCGTGTCGTAGAGCACCCGCGCCTGTCCGAATGCCTCAGGCGACCGGCCACGGCGCATGAGCGCGTCGCCCCATTCGACGAGCGTGCGGCAGTAGTCCATGACCACCGCGCGGTCCCGGGCGCTCGCCGCGGTGACCTGGGTCGCGTCGGTGCCGGCCTCGGTTCCGGCCTCGGTGTCGGCCGTGCCGTGCACCCATGCGCAGTCCTGCTGCAGCGGGTCGAACGAGCGCCGGTACCAGCGCAGCGCCAGGTCGTACTGGCAGCGGGTCCGCAGCGCTGCGGCCACGGTCACAGACGTGGCGAACCGCGACGCGGGGAAGAGCCGGGCACCGGGTGAGGAGTACGCGAAGAACGGATACGACGGCAAGTTGCCCGGGCAGGAGAACGTCGGCTGCGGAGCGGCGATCACCTCGGGCAGCGCGACCGCCTCATCGGTGGCGAGGTCGTACCGGAAACCTGAGGCCGGCGACCCCGCGCCGAGGCCGAAGTACAGCGAGTCCCATCCGCGGCCCTGGAACGCAAGGACCGGCTGCTCGCTGACCGTGACCCACTCCCGTGACCGCCGGGGCTGTCCGAACTCCCCGTTAGACACGCGGCACCAGGCGAGCCGCGCGGCGCGTTCCGGCTGCCACCGGGCCAGCAATGATGGCACCTGGCTGTCGCCGTCCCACTGCGTCGACTGCTGCTGGACCTGGTCATAGTAGGGATCCTGGAACCCGAACTGATAGGTCCCGTCGAAGGACCCGTCGCCGTCCGGGGAACTGTTGGAGTCCGCGGGCGAGTCGTACGTCAGCACGCCGACGAGCCAGAAGTAGTACTCGTCTACGTCGCCGCGCCGGCCCTCGTCCCGGCCGGGGCCGTCGGCGGCATCCGGCACCCCGGCGGCGGCGACCCGGACGAACCCGGTGCCAAGCCGCGTCGCCGCCTGCAGCCAGAGCGGCAGGGCCTCCGTCGGCCCGGCCCCGTCGGCCCCGTCGGCCCCGTCGGCCCCGTCGGACTCGGCCGCGGCGGCGAGCGCGCGGACGTTGACGGCGGGCACCGCCCCCGGCTCGACGCCTCCGGAACCGCTTCGGCTTGACCCGCCGTCTCCCGTCACGCCGGCCGGGGGCTGGGGAGCCGCGGCGAGCCAGGACGGCTGCGCCGCCCACCGCGGCCGGCCGAGCACGGTAAGCCCCTCGACGCTCGGCGTCTGCTGACCCGGGGGGAGAGCGAGCAGGGTGGACGGCTCGCGCCGCTGCAGGAGTTCGGGCGCGTCCGCCAGGTCGGCGTGGCCGTCCGGCCACCAGTCCAGGCCGCCAGGCGCCGCGATGGTCAGGGTGGCCGACCGCAGCCGGGACTCCAGGAAGCGGAAGGCCTCGACGTGCTGGACGCGGGCCACCTCGTCCCATCCGATCCAGTTCTCCCGGTACAGTTCCCGGCGCCTGGCCCGTTGCCAGGCCGCGTACGTCTGGAACCGCCCCTGCCACAGCCGCCCGAACTCACGGCTCACGGGCCAGCCGGGCTCAAGTCCGAGCATGGCCCGGGAAACCAGCGCCTGGGCCGCCCCGCAGGCGTCCTCGATCCGGCTGGCCTGCTCCCCGAGGCCGGCCTCCACGTCGAGCAGCAGCAGGCCGGACAGGTCGGCAGCGCTCGCGGCGTAGCCGCCCGGCGGCCAGGGCAGCGGGACGCGGTCCCGCTGGCACAGGTAGGCGGCCAGCGCGCGGCGGCCCCGGGCTCGCAGGCCGTCGTTGAGACGGCACAGGTCGTCGTGGCGGCGCGGCCCGCCGTGGCCAAGGCAGCCGTCTGTGACGTAGGCAAGCAGGCTGGCGTTGCCCGGCTGGCTCGCGCCCGGCACGGTCCCGCTCGGGTCGTCGCTGGCCCACAGGTCCGGGCGTGCTGCCTCGATTCCCGCGGCCGCGAACCGCCGCTCCGCCGCTCGCAGCCAGCGGTCGGC
>JBEKKH010000421.1:0-7122 GCA_050010815.1 Streptosporangiaceae bacterium | reverse complement strand
GCGCAGGAACGCGTCACGTACCGGCATCCGGCTCGTCCCGAGCCGGTCCGCCCAGTCGCTCTGCACCATCCGGGTCCCGGGCCGCAGGTCGCCGGAGAGGATCTCCTCGCGAATGCGCGAGGCAATCTGGTCATTGAGCCGGTGCCGGGTGATCGACCCCGAGTCGGACGTAACCATCGTTCAACGAGCTCCCCCTGGGTCGTGAACCCGCCGGCCCGGTCCATTCGATAGGCAGCGCCGGCCCCGAAGCCGATCACGACACGAATCGACGCCAAAATAATGGGCTCCCGTGAACAAAGACAGCTAACCGAACGCCGGGCAGTATACCGCATGCTGCACTCAGGACCCGATACGCCGAACGGTGTCGTCCGTCCGCTGGAACCGGTCACCGTGGCGGCGCCGGCGTTGCGGCCCCGCGGTCAGGCGCGATGATGCCGCTGATGTCTGCGTCGTCCAGGCCGAGGGAGACGAGCACGTCACGCGTATGGCGGCCGAGCGCGGGGACCGACCGCGGGGGCGCGTCCGGTCCGCGGAACAGCGACCGTACCGTGACGAACCGCTCCCCGGTCTCGTCCCGGGCGTCCGTGAAGAGGCGACGCTGAACGATCTGAGGGTCCTCGGCTACGTCGGCGATTCGGTGCACCCGCGAGCACGGTATCTCCTCGCCCATGGCATCGACCCAGTACTCGACGGACTGCAGGACGAGCCGGGCACCGATTGCCGCCCTTAGTTCATCGCGCTGTTCGATCCGCTGGATGTGATCCAGGTCGGCGTACTGCTCCAGGCCGAGCAGGACGCAGAGCGCGCGCCAGAAATGGTCCTCATGCGCGATGCCCAGGGCGATGTGGCCATCCGAGCACCGGAACAGCCCGTAACCCCCCTCGCGGAGCGGCCACGTCTCGCCGCCATTCGCATGCCTGGTCAGAACACCGCCCAGTCCGAAGACGAGACTGTCGGTGATCGTGATGTCGACGAAGGTGCCGGCGCCCGTCTGCTCCGCCTGGCGCAGGCCAGCCAGGATGCCCGACGTCGCGAGCGACCCGGAGATCACGTCACCCCAGGGCGGCCCTCCGGTGAAGTACTCGTACTCGCCGGTCGTGTACGGCTCGAGATATCCGCTGATCGCCTCGTAGTTGATATTGTGGCCGGTCAGATCACGGTACGGGCCTTCCTGACCGTAACCGGAGATCGAGCAGTAGACGACTTTGGGATTGAATTCCCGCACCTCGTCGTAGGACAGCCCCAGCCGCCGCATCACGCCGGGCCGGAATCCTTCGACCAGCACCTCACAGCGCTCGGCGAGCTGGCGGGCGGCGGAGTGCGCGTCCGCGTCCTTGAGGTTCAGCGCGACGCTTTTCTTGCCGATACCCGCGAAACGGAAGAGCCACGGATTCGCCTGCCGCTGCGGATCGCCGCCCGCGGGCCGCTCGAGCTGGATGACCTCCGCGCCGAGGTCGGCCAGCAGCCGGGTGCACAGCGGGCCGGGGAACTGCTCGGCCAATGACAAGACGGTAACGCCCTCGAGAGCGCTGCTCAGATCCACTGCCTTACTTCCTTCCACGGTGACCCGATCGGGCTGGCGGCCCGGCTCAGCCGGGAAAGCTCAAGCCCGAGTTGACGCTCAGCGTCTGGCCGGTGACCCGCTTGGCGAGGACGAAGTACTCCACCGCCTGCGCGGTGTCGTCAGGATCCAGCACCCCGAACGGCATCTTGGCCGCGATCTTGGCGAAAATCTTCGAGCGCACCTCGTCGGCGATCATCCGTTCGTAGCCCGGCGTGCCGGTGGTCAACGTGATCGACACGCAGTTCACCCGGATCCGGTGCCGGGCGAATTCGCGGGCGAGTGACTTGGTCAGCGCGATCACCCCGCCGTACGCGGCGGACACCAGGGACTCTCCGGCCGTGCCCACCCGCGCGGCGTCGGACACGATATTGACGATGCAGCCTTCGCCCTGGGCCTGCATCACCGGAAGGACCGCGTGGATGCAGTTGATCGTGGTGAACATCTTGCCGTCGATCGTCCGGTGCCAGTCGGCGGGCTGCTGCTGGTCGAAGAAGTCGATCTTGACGTTGGGGGAGGCATTGTTGACCCACACATCGACGCGGCCGAAGCGCTCCAGGGCCAGGTCCACGAGCCGCTGCGCCCCCGCCACCGCGGAGACGTCGCTGGCGACAAAGGCCGCCCGCTCGCCGAGGTCAAGGCCCTTCAGGGCCGCACCCTCGTCGTCCGTCCTGCTGTTCACGACAACGCAGGCGCCCCGCCGGACGAGCCGGCGGGCCGTGGCCAAGCCGATGCCCCGGGTCGACCCGGTGATGACGGCCACCCGGCCGGCCAGGTCTGCGGCTTCGCCGGCGGCGTCACGCGTGCTGGCCACTGCCATCTGTCCATCCTTTCCTGGTGCACCACGTACACCTCAGGTCCGGTGGCACGCTCAGAGCGCACATTTCCTGAATGCCGTATACCGTATCGTAAAGCAGTGGACAGCGCTCACTCCCCGGAGGTCGTCCTTGCCTGCGTATCACGATCCAGGACCAGCACCACGCGTTCCAGCGGATGGACCTAGCCGCGCTGACGCGCCGGGTCCTGCCTACTCCGGGCCGCTGGCTGGCATCCGGGTCCTCGACCTGACCGCGTTCGTGCTCGGCCCGCTGACCACACGCATGCTGGCCCAGCTGGGAGCCGAGGTCATCAAGATCGAATCGCCGGCGGGTGATCTCATGCGGGTGGCGGCGCCCAGCCCGACACCGGGCCTGTCGAGCGTGTTCCTCGCGCTTAACCACGGCAAGCGAAGCCTCGTGGCCGACCTCAAGCGACCCGAGGCGCACGATATCGTGACCCGGCTGCTCACGGGCGCGGACCTGTTCGTGCACAACATGAGCCCTCGCGCTATCCAGGGCCTCGGTCTCAGTGAGACAGCTGTGCGCGACATATCGCCCAGCACCATCTATTGCCGCATCACCGGGTTCGGTACCAACGGTCCCTACGCCGGGCGGCTGGCCTACGACGACACCATGCAGGCGACCAGCGGGCTGGCTCACCTGCAGGGCATCGTGACTGGCCGTCCTGAGTACGTGAAATCGGCGATCGCCGACAAGACAGCAGCGATCATCGCGGCTTACGCCATCATGGCGGCCCTGTTCGAGCGGGAGCGGACCGGGCGTGCGCAGGCGGTGGAGGTGCCCATGTTCGAGTCGATGATCGACTACCTGATGGCCGAGCAGATGGGCAGCTCGGCCTTCGTGCCCGCCTATGGAGCCGAGAGATATCCGCGGATGATCTCGGAATTCCGGCGGCCCTACCGGACACTCGACGGCTACCTCAGCGTCCTTCCCAACACCGACCGTCACTGGCAGGCCTTCTTCACCGAGATCGGCCGGCCCGAACTGACCGCCGACCCGAGGTTCGTGACCGGCACCGCCCGCAACCTCAACCTGCCAGAGCTGTATGGCCTGCTCGAGAGCGAACTGAGCCAGCGGCCCACGGCGCACTGGCTCGCGGTCCTGACCTCAGCGGGGATTCCGCATTCGCCGATCAACGACCTCACCTCGTTGGTCACCGACGAACACGCGATGGCCGTCGGCCTGTTCGAGACGCGCGAGGACGCCGTCGGGCATACGGTACGCCGGGTGCGATCGCCGCTGCTCTTCTCAGCTGGCACCCTGCCCGACATCGGCGTCGCGCCCGTACTCGGCCAGCACACGGTCGAGATCCTCGGCGAGATCGGATACGACCAGGCGCAGATCGCGGATCTGCTCGCCAACGGCACCGTCATCCAGTGGCGGGAACCCGATCACCCCGGCTGAGGAGGTCGGCCGGTGGTCGTGTCAGCTGCGGCGGCCGCGGAAAGCGTCCACGCGATGGCCGGTGCTCGGCCACGGCCCAGGTGGTCTCGCGAGGCACATGCCGTAGTCCGCGTCCGGCGCGCCACTCGTCCAGACCTTGACCCGCCGAGGATCCACCGGTCCGACTCGCGCCGGGCCCGCGTGCGAACGGAGGCTAGATCCATCCCGCCGCAGACACCTGGCCACGCCCATCCCGCCGCAGACACCTGGCCACGCCCTGGGTTTGCTCCGTCAGGCTGTTCCGATGTCGCCGAGGTCTCGTGGCCGCAAGCCGAAGAAGTCTGGTAGCTCCAAGCAGACGAGCAAGCGCCCGTCGCCCGCTGCCGGGCGGGCAGCCGCGGTCGATCCCGGCTACAGCGGCCTGAGCATCGAGCTGCCGCGATCGCCGCTAACCTCGATTCCCGGTCAGATAATTGAGTTGAGGTTTCCCGCGGCTGGGTGGTCATCGTGGCGGGAACCTGAACCGGAGGGTGCGACCGTCCCACCAGGGGATCGGGGTTTCGAGGTCGGCGAATCCGGCGTCGATGAGGGCGGGGTGGTGGCTGCGCAGGTTCAGCGCGCAGGTGACGCTGGCTTGGTCGATGTGCAGGGTGCCGGTGGCGTCCAGGAAGTCGCGCCACAGGGTTTCGGGGGTGGCTTTCTCGTAGCGGGGCAGCTTGAGGGCCAGCAGCCGGTACAGGTTCCCGGCGACGACGGTCAGGGTGGTGTCCAGGTCGACGTTGAGGGAGACGCCGCTGGTGAGGGCGTCCAGGTGGAACCCGCCGATGTAGGCGTCCAGCTCGTTCTCTACCATCATCCGCTCGGCGTAGCGTCCGAACAGGTCCTTGCTCTTGCCGGCGGTGTCGTTGGTGATGAGCAGGGTGGGCTCGTCGCGGCCGATGTTCTTGATGGCGATCTGGCGGACCTGGGAGCTGATCCCGGCGAGCGTGATCGTGTCCTCGTGCACGCGGGGCCGCCGGTAGCGGCCGGAGCGGGCGATGACGGCGGTCTTCCATTCTGAGGCGGGCAGGGCGGCGAGGCGGGCGTACAGGCCGCCTTTAGATACAGCCGCACTGTCAATAGAAACTTGTGGCGATGCCCACCGAGCGACCCCGTCTCGCGCGAGAAAGCCTCAACACAATGACCGGTCCACAAGGAGAGGCTGCCACGCTCGTCGTAGGCGGCCCTCTTCACGATCACAGGCATATCAACCATGTGAGCAGCGCGCCAGGCGGCGAGCCCGAAGTCCTGGTCTGCGGTAGAACCGGCGCTGGCTGGTACGCATTTTGCGCGACGTGATGATCATCAGGCTGGGCGGCGGTGCCGCAAGGAAAGGCTGGAACCATCCGAGGTCGGGAACGTGCTGGAGGGCGGAAGGCGCACTGTCCGGCCGTGGCGGGCTGCCGGCCCAGCGTGAGACTGGACGCAGCGTGAGACTGGACGCAGCGTTATCGAGCGGAGCGAAGATGGGCCCGACCGTTTCTCGCAGCGAGTCCAGGCGGGACCAGGTGAACCGCCTGAGCGGTAGCGGGGCTCCCGGTCGAACCGGGCGGCGTCGCCCTCATCGCGCAGGGCCTCGATCGCACCGAGCAAGGCCTCTAGTTCCAGTAGCGCGTGACGGTCCGGGCGGACGTCGCTCACAGGGACGTGGCGGTGACGAGGTCGGGGCTGACGTGCTGGTTGCGCAGCGCCCCGTCGGAGTAGACCGTGACCTCAGCGCCGAGCAGGTCCGCGGCCGCCCGCTGGAACTCGAACATGTCGAACAGGTCCCGGTCGTCGGCGACGTGGCCGCGCAGGCGGCCGGGCGAGGCGTACGCCAAGGCGGTGATGCCGTGCCGGGCAGCGAGCTGGACCAGTTCGGCGGCGTGCGAGCGGACCTGCTGCTCGGACGCGGGCGAACTGGTGCGCTGGCTCGGCAAGCGGCTGGCTCACGTCCTCCAGTCTACCGGTAACGAGACCGACGGCCCCTCCGTGAACCCGTTAGTCCCCACTGCAGCATCAATTAGTCGAAATCTACACTGTAATTAGGCCTCTGACCTGGTGCAACGTTACGGAATCGAACCGTAGACCTTCTCCTTACGATGCCGAGCGGTATCGTCTGGCGGCATCGCGTTAGGTCGGATTACCGCAGGCCAGACAGAAATCGGTGCCTGAGTGCGTCGCACTCCGTCTGGTGATGCCTGGAGTCGTTGTCACTTGGTTTGTCACTGGCTTTCCGAATCCTCGGGGAAGGTCAGCCGTTCACCGTTGAGCCCGGGTCGTCACGGGGCTCTGGACCGAGGAAGCGCTCGAGGTAGTCGAGGTTCTCTCTGACCATCTGCAGCGCGCGGTGCGGCGCGGTGGCCGGCGAGCCGTTGCCCTCCGGGTAGGCGAGCATGTCGACGGCATTCTGGGCGAGTTGGTCGGCCACCGGTTCGGCGGGATGGTCGGAGCCCGGGTGGAACCACCACGCGACCCAGTTGCACATGCCGATGACCGACAGCGCCGCCAGCCGCTCGTCCCGAGGACGGAATTCTCCCCGCGACACGCCTTCCTCGATGATGGTCCTTACCTCGGCGAGGACCTCCCGGCGCGCCTTCAGGTGCAGGCTGGCTACTTCCGCCGGCAGCGCGGCCTCGGTCCGGTCCAGGACCCGGAAGCGCTCCGGCGCTCCGGCGCGCTGGAGTACCAGCGCGCGGACCACGGTCCGCAGCTTCTCGACCGAGCTGAGGTCGGTGCGGAGCCGGACCGCGCGGACGATGTGCGCGGTGTTCTCGCTGACGTCCCTGACGAGCTCGGCGAGCAGCTGTTCCTTGCTGCTGATGTAGTTGTAGAGCCCCGGCCTGGTGATCCCGATGGCATCGGCGATGTCCTGCAGCGTGGTCCCGTCGTATCCGCGCGCGGCGAAGAGGCGGGTGGCGTGCTCGAGGATTTCCGACATCACCAGCTCGCGGCGTGAGGATGACGTGCGTGTCCGCGTCGCGCGAGCCGGGACCCCGGCGGCCGTGTGGCCGGCCACAGCGGCCACCGCGCGACGGTTCCGGGAAGGGGGAGAGGCCATGACGAGATGGTAGGGCGTCGCCGGGATCGGGTGTCAGGCCGGGACCGGCACCGGGGTGCAGGTCAGGGCGAAGGCGAGCTGCTGCAGTTGCAGGGCCCGGCCGAGGTGGTGGTGGTCGATGTTGTGCCCGACGCCGCGGGCCAGGGCGGCATCCACGCGGGGTGCGGAGGTGAACATCCCGGCGAACGCGTCGACCCGGCTCTGGCCGGCGTTCCAGAGGGCCTCGTGCTCGGCGAGCACGTAGTGGACCGGTACCCGGA
>JBEKKH010000420.1:0-7125 GCA_050010815.1 Streptosporangiaceae bacterium | reverse complement strand
GGGAAGGAATCGTCGGGTCCGGCGGCGTTCTCGGCCAGGCCGTGCAGGGCGGCGCCGCCGGGGGCGAGGTCCAGGGTGTGGCCGGTGGCGAACGCGCCGCCCGGGCCGGGGGAGGCACCGGGAGCGCGGCGGGCCGAGCCGGGCTGGCCGGGACCCCGGCGGCGGCCCCTAGACGCGCGGACGGTCCCCTTCGGAACCCGCGCTCCCGTCGCGGCGCCGGGCCCGTCCGCGGCGCCGGGCCCGTCCGCGGCACCGGGCCCGTCCGCGGCACCGGGCCCGTCCGCGGCGCCGGGCCCGTCATCCTCAAGGTGCTCGTCGTCCTCGCCGGGACCGGCCCACTCCTCGGGCTCGATCTCCGACAGCCACGCGACCCACTCATCCTCGGTCAGCCAGTCCTCACGCGACGGCGGCAGCTCCCGCCACTCCTCGGGCATCTCGCCCGGCCTGCCGGGCTCGCCAGCACGCCCGGCGGGATCCTCGTCCCGCCTGGGGTCTGGGGAAGCCGGTCCGTGAGACACGTGCCACCGTCCGTTCAGAAAAATGATATCGAGCTTGACCTCGACGCTTACATCAAACATAATAGCGAATAACTACGTTAGAGGCAACTGAAATACCTGGCTGGTGGTAAAAGTCGAACAAAGTGTAATGTGTTATTCGTGTGACACGAGGAGGCGATGGATGCCGGTATGAAGAATAGACGCGCAACCCAATGTGGGTCCGGGCCGGGACCTGCGAGTCGGACGCGGCTCGAAGCCTCTCGCTGGCCGTGATGCACTTGGCGTCGTCCATGTCCGCCGGGCGAGCACCACGGGCCGTTCGGAAAAATTGATTTTGATCTCCGGTGCTGGTATCGGCCACAATGGCACGTGCTGCTGACCATCACCACCACGCGGGCGCCTGCGACCGATCTGGGCTACCTGCTGCACAAGCACCCGGACCGGCTCCAGTCGTTCGCCATTTCCGCTGGTCAGGGGCATATCTTTTACCCGGAGGCGACGCCGGAGCGGTGCACGGCCGCGCTGCTGCTCGAGATCGACCCGGTAGCCCTGGTCCGCGGGCGCCAGGGCAAGAGCCCCGACGCCGAGCTGGCCCACTACGTCAACGACCGGCCCTACGCCGCCTCCAGCATGCTCGCGGTGGCGCTCAAGCAGGCCTTCAGAACCGCGCTCGCCGGCCGCTGCGTCGCCCGGCCCGAGCTGGCCGCGGCCCGCATCCCGCTGGCGATCAGGGTGCCCGCGCTGCGCTGCCGGGGCGGCCCCGGGCTGGCGCGGGCCGCCTTCGGTCCGCTCGGCTGGAGCGTCGAGGCGGTGCCGCAGCCCTTCGAGCCCCGGGCCTGGGGCGACTCGCCCTACCTGGACCTGCGGCTGGCCGGCGAGCTACGGCTGGCCGACGCGCTCAACCACCTGTACGTGCTGCTTCCCGTGCTCGACGACGCCAAGCACTACTGGGTGTCCACCGAGGAGGTGGACAAGCTGATCCGGGCGGGCGGCGACTGGCTGGCCGGCCATCCGGACAAGGAGCTCATCACCCGGCGTTACCTGGCGCACCAGCGCGTGCTCACCCGGTCCGCGCTGACCCGGTTGGCCGAAGCCGACGACACCGACCCCGCCGAACTGGACAACGCCGTCACCGACCCCGCCGAACTCGACAACGCCGTCACCAACCCGGCCGTCCCCGGCCCCGCCGTGCCCGACCCGGCCGTCCCCAGCCCCGCCGTCCCTGGCCCCGCCGTCCCTGGCCCCGCCGTCCCTGGCCCGGCCGTCTCTGACCCGGCCGTCCCCGGCCCCGCCCCGGGCCGGCCGCTGGCGGTCCAGCGCCGCGAGGCCGTGCTGGCCATCGTGCGCGAGCGGGGCGCGCGGCGGATCGGTGATTTCGGCTGCGGCGCAGGCCTGCTGACCAAGGACCTGCTGGCCGCCGACGGCGTCGAGCTGGTCCGCGCCGTCGACGTGTCCGTGCGGGCGCTGCAGCTGGCCGCGCGCTCGCTCAAGCTCGACCAGCTGCCCGACCGGCGGCGGGCCCGGCTGGAGATCTTCCAGACCTCGCTGCTGTACCGTGACGAGCGGCTCGCGGGGCTCGACGCCGTGGTGCTGATGGAGGTCATCGAGCACACAGATCCCGGCCGGCTGCCCGCGCTCGAGCGGTCGGTGTTCGGCTTCGCCGCGCCGGGGGCGGTGATCGTGACGACGCCCAACGCCGAGTTCAACGTCTGTTTCCCGGCGCTGCCGGCCGGCGCGATGCGGCATAAGGACCACCGGTTCGAGTGGACCCGTGACGAGTTCCGCGGCTGGGCGCGCCGCGTCGCCGCCGAGTTCGGCTATCAGGTCCGCTTCGCGGGGGTCGGCGCCGAACATCCCGTCCACGGCCCCCCCACCCAGCTGGCCGTCTTCGACCGGCAGGCAGCGCCATGACCTCCGTCCCCGACCGCCCTCCGGCCATCCCCCCGGCCAGCGCCTCCGACCGCGCCCCGGCCAGCGCTCCGCTGACCGTGCCCGAACTGAGCCTGGTCGTGCTGGTCGGGGTGACCGGTTCGGGCAAGTCGACGTTTGCCCGTGCGCACTTCAAGCCGACCGAGGTGATCTCCTCGGACGCCTGCCGGGGCCTGGTCGCCGACGACGAGAACGACCAGTCCGCCACTCCGGCCGCGTTCGAGCTGCTGCACTTCATCGTGGGCAAGCGGCTGGCCGGCGGCCGCCTCACCGTGGTGGACGCGACGAACGTGCAGCCGGACCGGCGCCGCGAGCTGGTCGCCCTGGCCCGCGAGCACGACGTGCTGCCGGTGGCGATCGTCCTGAACCTGCCGGAGAAGCTGTGCACCGAGCGCAACGCCGGCCGAGAAGACCGAGATTTCGGCCCGCAGGTGATCCGCCGCCAGCACGACCAGCTGCGCCGCGGCCTCGGCGGCCTGCGCCGGGAGGGGTTCCGCGCCGTGCACGTGCTGCGCACCCCGGACGAGGTCGCGGCCGCCACCGTCACCCGCACCAAGCTGTTCAACGACCTGCGGCACGAACCAGGCCCGTTCGACGTCATCGGAGACGTGCACGGCTGCCGGGCCGAGCTCGAGCAGCTCCTCACCGAGCTGGGCTACCAGCTGGACCGCGACGACGCCGGGCGGCCCACCGGCGCCCGCCACCCGAACCGCCGGGCCGTCTTCGTCGGTGACCTGGTCGACCGGGGACCCGACACCCCGGGCGTGCTGCGCCTGGTCATGGGCATGGTTGGGGCCGGCAACGCGCTGTGTGTGTCGGGCAACCACGAGGCCAAGCTGCTCAAGGCGCTGCGCGGCCGGAACGTTCGGCTCAACCACGGCCTGCCCGAGTCGCTGGAGCAGCTGGCCGCCGAGCCGGCCGAGTTCCGGGCGCAGGCCGAGCGGTTCATCGACGGCCTGCTCAGCCACTACGTGCTGGATGGCGGTCGGCTGGTGGTGGCGCACGCCGGCCTGATCGAGCGCTACCAGGGCCGGGCGTCCGGCCGGGTCCGCGAGTTCTGCCTGTACGGGGACACCACCGGCGAGACCGACTCCTACGGCCTGCCGGTCCGCTACCCGTGGGCGCAGGAGTACCGCGGGCGGGCGATGGTGGTGTACGGCCACACCCCGGTACCCCGGCCCGAATGGCTCAACAACACCCTGTGCCTGGATACCGGCTGTGTCTTCGGTGGCCTTCTGACCGCGCTCAATTATCCCGAACGGTCCGTGGTCTCAGTTCCGGCGGCCCGCGTCTACTACACCCCGGCCCGGCCGTTCCCGGTGGGCGCGTCAGCCGAGCCGCCAGCCCGCCTGGCTCCTCCGATGCCTCCGGTCCCGCCGGGACCGCCAGCCCGCCGGGGCCCCCCGATGCCTCCGTTCCTGCCGATGCCTCCGTTCCTGCCGATGCCTCCGTTCCTGCCATGGCCGCCGTGGCCTCCGGAGCCGGCCGCCGGGAACCCGACGTGCTCGACCTGGGGGACGTGCTCGGCTCGCGCGTCATCGAGACCGGATATCTGCCGCGGGTCGGGGTGCGCGAGGGTCACGCCGCGGCCGCCCTGGAGGTGATCAGCCGCTTCGCGGTCGACCCGCGCTGGCTGCTGTACCTGCCGCCCACCATGAGTCCGGTCGCAACCTCGCCGCGCCCCGACCTGCTCGAGCACCCGGACCAGGCCTTTGCGGCCTACCGCGCCGACGGCGTGGACGCTGTCGTGTGCGAGGAGAAGCACATGGGCTCGCGCGCGGTGCTGCTGGTGTGCCGCTCGCCCGACATCGCCGCCGAACGGTTCGGGGTACCCGGGCCCGGCGCGATCTGGACGCGGACCGGCCGCCCGTTCTTCGCCGCGGAGCTGACCGCCGCGCTGATCGGTCAGCTCCGAGCGGCCGCCGAGCAGGCCGGGCTGTTCACCGAGCTCGGCACCTCCTGGCTGCTGCTCGACGCCGAACTGCTGCCCTGGAACGTCAAGGCCGGCCCGCTGCTGCGGGACCAGTACGCCGCGGTCGGCGCCGCCGCCCGGGCGGCGCTGCCCGCCGCGATCGCGGTGCTCGAGCAGGCCAGCGCCCGGAACCTGCCCGGCGACGGTGACGCGGCGCAGCTGACCGCGCTGCTCGACCGGACCAGGAACCGTTCGGCGCACGCGGCCGCCTTCACCGCCGCCTACCTGCGCTACTGCTGGGAAACGCAGGGTCTGTCCGGCGTCCGCGTCGCCCCGTTCCAGCTGCTCGCCTCCGAAGGCGCGGTGTACCAGACGCATCCGCACCTATGGCACCTCGACGTCGCCGACCGGCTCGCCGCCGCCCGCCCGGAGCTGGTCGCGACCACCCGTCGCCTCGCCGCGGCGACCAGCGATCCCGCCTCGACCGCCGTGGCCACCCAGTGGTGGGAGGAGCTGACCGTCGCCGGCGGAGAGGGCATGGTAGTCAAGCCCGCCGCGAACCTAACCCACCCCGGTATCCCCGCCCAGCCCGGCACCTCCGCCCACCCCGGCCTGGTTCAGCCTGGCCTGAAGGTGCGCGGCCGCGAGTACCTGCGCATCATCTACGGCCCCGATTACACCGATCCGGCCCACCTGACCCGGCTGCGCCAGCGCGCCGTCGGACACAAACGCTCGCTCGCCCTGCGCGAATACGCCCTGGGCCTGGAGGCCCTGGACCGGGTGGCCCGCGGCGAGCCGCTGTGGCGCGTGCACGAGTGCGTCTTCGCCGTGCTGGCCCTGGAATCCGAGCCCATCGACCCCCGCCTGTTAACTCGGCCGGCGGATACTTACCGTCGAATAGTGAGGGTGCATAGCCGCGATCATTGGCGCTGGGCGGGCGGGGAGACCACCGGTCTTGGTGCCTTTCTGGAAACCGCCGAACGCGACGGCCAGCACGATAAGGATCAGTACCAGCAGTATCAACCACATCAGGCAGCCGCGGCCCCTGGATCGCGGGCGCCACCGCCGACGTGGGCCCCTGGACCACTCCCGGTAATCTTCGATTCGTCTGGATCTGGACCTCATGCCAGTAAGTATTCCCAGGCACCGGGCGATATGCCGGGGAAGGAGAATTATCTGCCCGGTCCGGGGTAGTTCGGAGTCGGTAATGGGGCACCGGCCTACGACGTGACGGAACGGCGCTATGGAAGACCCTGGAACGACACGTGAGATACACGATAAGCATGTACCGCGCGAGCTGAAGATTACAATGCCGCGGGTGCCCGGGACGGGATGGCTGGGCCGGATCGTGGCCACCGTCGTCGGGGTGGTGGTACTGGTAGTGGTGCTATCCGCGGTGCACCTGCTGCCGCAGCTGAGGAACCCGTTCGCCCAGACCACCACGGTGACCAGCCAGCCGGTCATCCTGAAGTCGATCACCGCGCTCAGCCGTTACGAGGCGGCGAGTGGCTCGTTCGAGGTCGTAGTCGACCTCAGCAAGCGCACGTCCCTGCTCCCCTCGTTCCTGGCCGGCAGCGAGACGCTGTTCATCGGGCAGGGCAACGACATCGCCTATATCGACTTCTCCGGTCTGAAGAGCCAGGCCATCACGATGTCGGCGAACCGGCAGACGGTGACGGTCTCGCTGCCCAAGGCCCAGCTGGAGCCGGCCGTGCTCGACGTGAACCAGTCGTACGTGGTTGCCGAGCAACAGGGCCTGCTCAACCGGATCGGTAACTTCTTCTCCGGCAACCCGAACAGCCAGCAGCAGGTCTACGAGGCCGCCCAGGCCAAGATCCAGACCGCGGCCCAGCAGAGCCCCTTGCTGGCCGAAGCGCAGAAAAACACCCAGGCCATGCTCCAGGGAATGCTGACGTCGCTGGGCTTCCAGCACGTCACGGTCACCTTCGGTGGCGCGCCCGCCAGCTAGGTTTGCGTTAGAGCGTGCTCTAACTCGTAGGCTTGTTTCGTGACCACCTGGAGCATCGGGGAAGCAGCGGAGAAGTGCGGCCTGTCCCAGCACACCCTGCGCTGGTACGAGCGGATCGGCCTACTCGGGACCATCGCGCGAGGCGGGGATGGCCGACGGCGGTTCAGCGACGTCGACCTGGACTGGCTGTCGCTGCTAACCAAGCTGCGCGCCACCGGCATGCCGGTGCGGGACATGCAGCGGTACGCCGAGCTGGTCAGATCGGGCGCCGGAGAGGCGGAACGGATCGAGCTGCTGAAAAAGCACCGTGACGAGGTGCGACGGGCCCTAGCCGCGCAGCGGGAGTGCCTGAAACTCCTCGACACGAAAATCAGCTACTACGGCCGCTGCCTGTCGGCACCGCAAGCAAGCGAACTTCAAGAAAGTTAGGAAACACATGCGCACCACCAAACTCGGCGAGCTCACCGTGTCCGCACAGGGCCTGGGCTGCATGGGGATGAGCGAGTGGTACGGCGCCACCGACTGGGACGAATCGATCGCGACCATCGGTCGCGCGCTCGATCTCGGCGTGACGTTCATCGACACCGCGGACATTTACGGGGCGGGTCACAACGAGGTCCTGGTCGGCCGCGGCATCGCGGGCCGGCGCGACGAGGTGCAGCTCGCCACCAAGTTCGGCATCGACCGCACGGGCGGCGACGCGAACCGCGTCGTCCGCGGCGAGGCGGCGTACGTCAAGAGGTCGTGCGAGTCGTCGCTGACCCGGCTCGGCGTCGACACGATTGACCTGTACTACCTGCACCGCCCGCCGCAGACGG
>JBEKKH010000419.1:0-7174 GCA_050010815.1 Streptosporangiaceae bacterium | reverse complement strand
CGGTCCCGCCCGGGACGCGGGGATCGGTCCCGCCCGGGACGCGGGGATCGGTCCCGCCCGGGACGCGGGGATCGGTCCCGCCCGGGACGCGGGGATCGGTCCCGCCCGGGACGCGGGGATCGGCCCCCCCTGGAACGCGGCGATCGGTCCTGCCGGGAACGCGGGGATCGGTCCTGCCCGGAACGCGGGGATCGGTCCCGCCCGGCACCGGAACCCGCGGCCCGCTTCCGCCGGAAATCCTCGGATCGGTCCCGCGTGGACCCTGAACGCGCGGCCCCGTTCCGCCGGGCATCCTCGGATCGGTTCCACCCGGACCCGGCGGCCCGCTTCCGCCGGGTTCCCGGGGCTCGGTCCCGTCCGGACCCCGCGGCCCGGTCCGGCCGGGTCTCCGAGGATCGGTCCCACCGGGAATCCGTGGCCCGCTTCCGCGGGGCGTCCGGGGATCCGTCCCGCCCGGGACAGTGGAATCGACCCCGTCGGCTATCCGCATCCCGCCGGGAATCCGCGGCCCGGTTCCGCCCGGAACGCGTCCGTTCCTACCGGAATCGCGCTCGGGCCGACCCGGTTCGCGCTCGGGCCGACCCGGTTCGCGCTCGGGCCGACCCGGTTCGCGCTCGGGCCGACCCGGTTCGCGCTCGGGCCGACCCGGCTCGCGCTCGGGCCGACCCGGCTCGCGTCCAGGCATCCCCGGCTGGCGGTCGGCAGGAGTCCGGCTTCCGCTGGCGGGCGTCCGGGCTCCATAGGCCTGGATCCGGGGATCGCGGCTCGCCGGCGTGTCGCGAGTCGTGACGCCGTAAGGCCTGCTCGGGGGGGTATCGCCCCGTAGTGGGTCGCTCATATGTGCTTCGGATGTTAGTCGTTGCGCGCTGGTCACGGGACCGTGACGGTAGGCTTCGACGGATGGTAACGATCCGGAGCTGAGACTGCTGAGGAAAAATGCCATGGTAAGGCCAGGCCCGTCGGCCTCGTTGTGGGGTGCAGCCGGGAAGGCCGGATACGCCCTGAGCTGTGCCGCTGCGGCCGTGGTCCTGGCGATAAGCGGCTTTTCTTACTTTGTCGTGCGCGACGTGAGCAGTATCGGCGGCTCGCACGCGATCGACAGCGGCCCGTCCATCGGCGCGCAGAACATCTTGCTGATGGGGCTGGAAAGCCGGACCGACTGGAACGGAAACATCTTGCCGACCGCCATATTGAACGCGCTGCACGCCGGCAGCGCGGCGGGCGTGGCCGCGGGGGTCGGCGGCAACGCCACCAACACGCTGATCCTGATCCACATCCCGGCGGGCGGCAAGAAAGCGGTCGGCTTCTCCATCCCGCGGGACGACTGGGTCACCTTCCCGACCCCCTATGACGGTCAGTCCCAGGGCAAGGTCGATCAGGCCTACGGGCTGGCCCTGGCGGCCATGGAATCCCAGGTCCGCACGCAGCACCCGACGTGGAGCCAGGACCAGGTCGCCTATGCGGGCAACGAGGCGGGCCGCGCGGCCACGGTGGCCACCGTCGAGCAGCTCACCGGCGTGCACATCGACCACTTCGCCGAGGTCAACCTGGACGGCTTCTACGAGCTGGCCAGCGTCCTGGGCGGCGTCGAGGTCTGCCTCAAGCACCCGGTCGCCTACGACTCCTACTCCGGCTTCTACGCCCACAAGGCCGGCTATCAGCACCTCAACGCCGTGATGGCGCTCGCGTTCGTCCGGCAGCGGCACGGCCTGGCCAACGGTGACCTGGACCGCACTCACCGCCAGCAGGCGTTCCTGGACTCGGTGATGCAGCAGCTGCGCACCGATGGCGTGCTCAGCGACCTTACCAAGATCAACTCGCTGCTGTCGGTGGCCAAGCAGTACGTGATCACCGACTCCGGCTGGAATCTGCTCGACTTCGCCAGTCAGATGCGCAGCCTGACCAGCGGCAACCTGAGCTTCAACACGCTGCCGATCGTGGGGTACGAGACCATCGACGGCCAGGACGCCAACGAGATCAACCCGCCCTACATCAAGCAGATCGTGGAGGAGACGTTCTACCCGCCCGCGGCGTCCTCCTCGCGGGCCTCGAGCTCGCCGAGCCCCAAGCCGGAGAGCTCGGCCGACGCCGCCAAGACCACGGTGGACGTCTACAACGGCGGCAACAGCCCGGGGCTGGCCGGGCAGGTCTCGGCCGCGCTGGTCAAGGACGGCTACCGGGCCGGGCAGATCGCGAACGGCACCGCGCTGACCACGACCGAGGTGACGTACGGCGCCGGCGCCTCGGCCAGCGCCGCCCACATCGCGTCCCTGTTCCACGTGACCGCGATGGCGAGCGCCACGGTGGCGGCCGGCCACGTCGAGGTCATGCTCGGCGCGGACGCCACGCTGGGCGACGCCTCCGGGACCCCGTCCTCCTCGGCCTCGTCGGTCCCCATCCCCACCACCGGCGCACAGGGTGGCGCGGTCGCCGCCAAGAACGGGATCCCGTGCGTGGACTGAGCACCAACGGCCGTTCGGCGCAATGGTCCTGATCGATACCGGCGCGGGCCAGGCCGCGAGTTAGGCTGGCGGTTATGAGCAAGATCCGGGTGATCGTGGCGAAGGTCGGGCTTGACGGTCACGACCGAGGCGCAAAGGTGGTGGCCCGGGCGCTGCGCGACGCCGGGGTCGAGGTCATCTACACCGGGCTGCACCAGACCCCCGAGCAGATCGTGGCGGCCGCCATCCAGGAGGACGTGGACGCGGTCGGGCTGTCCATCCTCTCCGGCGCGCACATGACCCTGTTCAGCCGGGTCATCGAGCTGTTGAAGGAGCGGGACGCCACCGACATCGTGGTGTTCGGCGGCGGCATCGTCCCGGACGAGGACATCGAGGAGCTGTCCCAGCTGGGTGTGGCCAGGATCTTCACCCCGGGCGCGTCCACCACCGAGATCGTGGCCTGGGTGCGGGCCGAATTCGGCTCCGAAGTCGCGGAAAGCCCGGCCTAAGCGCCTGGCCGGCCGGGCCCCGCGCCGCGCAGCACCTGTGCCATGGTGACGGACGTATGCCTGGTCAGGTCCACCGCTGGCCGAGGCTCAAGCAGGTGGCGGAGTTCCTCGGTGAAACGCCGCTGGGTGTCGTGCGGCCAGCTCAGGAAGGCCGCCCTGGTGCTTTCCAAGGCGATGACGGCGTCGGCGGGCAGGATGGCCCGCTGCCTGTCCGTCAGGCAGGCGGGGGTCCCGAACAGGCCGGTGGCGGCGATGGCATCGGGATCGGAGAGCCGTCTATCCCAGGCACCGCCGGTGGCGCCATGCGTGGCCCACAGGACCTCCATCGTCGCGCCGAGGGGATCGTCGTACTGCTCCTCGGTGCCAAGCAGAGCGAGCCAGCCGCCCGGACGCAGCAGCCGAGCGGGCTTGCCGAACGCGACCTCGGGATCGATCCAGTGGAACGCGGCACTGGAGATGACCAGGTCAAAGGATGCGTCGACGGCGGCTAGGTCCTCGAACGACGTGACCTGGAACGAGACGTCCGCGCGGGCGAGACGCTGCCGGGCGGCGGCGATCATGGCCGCGCCCAGGTCGATCGCGGTCAGGCGGAACCCGGAGGATGCCAGCCGCTCGGTGAGCTGCCCGGTCCCGCAGCCGATTTCGAGGACCGCCGCCCCTGAGCCGAGCCCGGCGGTCGCGGTGACGAACTCCACCACGTGCGCCGGATACCCGGGCCGGGACACCTCGTATTGTTCGGCGATCCCGTCGAACAGGGTCCGCTGGCAGCGCCGCCTGTGCCGTTCCGGCTCGGACTCGGTCTCGGTGGCCACCGTCCCGATCCTAAGTGAGTGGTTGGGTAAATCGCTGTGGTCTCGTCGGTACCGCGGTACTCCGGCTCATCGCGGGCAAGAGATCTGCTGCCGCCGGATCCGCGGGGTTGGCTGGCGCTGGCGAGGAGCCGGGACTAACGCCGCCCAGCCGGGTCGAACAAATATCGTGGAGTATTTAGATTTTACGGAGTATTTTAGGGATTATAGTGCACAAAAGTCTCCACCAGGCCAAAATGCTCCGTGCAAATTCTTAGCTGGCTGAGACGAGAGTGGTCCGGGGATGCGGACGGGGCGGGGATGACGCGAGGTATCTCGCGGAGCCGCCCGCAGGTAGCGGCCGCGCGAGGCTGGGACCGGTTCCCCGGATGAACGGCTGTGCGACACCCCCATCGTCCCCGTAAGTCCTCTATCGTCCCCGTAAGTCTCCATCAAGCCAAGTAACCTCCACGCAAAGCCAACCCATGCCGCCCGTCACGATTCCGGCCGCCGTCCCGAGGCGAGACAAGCGTGACGGGCCCCGCGAAGGGGTCGGACTCGGTCTCGCGGCTTCGGCGCGGGAACACCGGCCTCGGACCGGAAACCACTAGTCCCGGGCGGCCCGCACGATCACGTTGCCAAGCCAGCCCGGCATCGCCAGGTCGCTGGCGGGCTCGACCGTGGCATCGACCCGGGTGCGGCCGGGCCTGACGGCCAGGAAGATCGTGCGCCTGCCGCCGCCGGGCAGCAGGGCACTGCATTCTTCCCGCAGGATCCCGGCGCGGACCACGTCAACGTCCGTGGCCGTGCCCCACCCCCATCGCGGCACGATCACGACGACGCGCGCGCCGGGCGGCGCGGTGACCACCGGCTGGGGCGACGTGTCGGTGAGGGTCACCGCCGCCCACCCGGGCCGGGCCGAACACGATCGCTCGACCGGGGCATGACCTGGCTGCGCCGGCGCGGTCTGAGCCGTACTGGAGCAGCCGACCGCCGCGGCGGCCGCAATCCCCAGCGCTGCGGCCAGCCTCGTTACGGAATGCACACCGATTGGACGCAGCCGTGCCGCCTCCGGTTGCATCCGCCGGGGTGGTGGGCGACGGCCGCACCCGCCGCGGCACGCCGCGCACCCGCCCGTTACACCGTCAAAAGGACTGGCTGGCTAACCGCCCGTCGGCCAGGAGCGTTAGGCTGGCCCGGATGATCCTGATCCAGGCCATTCGCAACACGATGGTCAACGACCTCGTGCCGCGGAACGTCGCGGACCTGGCTGCCGTTCCCACCGGAAAGCCGGGACGGCCGCCGAGACCACTCGACCCGGAGCAGGCTCTTGCTGTGCTTTATACAGCCCAGGAACAGGCCGCCAAGACCTTGACAAACCAGCTAGTCAAGCTTATGAGCAGCAGAAATAGTGGAGACTGAGAGTGGACCTGTTTGAGTATCAGGCGAAGGAACTGTTCGCCGAGTACGGAGTCCCGGTACAACCCGGCAAAGTCGCCCACACGGCCGAAGAGGCGCGCGAGATCGCGGCCGGGTTCGCCGCCCAGGGGCATCCCCTGGTCGTGGTAAAGGCGCAGGTGAAAACCGGCGGCCGGGGCAAGGCCGGCGGCGTGAAGCTGGCCCAGGGCCCGGACGAGGCCTACCACAAGGCCAGCCAGATTCTCGGCATGGACATCAAGGGCCACACCGTGCACTCGGTGCTGATCGCCCAGGCGGTCGACATCGCGGCCGAGTACTACCTGTCGTTCCTGCTGGACCGGGCCAACCGTACCTTCCTGTCGATCTGCACGGTCCAGGGCGGCATGGAGATCGAAGAGGTCGCGCACAGCAGCCCGGAGGCCGTGGCCAGGATCCCCGTGTCGCCGCTGGCCGGCGTGGACAGCGCCAAGGCCCAACAGATCATCGCGGCGGGCCGCATCCCGGCGGAGGCCGCGGCGGGAGCCGCCCTTTTGGCCGAACGGCTCTGGGCCATGTTCGCCGATGAGGACGCCACGCTGGTCGAGGTGAACCCGATGGCGCTCACCGAGGACGGCCAGGTCCTCGCGGTCGACGGCAAGGTGACGCTGGATGACAACGCCTCGTTCCGGCAGGCGCACGGACGTTTCGACGACATCACCAACACCGACCCGATCGAGGCGCGGGCCGTGGCGAAGCACCTCAACTACGTCAAGCTCGACGGCGAGGTCGGCATCGTCGGCAACGGGGCCGGACTTGTCATGTCCACCCTGGACGTGGTGGCCTACGCCGGCCAGCCGCTCGGCGGGATCAGGCCCGCCAACTTCCTCGACATCGGCGGTGGCGCGTCCGCCGACGTGATGGCGAACGGGCTGGAGATCGTGCTGTCCGACCCCAGCGTGCGCAGCGTGTTCGTGAACGTCTTCGGCGGCATCACCTCCTGCGACGCGGTGGCCAACGGGATCGTCTCGGCGATCGGCATGCTGGAATCGCGCGGGGACAAGGTGGACCGCCCGATCGTGGTCCGGCTGGACGGGAACAACGCCGCCGAGGGCCGGCGCATCCTGGAGGAGGCGGCCATTGGCGTGGTCGAGCAGGTGGCAACGATGGACGGTGCGGCCCGCCGGTCCGCCGAACTTGCAGCAAAGGGAGCCTGAGATGGCCATCTTCCTGACCGGCCAGAGCCGGGTCATGATCCAGGGCATCACCGGCTCCGAGGGGCGCAGGCACGGCGCCCGCATGCTGGCCGCGGGGACGCAGATCGTCGGTGGCACCAACCCGCGCAAGGCCGGCCAGACGATCGAGCTGAACGGCGCCGAGGTGCCCGTGTTCGGCGCGGTCGCCGACACCATGGCGGCCACCGGGGCGGACGTGTCGGTGGTGTTCGTGCCCGCTTCTGGTACTAAGGACGCGGTGATCGAGGCGATCGAGGCGCAGATACCGCTGTGCATCGTGATCACCGAGGGCGTCCCGGTGCACGATACCGCGCAGTTCTGGGCCCGTGCCAGCGCGGCGGGCAACGTCACCAGGATCATCGGGCCGAACTGCCCGGGCGTTGCCTCGCCCGGCCAGTCCAACGCCGGCATCATCCCGGCCGATATCACCACCGCCGGCCGGATCGGCCTGGTCTCCAAGTCGGGCACGCTGACCTACCAGATGATGTACGAGCTGCGCGACATCGGCTTCTCCACCGCCGTCGGGATCGGCGGCGACCCGGTGATCGGCACCACCCACATCGACTGCCTGCAGGCGTTCCAGGAGGATCCGGAGACCGACGCGATCGTGATGATCGGCGAGATCGGCGGTGACGCCGAAGAGCGGGCCGGGACCTTCATCGAGCAGCACGTGACCAAGCCGGTGGTCGGCTACGTGGCCGGCTTCACCGCACCCGAGGGCAAGACGATGGGGCACGCCGGGGCGATCATCTCCGGCTCATCGGGCACCGCGCAGGCCAAGAAGGACGCGCTGGAGAAGGCCGGCG